>CANKAJ010000006.1 GCA_947479645.1 Betaproteobacteria bacterium | reverse complement strand
GCGCTGGCGTGCTTCTTGACCTCACCGCGACGAATGCGCGCATGTTCTTCCACCTTGCGGCGCGCCGCGGTAAATGCCTCCTGCATCGCAATGTAGGGATCTTCATCATGATCGCGGTCGATCACGATTTCCTTGCCCGGCACCTTCAGGTCAATGTGGACCACGAACTGGCGCCCCTGCTGCTTGTGCTTGCCAACCAGCTCGATGACAACACGGCAGCTGACGATATGCGGATGAAAATGTTCGAGCTTCTCCGCGTGTTGACGAATGGCCTCCTCGAGCGCATCGGAATGCTCAAGTCCGCGGAATGTCGTTTGCAAGGAAATGTTCATGGTCGAGTCCTCTCAAGTGAATGGCTCCATTGACTACCGGAGCCGGTGCTGCAATATTCCGGCGCCTGACAAAATGATCTGGCGGCGCCGCTCTATACCGGTGGCTGACTCTGGCCTGCCGGCTATTTTTTTGTTTTTGCTGCCTTTCGGGCTGGTGTATTCGGCCCTTTCACCAGCAGTACCGGAACCGTGACCTGACGCACCACGCTTTCAGCATCGCTGCCCATCACCAGTCGGTTCATGCCGCGACGCCCATGGGTGCCAAGCACGATCAGGTCGGCGCGCGATTTCTGTGCATGCCTGACGATGACCTCGGCCACACCGAGTCCGAAACTCTCGATCATGGCCGTTTTGAACGGCACCGCCTGCTTGCGCGCCAGCGCTTCGGCATCCGCGACCACCTTCCTGCCTCCTTCGCGCAGCATTTCAAACATTGTCTCAACATAGGCGCCCGCTTCCGGGTTGAGCATGGTCATGCGCTCATCCACGACATGCATGATCAGCAGGCTGGCATTCTGCTCCTTGGCCAGCGCAATTGCTGTTTTGAGTCCAGCCTTCGATGTAGCGCTGCCATCCACCGCCACCAGAATTCGCTTGAACATTTGTCACCCCTTTTCAGAAGAACACCGACATCATGGTGCCATTATGAGTCGATAGCTGAAATTGCAATTGATTTGGGTCAAGCTTCTTTCGTAAAGCCACCTGAAAACCCTGCGTCGCCACCTCGGCGGTGGCATCGCAATCACAATAATATTATCATTATTAAAATATATTGTTTATTTAAAAACAATATATTAAATAATTATAATCAAATTATCCGTTCATTTCCGCGACAGGTAAAGGGTTGCTTCACGGGTCCCTTGATCATCGGGCACCGTTGCGATCTCGAATCCCAGCTTGCGGCAGAACTCCAGCATGGGGCGGTTGTCCGCCAGGACATATCCGGTCATCGACTTCAGCCCGCGGTCGCGGGCAACCTCAACCAGCGCTTCGAGCATGACCACGCCCAGGCCCTTGCCCTGCCAGGCATCGGCGACCACGATGGCATATTCACAGGTCTCCCCATCCGGATTCGAGATGTAGCGCACCACCCCGACCTCGAGTTCGCTGTCAGCCTCCCCGGTCACAGCGACAAAAGCCATTTCGCGGTCGTAGTCGATCTGCGTGAATCGCACCAGCATGGTCGGGGTCAACTCACGCACCGTATTCATGAACCGGAAGCGCCGGCTGCTGTCGGACAATCCGGCGACGAAGGCCTGCTCCATCTGCGCATCCTCCGGGCGAATCGGGCGCAGCGTGACCTCCGAACCGTCGGGCAGGCTGCAGCGTTTCACCAGTTCGCTCGGATAGGGATGAATGGCCATATGGGCGTAGCGACTGCGCTGTACAGCAGGCAAATACAACACCACGCGCGCGTCGAGGGCAATGGCCCCGGCTTCGTCGGCGAACACCGGATTGATATCCAGTTCGTCGATTTCGGGAAGTTCGCACACCAGTTCCGACACCCGCATCAATACCGACTCGAGGGCGGGCATATTGATCGCCGGCATGGCTCGAAAAGCCCCCAGCATCTTCGAGATCCGGGTGGCCCCGATCATCTCGGTGGCGAGGAAGGAATTCAATGGCGGCAGGGCCACGCTGCGATCGTGCAATACCTCCACGGCAGTACCGCCGGAACCAAACGTGATGGCGGGACCGAACACCGGATCGCGCACCACTCCGATCATGAGTTCGCGTCCGTTGGGACGTCTGATCATGTTTTCAATCGACACGCCGTCCAGGTGCGCCTCCGGCCGCAACCGATGCACGCCCGCGATCATGTCCTCGTAAGCGGCGCGCACGGCCTCCGCATCGGCCAGATTGATGCGCACGCCGCGCACATCGCTCTTGTGGGTGATGTCGCGGGAATTGATTTTCATCACCACCGGGAAACCCATCTTCACGGCCGCCTGCACCGCTGCTTCGGCCGAGGACACGTTCACACTGCACACGACCGGGATATGAAATGCCGCCAGCAGCGCCCGGGATTCACCCGGACTGAGTACCTTGCGCCCATCGGCGAGCACCGCCCGCACCAGTTGTCGGGCCGCTGCCAGATCCGGCACCTGTTCATGCGACAAGGGCCCGGGAATCTGCAGCAGTGTGCGCTGGTTGCGATAGAACGCGGACACGTGCGCGAACATTTCCACCGCCGGGTCGGGCGTGCGAAAAACCGGGATGCCGGCTTCCTGCAACAGCCGGCGTCCCTCGGACACGCTCGCCTCCCCCATCCAGCACGCAATCAGCGGCTTGGAGGTGCCCTTGTCGGCCGCAATGATGGCGCGCGCCGCTCCCGCCGCGTCGGTCATGGCCTGCGGCGTGAGGATGGTCAGCACGCCATCGACGCCGTCATCGGCGACGCAAGCGGAAATGGCGGCGCTGTAGCGCGCACTATCCGCATCGCCGATGAGATCGACCGGGTTGCCATGCGACCAGTTGGAGGGCAGCGCACTCTGCAGACGTGCCAGCGTGGCGGGCGACAGTTCCGCCAGCACCAGGCCCAGGTCGGCGGCACGATCCGCCGCCATCACACCAGGCCCGCCCCCATTGGTGATCACCACCAGGCGTTCCCCGCGCGGTTTGACATGCGAGGCCAATGCCTGCGCCGCCGCAATCAGCTGGTCAATGCGCTGCACCCGCACCACGCCGGCGCGCCGGACTGCTGCATCAAACACATCATCGGCGCCGACAATGGCACCGGTATGCGAGACAGCGGCGCGCGAGCCGGCCGGATGGCGCCCCACCTTCATCAGGATGACCGGCTTGACCCTGGCCGCGGCGCGCAGGCTGCCCATGAAGCGGCGCGCATCACGCACCCCTTCGATATACAGCAGGATATGCCCGGTGTTCGGATCGTTGGCAAGGTAATCAATGATTTCGCCAAAATCGATATCAACCGATCCGCCCAGGGAAACCACACTGGAGAAGCCGATCTTGTTGAGCGCCGCCCAATCCAGCATCGCCGTGCACACGGCGCCAGACTGCGATATCAGGCCCAATGACCCGGGCAATCCCGCGCCACGCGCAAAGGTCGCATTCAGGCCGATGCCGGGCCGCATGATGCCCAGGCAATTGGGACCGATCATGCGCACACCATAGCGACGCGCGTTGTCGCGCACGGCCTGCTCCAGCTTCGCGCCTTCGGGCCCGATCTCGGAGAATCCCGCGGTGATCACGACGGCCGCATGCACTCCGGCCCGCCCGCATTGCTCGATCATTAGAGGCACACTGGCCGGCGGCGTTGCGATCACGGCCAGATCCACCGGTTGCGGCAGCGCCTGGATCGACGCAATGCCGGGCACACCGTGAACGCTGCGATATTTCGGATTGACCGCGTACAGGGGGCCGCGAAAGCCCGCCGCCAGCATGTTCGAGATCAGCACTTCACCGATCTTGCCGGGCTTCTCGGTAGCGCCGATGACGGCCACCGAGCGCGGCTCAAACAGCGGGGTCAGGTAGTGACGGTTGGGCAGGGAGTTCATGCGATTTCCATTCAGTTCTTCTATTGAATATTCTTACACCTGCCACGCCAGCTCCCCTCTGACGCGACGCGGCTCAACAGGCGCCGGTCAGCGAAAGACCACCACCGGAATTTTCGAGTGCGTCAGCACCTTCTGGGTAACGCTGCCCAGCAGCACGCCCGACAGGCCGCGCCGGCCATGCGAGGTCATCACAATGGCATCGCACTTTTTCTTTTTTGCCGTTTCCACAATGCCTTCCCAGGGAATCGGCGATTTGCCAACCACGGTATTGCATTCGATGCCGGCCGCAGTCAATGCCTTGCGTGCTTTTTCCAGGTTGACTTCCACGCTTTTGCCGGCCTCCTGCTCCATGCGCACGAGCAGATCGGCCGGAACGGCATAACCATCGTTGACATACATGCCGGCGCTGGCTTCGGTCGCCTGATAAACAGTGACGCGCGCGCCCAGTGCCTTGGCCAGGTCCAGTCCGGTCTTGATGGCCTTGTTGCCCAGTTGGGAGCCGTCCGTCGTTATAAGAATGTGCTTGAACACGATGTGTATCCTCCGAAAGTAGCCGATAAAAAGGCGTTCCATTCACGGTGCGCACTTCCGCCCGCAGGCGGTTCACGCTGCCAGGCCGCTCAGGTTACGCAAAAAAGGGAATCAATGCCAACGTCACCACACAATCAGGCAAGCCAGTCGTCCAGCCTGCGCGTTCAGCCTGCGTCGGCGGCCGGCCCATGCGAGGGGCATCCCTGCTTCGGACAGCCCATGGGGCGGTCTTCAGGCTCCAGCGTACAGCGATTGAGTTCATAGGGTGAACTCTGCAACAGGCAGGTCAGCGCGCTGCAGCATGCCCCCATGAACCAGAAGAAAAAAAAGCCCACGGTATAGGCACCGAAGCGGCTTATTTCCAGCGGGGACCCGAACACATGCATATCTTCAGGGTCCACCATGGAAAACACCACGCCGACTGCGGGTATCGCGACCAGGAAGGCCGGCCACAGAATCCAGATGATCCGCTGCATCATGATCACTCCTTCACTGGCGCCAGTTGCAGGATGTCCTTGTTGCTGCGCCAGTCCGCCATCAGCCGCCAGCCCGCGCCGGGGGCTTCCAGCTGCACGTGCCACAAGCCGTCACGGGGTTCGGTCATCTCGCCCTCATACAGCCCGGGCGCAATCGGCTTCAATACGATCACCTGATCGAGGCCGGCACGTGTCGGATGCAGCAGCGACAGGCGGATACCTGCGTCGGCAACATTTGGGGACGCGTTGGCCTGGACAATGCCCAGGCGCACACGTGTGCGCAAGGGATTGAATGTGGCCGTCGCCGCCACCCCCAACGCCCGTGCGCGCACATCGCGCTCCAGAGAGCGGTTGATGGCGAGGCCTTCCTTGTAGTAATCGTCCGCGACCAGTCCGTCACTGGTGCGAAACGCAATGATCATGGTGATGATCCCGGCCACGACCACGATAGCGGGACCGGCCATGACCAGCCACGGCCAGCGGTGCCGATACCAGGGTGCAACGGGAATGACTGCCGTTTGTGTGGTCATGTCGCGATCTCCTTGGGGCATTGCCTATCTTGCGGATGACGGGATGAAGAAGCTGGATTTTTCCCTGACCGAAATCACCTCGGGCAGCATGTGCTTTTCATCATCGCTCGCTTTCACGGTGAAAAATATACGCTCGGTGCCGCCGTGCGAATGTTCCGGTTCGGCCCTGACGCGCACCACCACGCTGCGCGCCGACACGGACTCGATTTCCAGTGGCTGGGGGACGGTCAGAAGTTCCAGGTGTTTCAGGTCGTCACCCCCACTGACCGATATGACAAACCGATGTGACCGCTCATCCGTATTCATGATCTGGAGCCGATAGACGTTTTCGATCTTGCCCTCGTCCACTTCTCGCGCCAGACTGGTCCGGTCACGAATCACATCGACCTTCAGCGGCACCCGCATGGACAGCGTCACCACGGTCGCAATGATCACACCGCACAGGATCGTCGTATAGATGAGCACGCGCGGACGCAGTGCCTGACGCACGACCCTGCGAAAATCCCAGTGGTTCTTGATGGCATTCTCGGTGGAGTACCGGATGAGTCCTCGCGGATAATGCATCTTGTCCATCACCTGATCGCAGGCATCAATGCAGGCGGCGCAGCCGATGCATTCGTATTGCAGGCCTTTGCGGATATCGATCCCGGTAGGACAGACCTGCACGCAGATCCCGCAGTTCACGCACGCGCCCAGATTCAGGGCGCGCGCATCGGCGCTGCGACTGCGCCCGCCGCGCGGCTCGCCACGCTCGCGGTCATAGGTCACGATCATGGTGTCGGGATCGAACATCGCGCTCTGGAAGCGTGCATACGGACACATGTACTTGCAGACCTGCTCGCGCATCCATCCGGCGTTGCCGTAAGTCGCGAAACTGTAGAACAACATCCAGAAGGTTTCCCAGGGCCCCAGCGCAAGACTCATCACCGCGCCGGATAGTTCCCGAATGGGCGTGAAGTACCCGACGAAGGTGAAGCCGGTCCACAGGCTCAGTGCAATCCAGGCGCCATGCTTGGCCGCCTTGAGCCCGACCTTGCGCGAACCCATCGCCTGCCCGTCCAGACGCATGCGCGCAGCGCGATCGCCCTCGATCTTGCGCTCTATCCACATGAAGATCTCGGTGTACACCGTCTGCGGACAGGCATAGCCGCACCACAGGCGCCCGGCCACCGCGGTAAACAGGAACAACGACAGCGCCGAGATAATCAGCAGCGCGCTCAGATAGATGAAATCCTGAGGCCAGAACACCACGCCGAAGATGTAGAACTTCCGGGTAACCAGGTCGAACAGCACCGCCTGGCGACCGTTCCACTGCAACCAGGCCGCTCCGTAAAAGAACAGTTGCGTTGCGAAAATGACACCCCAGCGCCAGCGCGCAAACCAGCCGCTGACGGCGCGTGCGTAGATCTTGCTCCGGATCTCGTACAGCGACTCATCGGCCGCCTGTGCCGCGCCGCCCGGTTGCGGCATGAACTTCAGGGGTTTTACATTATCGTTGTTTCCGGGCGCATCGCTCATTGAAATCCTACTTCGCAGGCGGCTTCAGGTCGGTATTGGACAATCCGTAGATATATGCCGCAAGCACGTGCACCCGTGCCTCACCCAGAAAGTCCTTGTGCGCCGGCATCACGTTGTTCCGGCCTTTCGTCACCGTTTCAATGATAGTGGCCTCGGACGAACCATACAACCATACCTTGTCGGTCAGATTGGGCGCTCCGACCTGCGGATTACCCTTGGCTTCGGGGCCGTGACAGGCGACACAATTCGTGGCGAACAGGGCCTTGCCTCTGGAGGCACGAACCTCGTCGCTGGCCAGACCGGACAATGAGCGCACATAATGCGCCACATCGACAGTCCCCTCCGAACCCAGTACAGGTGCCATGGGCGGCATCACGCCATTGCGTCCATTGAGTATGGTGGTCTTGATGGTCTCGGGTTCGCCACCATAGAGCCAGTCCTTATCGGTCAGGTTGGGAAATCCCTTGCTGCCGCCACCATCGGAGGCATGGCACTGGGCACAGTAATTGAGGAACAGCCTCTGCCCAATGGCCTTGGCCTGTGGATCAGTAGCCAACTGAGCCAGATCCTGGCGCGCAAACTTGTCGTACAGCGGCGCGAGTTCCTGATCGGCTTTTTTCATCTCGTCCTGATACTGGCCATTGGATGACCATTTCCAGGCGCCTTCCCAGCTGCCCAGGCCCGGATAAAACCACAAGTACCCGAGGCTGAACACGATGGTGATGTAGAACAGCCAGACCCACCAGCGCGGCAACGGGTTGTTGAACTCCTCCAGATCTTCGTCCCAGACATGCGGCGTCTTGTCCGGATCACTGGCGATACGCCGGCGGCTGGTCAGCTTCAGAAGGACGGCACAGGCCGCGATACTGGCCAGCGTAATGATGCCGATGTAGAGATTCCAGAAACCACTGGTGAAGTCGCTCATGACCGTTCTTCCATTTTTGCGTCCTCTTCAAAGGGCAACCGCGCATCCTGCTCGAACCGTTCCCGGTTGGCCGGGCTGTAGGCCCATGCCAGGATGCCGATGAATACGACAAAGCTCACCACGGTGATGGCCTCTCGGATGAAATTGATGTCCATGATTGTGCTTTTGCCAGCGGGCTAAGCCCGCTTGCTTATCTCCCACGTCTGGAAAAATTGAATTGAATCGCTCATGTTCTATGTCCGGTGTCCGTTGCAGTCCGGGCTTAGCGCTTGGTCTTGATGGCCGTGCCCAGCACCTGCAGGTAGGCAATCAGCGCGTCCTGCTCGGTCTTGCCGGCCAGCTGCTTGGCCGCTCCGGCAATATCCTCATCGGTATAGGGATGACCGAGCGTGCGCAGCGTCTTCAACTTGGTTTCAATGTCGGTTGCATCGGCGGGCGTTTTAGCCAGCCACGGGTATGCCGGCATGTTCGACTCCGGCACCAGCTCCCGCGGGTTGTTGAGATGGCTGCGATGCCAGTCATTGCTGTAGCGACCGCCGACTCTCGCCAGATCCGGACCCGTGCGCTTGCTGCCCCACTGGAACGGCCGGTCATAGACAAACTCACCCGCCACAGAATAGTGGCCGTAGCGTTCAGTCTCGGCACGAAAGGGCCGGATCATCTGCGAATGGCAGTTGTAGCAACCCTCGCGGACATAAATATCCCGGCCCGTCAGTTCCACCGGTGCGTAGGGCTTGAGTCCCTCCACCGGCTCTGTTGTGGAACGCTGGAAGAAGAGCGGCACGATTTCCACCAGGCCGCCCACGCTCACCGTCAGGATGACCAGCAGGATGAGCAGTGCGCTGTTTTTTTCGATCAGTTCGTGGCTGAATTTCATGTTGGTTTCCTGTCAGGCGTGCGCTGGCTTGGCAAGCGGGATGGGCGCGTCAGAAGCCTTGCCGACGCATACGGTTTTCCACACATTGAAGGCCATGATCAGCATGCCAGCGAAGTACAGCAGTCCGCCGACAAGCCGGATGGCATAGAAGGGATAGGTGGCCTTGACGCTTTCGACGAAGCTGTAGGTCAGTGTCCCGTCCGGACTCACCGCGCGCCACATCAATCCCTGCATCACACCGGCAATCCACATGGCCGCGATATACAACACGATGCCGATGGTGGCGACCCAGAAGTGCACGGAGATCAGGCGCATGCTCCACATCTCGACACGGCCGAACACGCGCGGAATCAGGTAGTAGAGGCTGCCCATGCTGACCAGTCCGACCCAGCCCAATGCCCCCGAGTGAACGTGACCCACGGTCCAGTCGGTGTAGTGCGACAGCGCATTCACCGTCTTGATTGACATCATCGGTCCCTCGAATGTCGACATGCCGTAGAAGGACAGCGACACGATTAGGAACTTCAGGATCGGATCAGTGCGCAGTTTGTGCCAGGCGCCCGACAGGGTCATGATGCCGTTGATCATGCCGCCCCAGGATGGCGCCAGCAGGATCAGCGAAAACAACATGCCGATGGACTGCGCCCAATCGGGCAATGCCGTGTAGTGAAGGTGGTGCGGACCCGCCCACATGTAGGTGAAGATCAGCGCCCAGAAGTGCACCACTGACAGTCGGTAGGAATAGATCGGCCGACCGGCCTGCTTGGGAATGAAGTAATACATCATCCCGAGAAAACCGGCCGTCAGGAAGAAGCCGACCGCATTATGACCATACCACCATTGCACCATTGCATCCTGCACCCCGGCATAGGCCGAGTAGGACTTGAACAGTGTCACCGGCAGGGCCGCGCTGTTGACGATATGCAATATGGCGACCGTCAGAATGAATGCGCCGAAGAACCAGTTGGCGACATAGATATGCGGCGTTCGGCGCGTGGCCAACGTCCCGAAAAAGACGATGGCGTAGGACACCCAGACCACGGCGATCAGCAAATCGATGGGCCACTCAAGTTCCGCGTATTCCTTGCCGGAGGTTATTCCCAGCGGCAGCGTGATGGCGGCCAGCAGGATGATCAGCGTCCATCCCCAGAAGGTAAATGTCGCGAGCCCGCCGGCAAACAATCTCACCTCGCAGGTGCGTTGCACGATGTAGTACGACGTGGCGAACAGCGTGGAGCCGCCGAACGCAAAGATCACCGCATTGGTATGCAATGGTCGCAACCGGCCATAACCCAGCCACGGCAGATTGAAACCCAGTTCCGGCCAGATCAGCTGTGCGGCAATGATGACACCCACCAGCATGCCGACGATGCCCCAGACCACTGACATCACTGCAAACTGCCTGACAACCGTATAGTTGTAGGTCGCCTTCAGATCCATGAATTCTCCCTTAACACAAACTGATGTGCCTGTTACTGTTTGCCTGCATGGGCCGCTGCTTTACGCAACGACCAGCAGGCAGTCTAGCGATGATGACAATCGGGCTTTTTGATTTGAATCAACTCCGCTCAAATCCTTGCGGTCGCTACGGTCGTTGCGATCGTCACCGTCGTTACGATTGCTGCGGTTGCTGCTGTCGCGTCGGCAACAGCAGTCCGCAAGCCAGATTGCCGCTTTGAATCAGAACCGCCAGCCCAAACCAACGCCGATCGCGAGCGGATCGAGTTTCAGGTTGCTGATCTTGGCGCCATTCAGCGTGACGTCGCTGTCGATATAGATTTTCTTGATATCGAAATTGAGGTACGTCTTGTCAGCGATCTTGTAATCGAAGCCGATCTGAAATGCCGGTCCGACGCTGCTGCCTTCCAGGCCGAGCGTCAATCCGGGCCCGGCGCTCATGCTGACACCGGAAATCTTGGTGTAATTGATACCGGCTCCGACATAGGGACGGAAGGTGGCATCAGGTGAAAAGTGATACTGCAGCGTCAGTGTCGGCGGCAGATGCTTGAATGAGCCGACCGGGCCGATGCCCAGCGCATTGACGGAAACATTGTGCTTTTGCGGCACGGTCAGAATCAGTTCCGCCGCGATGTTGCTGGTGAAGAAATAAGTAAAATCAACTTCCGGAATGGTCTTGTCGCTGGCCGCGATCGAGTTTGAAGGCAGTGCCGCCAACGGCGCCTGTCCAGCAGAACTACTGTTGTCCATTCCCAGGTTGACGACGCGAGCACGCACCATCCAAGGCCCTTCCTTCTGCTGCGCCATGACCCCGGTACTGACGGTCAGTCCGATTGCACCAATTGCACCAATTGCTACTGCCAATTTCACGCTGTTCATCGTTACTGCTCCCCGTTTGCTGTGTGTTCGCCAAAATGTGATTTATTGCACTGCAGCGGCAGTATTCCCCGAGGAGGCAAAGCGACTTTTGATCTAGGTCAAATGAAGCCCGATTTGGCCAACTTTTCGGCTCCAACCATTGCCAATAACGTTCTGCCGAGCGTACTGCCGCGCTTCCTGCCGAACGGACGCATACGGCGCAAGCCGTCACTTGCCCGGGTCGGGGCTATCGTCGTCGGCCAGTATTCGTAGCGCAGGCGTATCCAGATCATCGAACTGACCGCCCCTGAGCGCGAACCAGAACAGCACCCCGATGCCCAGCACCAGCACGACGCTCAGTGGAATCAGCAAAAACAGGATGTCCATGGATCAGGCGTGCTTTGGATTGACGTCAATCGACTTGGGAACGCGGGCATGGCGCAAACGCAGCGCGTTGAGCACGACCACCAGCGAACTGGAGGACATGCCGATGCCTGCAATCAAGGGTGTCACCATACCGGCGAACGCCAGCGGCAGCACGATGAGGTTGTAGCCCAGCGCCCAGATCAGGTTCTGGCGCACCACCGCCTGCGCACGTCGCGCCAGCACGACCGCGGACACCAGCGCGGCGGGTGAGTCGGACAGCAACACCGCATCGGCCTTGATCTGGGTCAGGTCAGCGCCGCTGGCCATCGCCACCGATACGTCCGCCTGCGCCAGCACCGGCGCATCATTGACACCATCACCCACCATGACCACGCGGGCACCAGCCCGCTGCAGGTTGCGCACATAATCCAGCTTGCTCTCGGGTGACGCACCACCCGTCACATTGGCGCGGGCGATACCCAGCACATCCGCCAGATGCAGCGCCACCTGTGGATCATCGCCGGACAAGAGATGCACGTGCCGGCCCATGCCGCGCAGGGCTGCCACCGCTTCCGGAGTACGCGCGCGCAGGCCATCACCCAATCGAAACGCCGCCAGCCAGCCACTCTCGTCGCCCAGCCACACGACGCTGTCCATGCTGTGCAGCCACGCCACCGGCGGCGCACGCCCATGCAATGCGCCGACATAGTCAGCGCGTCCAATGCGATGACGCTGCCCCTGCACCAGCGCCTCTACGCCCTGGCCAGGCACGTTATGCCAGGCTTGCGTGCCGGGAATCCGTTCCCCGCCTGCCGCCATCACCAGCGCACGCGCAAACGGATGTTCCGAGCCGCGCTCGATGGCCGCTGCAATTTCCAGGCAACGCGCCGCGCCATGCCGGCCCAACGGCAGCGTCTCGATCAATTGCAATTGGCCCCTGGTCAGGGTGCCGGTCTTGTCGAAAACAAAATCGGTCGCCTCGGCCAGCGATTCAATGACGTGGCCGCGCGTGATGACCAGTCCACGGCGCGCCAGTTCTCCGGTGGCCACCGTCAACGCGACCGGCGTCGCCAGCGACAACGCGCACGGGCATGTGACGATCAGAACCGATACTGCGATCCACAATGCCCGCGTCGGGTCGATGGTCATCCAGGCCAGTGCTGCGACAGCGGCAAACAGCAGGATGGCCACGACGAACCCGCTGGCGGCACGCTGCGCCACATCGACCCAGCGCGGACGCTCCGTGATGGCGCGTTCCATCAAGCGTGAAATCGACGACAGCACGGTATCGGCGCCGATATGGGTCACCTGCATGATAAGCGCGCTGCCGGCATTGATGGCGCCGCCGATCAACGGGTCACCATCGGACTTGCGCACCGCCCGGCTTTCACCCGACACCAACGCTTCGTTCACCAATGCCCTGGCGCCCTGCAACAGGCCATCCGTGGGAATCGCCTCGCCGGGTTTGACCAGCACGCGGTCACCCGGCTTGAGCATCACCACCGGCACCGTCTCGGCGTCGCCCCCCGTTGTATCACTGATCAGGCGATGCGCCGTTTCCGGGACCAGGCGGGCCAGATGCTGCAAGGACTGGCCGGCACGCTGGCGCGCGAGCAGTTCAAGATAGCGTCCGCCCAACAGCAGGAACACGAACATCGACACCGAGTCAAAGTACACCGGGCCCGCCGCGATCAGCGTGGACCAGGTGCTCGCACCGAAGGCCACGGCAATGCCGATGGCCACGGGCACGTCCATTCCCAGCGAGAACGGCCTGCGCCGGAGGTCGCGCCAGGCACCGAGAAAGAACGGCGTCGCCGAATACAGCATGACCGGCAGCGTCAGGATCAGGCTCGCCCAGCGCATCAATTGTTCCGCATCCAGCCCCATGGTGCCGGCATCGGCGATATAGACGGGCAGCGCATACATCATCACCTGCATCATGCCGAACCCGGCCACGAACAATCGCCACAGCGCGGCGCGCCGCTCGCGCTTGTTGATCAGCGCGAGGCGGCCTTCTTCATAGGGCCAGGCGCGATACCCCACCGCGCGTACCGCCGCCAAAACGAGACTGAGCCGGGTCAGCGCCGGGTCCCAGCTCACGCGGGCGCGCCGATTGGCATAGATGACATCGGCGCGTGACACACCCTTGACGCGCGCCAGCGTCTGTCCCACCAGCCACGCGCAGGCGGCGCAGCTCAGGCCTTCGAGTAGCAGCTCGGCTTCAAGGCGGCCGTCGACCTGCCTGACAAAGCGCGCCTGCACCAGCGGATCGTCATAGAGTGCAAGAGACTCCTGCGCGCCTGCATCCGGCCTGGCATCCGCCGGGCTGTCACCGGCGACATTGCCATTGGCGTCGCGCAAGCGGTAATAAGCCACCAGGCCGCGGTCGGTGATCGATTGCGCGATGGCTTCACAGCCGGGGCAGCACATGGCACGCCAGAGTCCGTCCACTTCGGCCCGGAACGACGTTCCCGCAGGAACGGGAAGACCGCAATGAAAGCAGGCCACGGGCAGACTGGCCGCGGTCGAGATTTCGGACTGCTGCTCCACTTTTTCGATGATACCCACACGGAAATCCCAGATAAGACATTAATCGTGGCGAAGCCTAACGCGGTGACAACCTGCCCACTTGACCTGGATCAAAACTTGCCGGTATGGTGCCCCGTATGGTGCCTATATGGCTGCGCAATTGGTTCGGTCGCGATAGACTTGCCCGCGCTGTCCCGTCATTTTGCGTTTTTCTCCAAAATCCCGATGCCTACCCCTGGAACTGTGCCATGACCAAGCCCCTTGTTGTGAATTGCCCGAACTGCGCATCCCCCTTGGAGTGGACTGCCGAAGCACGCTTCCGCCCGTTTTGCTCGGAACGATGCAAGATGAGCGATCTGGGAGCATGGGCCACGGAAAAATTCCGAGTTCCGGTCGCCCCGGACCTGCATGACCCGGATGATGTGCCGACCACAGAATGATCAATCGCCTTGCATCGCGCCCCACGACTGCGCCGACAACGGCGGTAAAACAGTGGCGCATGCGACACGCCAAACCATCATGTCGGTGAAGTCAAGGCCCGCCCTGTCGCCATTGTTGCGATGGCAACTGCAATGACCGTCAACTTCAGGCCACCACACCGCTTCGTGCGGATCAGCTACAACATCCGCATGGCGAGTTTCGCCTATACCTTTGCCACGCTGATGGCGCTGATATTCGAGAGTGGCTTTGATCTGGGCGAGACGATCGCCGCTGTACTGACCTTTCTGCTGTATCCACAAGTGGCCTACCATCACGCACGTCTCGCCGCCGATACCAAGCGCGCCGAATTCCGCAACTATGCCGCTGACACCGTCTTGCTGGGCGCGTGGGCGGCGCAATTGCAGTTTGCTTTGTGGCCGACTTGCGCGCTGCTGCTGGCGGTCAGCCTGAACAGCACCGCGGCGGGCGGCCTGAAGCACACTGCGCGCGCCTTGGCCGGTTTTGTTGCAGCGGCCCTGGTGTGGAGCGCCATCCGTGGTTTTTCATTCGACCCGCACACCGGTCCGGTCGTCACCGGCATGTGCATGCTCGGTATCGTCGGCTACGCCACCTTGCTGGGCTATGCCCTGGCCACGCAGAATCGCGAGTTGCTGCGGGTGCGCAATGCGCTGCGCCTGAGCGCCGAGCAGTTCCGCTTCATCGCGGAGAATGTCGGCGATCTGGTCACCGTACTGGATGGACAAGGCCGCATCCAGTATGCCAGCGGCTCGCATCGCTCCTGGTTCAATGAAGCAGAAACCGAGCCGGGGGCCGACTGGCTGATGCTGGTGCACCCGGATGATCGCGAGCGCGCTTCGCGCTTCATCGGCGTGCTGAGAACAACCAAATCGCCGGCCAATGCCGAACTGCGTCTGGTGCCACGCAACGGGGTTTCCCGCGTAATCAATTGCGAAGGCAACCTGGCCGCGGAAGACCCGCGCGCAGGACCGGGGAAAACCGAGATGCTGGTGCTGGTGTGCCGCCACACCACGTCGCGCGTCAATGTCTGAGCCGGACTCCCGCTAACGCCGTTCGCCGCTGCGAATCAGCCGGCTCTGCCTCTTACTGGCGAATGTACTTGACGATGCGCCGGCCCTTGCTGCCTTCGCTGGAGAGCGACTGCACGAAATAGATATTGCCCTCGGCGTCACCGCTTACGCTATGGCAGCTGCGATGCTTTGGCGAGCCCCAGCGCGCCAGCAACTCGCCATCCAGGGTCAGCACGGCAAAGTTGCCGTTGTTGTGCTCGGGCATGTACACGATGTCGTTGGCATCGATCCAGAACGCCGCACCGCCGATGAGTTTGGTCGGCCACTCGCTGAGGTATTCGCCCGCCTGGGTGAACACCTGCACGCGATCGTTCTCGCGGTCCGCCACCAGAACGCGGCCCCGGCGGTCCACCCACACGTCGTGCGGCAAAATGAATTGCCCCGGGCCGCTCCCCGGCTGCCCCCACGAATACAGGTGCTTTCCCTCCGCGGAAAAGCGATGCACCTGGCAATTGGCGTAACCATCCGAAATGAAGAGGTCGCCCGACTCCAGCACCGCCATGCCGGTGGGCAGATTGAAGGGACCACCGGGGTACTTCACGTTCTTGAAGCCCATTGAATGGATGCCCGGCCCGACACCGGTGTCCGAATACTTGCCCCGCTCGCCGATGGTCTGCAGCAGGCGGCCCTCCGGGGTGAACCTGAAGATCTGGCCGTAATCGCGGTCGATGATCCAGATGTTGTCGGCGTGATCGGCATAAATGTCGTGCGGCATCGCAAAGAGCCCTTCACCCCATGAGCCGAGAAAATTACCATTCTTGTCGAATACGATGACCGGGTGCTCGCCGCGGCAGAAGCCATACACCCGCCCCTGCGAATCCACCGTCACCGACGACATCGGCGCAACCCAGCCCGCCGGCACTTTGGCCCAGTCCTCCAGCACTTCGAATGTGTGTGCGCCGCTGCCGACGATTTGTGCCATGGGGTTGCTCCCTGTAATTAATACGTCGGCAGATGATACTTCGAGTTTGGATTCATGCAACTTCGGGATGCGGCACCAAAAATAAAAGGAACGGACCTGAACCGGTCACTCCAGAAAAAATGACGATACAATTAATATCATTTTCGATATTTGTTATTTGTTTTATAGGCTATCGAAATATATTTAGTATCACCGTTTGATATGTTATTTCGATTTGAGAATATTGGATTGCTGCCAAAAAGGTCCGGGACTTGCGAACCTTATGATCAACGGCAGGCGCGCACGATGATTCCGAAGAGGCTCAAAACCGTTTTCGGCTGTCCATTGCACTTAAAGTTGGAACTCAAACTCCTTCGTGCCTGGCACATCAGTAAAGATAAGGGCAAGTTCGGCGTTATCTATCACCATATGCCGGCATATGCTTATGCCCATCTACCGGGATATAGAAATGCGAGATGCGAGATGCTGCATCACGCCTCTCTAGAGCAGCTGCTCGAATTCACCCCGCCCTGCGAAACGTCAGATTGATTCGGCACTCCCCCGCCAGCGCATGCCGCCCCGGCTTCAGCGCGAGGACGCCGTGATAGCGCAACCGCGCCGGCCCGCCCCACACCACGACATCGCCGTGCAGCAGCGGCACACGCACCGGCTTGTCGTTTCGCCGCATGCCGCCGAAAATAAATATTGCTGGCAATCCCAGTGATACCGAGACGATGGGCTGGGTGAAGTCGCGTTCGTTTCTGTCCTGATGCAAGGACATGCGCGCACCGGCTTCGTAGCGATTGACGAGACAGGCATCCGGTGTGAAATCCGCGAAGCCGGCGTCCTTGGCGGCAGCGCTGGCGAGTTGCAACAATACGTCGGGCATCGCCGGCCAGGGCTGGTCGCTGAGCGGATCCGTTGTGGCATAGCGATAGCCCTTGCCATCGGTGACCCAGCCATACCCGCCGCAGTTGGTCATCGCCACCGACATGCGAAAGCCGCCCGGCGTAAGCATGTGGCGAAACATTGCTGCGGCGGTGATTTCGTTGATCGATGCGAGCAGATGCGTTTCCTTGGCAAGCGCAAACCCGCGCAGCACGACGGCACCCGGACACAAATCTTCACGCAGAGGACTGCCTTGCGTTGCGTCCGCAAACAGATCCCGCGTCATGCCGTGCTCATGCTATTTGCGCGCCTCTCTGACCAGCAGCGCGCGTTTGCGCTCCACACCCCAGCGATAGCCGGACAGGCTGCCATCGGTGCGCACCACGCGATGACAGGGAATGGCCACCGCCAATGCATTCGCGGCGCAGGCGCCGGCCACGGCGCGACTGGCGGTGGGCGAGCCGATGCGCACGGCGAGTTCACTGTAGCTCAGCGTCTTGCCAACGGGAATCCGGCGCAAGGCCTGCCACACGCGTTGCTGGAAGGCGGTGCCGCGCAGATCCAGCGGCAATTTGAGCCCCATGCCGGGCGCCTCGACAAAACCCACCACGGTGGCGACGACCCGCTCGTAGTCGCGGTCGCCGCCCAGTAGTTCCGCGCGTGGGAAGCGATCCTGCAGTTCACGCAGAAGTGCATCCGGATCATCGCCCAGCAGGATCGCGCATACACCGCGAACACTGCTCGCAACCAGGATGGCGCCCAGCGAGCATGCGCCGATGGCGAATCGAATCTGCTCATTGGCGCCTCCCGCGCGGTAGTTGCCCGGCGGCATGCCCAGCGCCGCATTCGATCGGGCATAGAAGCGGCCGCTGGCGTTGTAGCCTGCGTCGAAAATGGCATCCGTGATTGTGCCACTGCCACTCAATCGCTCGCGCACCCGCTGGTCGCGGTGCGCTGCGGCATAGGCCTTCGGCGTCAGGCCGGTGATCCGTTTGAACACGCGATGAAAGTGATATGAGCTGACTTCCGCGTGACGAGCAAGGTCGTAGAGGCGCGGCAGTTGTTCCGCAGATGCGATGATGCGGCATGCCGCTGCAACGCTGGCAGCATGCTTTTCAGCAAGCGCAGCCTGATCCGGTTTGCAACGCTGGCACGGCCGGAAGCCTGCGTCCTCGGCCTCCTTGCGCGTCGCATGAAAACCAATGTTCTCCGGCCGTGCCCGCCTCGCCGCGCAGGAAGGCCGGCAGTACACGCCGGTGGTCCGCACCGAATAAAAGAAACGGCCGTCCGACTGCGCGTCGCGGGCAACAACCGCAGCCCAGCGCGGATCACTGACCGTGGCCGCTGCGCGCCGCGTGCTCCTGATCGATGTGTTCATATCAAGCCCCTGCCGTTCCTTCATAGCCTGGATGAAAATATATCGCGTACTGCAGTTCGCCGCACTCCGGATCTTGCTTTCAAATTCAAGCACGCCGCTTGCTGCATCAGGCATTGCGCAGAACACATGCGATCGCCTCACAAAAGTGTTTTGACCCAGATCAATCTCGATGCTGACTTGCGAAAAATAAATTTCAAATAAATATCTTGACAGTGCCTTTCAATAGGCATTTACTGAAATTGCTTCGGTGAATCGGTTCGGGATGTATTCTCAAACCAACAATAGATGATCCGGTTGTTGCACAAGTGTTCCGCTGTTGTGTGCGCCCCAGGTTGGAGTTGGCGGGTGTACCTGATGCGAATGGGCAGCGACCAACCTCGACACGAAGTTTGAGGATTATTCCGGACCGCGGAACCGAGGCATTTGATCCGGGGCGCGACGCAAGCCGCGCCGTATGAATCCCTGTCTGATTCAGGACGGGATGTGATCGCGGAAGGAGAGCCTTATCGATGAACCTACCGACAGCTCGACCCTGAAGCCGGCAACCACAGGCCGGCACACATCACGGTGACGTGACGAAATGAAGCCACGATCAGTGGCGATCCTGAAGCCCTGCGAGTTCATCGCGGGGCTTCGCTTTTTGTGACGGGCGTTTTTTGTGGCGGGCGATTATCGCAATCGCCAAGGTAATGACTGACCGTCAGGAAGCTGCCATCCAGCTGCCACGCAGCATCGCAATGCCGTGGCCGCCACGCCGGCGCGCCTCGTCAAGCATCGGTGTTGAAATTCCGCCCAGCGCATAAACCGGAATCGTTGCGCCTCTGACAATTGATTCAAAACCATCCCATCCGAGCGGCATTGCCTCCGCGTGCGACAGCGTTGGCAGCACCGGGCCGAGCACGGCAAAATCGACGCCCAATTGTTCAGCCATTCGCAGTTCTTCAGCATCATGGCAGGACACACCGCACCACGGCAGATCCGGGCGCTTTGACAATTCACGCAGCTGTTGCGATGTCAGGTGCACGCCATCGGCGCCCAGGCGTTGCGCCAGTTCGATATCCGTGTTGATGATGACTTTCGCACCCAGCGGGCGTGCCAACGCGATGACTTGCGCTGCCAATTCAACCAGCGCGGCCGCAGCGAAGCTTTTCTCGCGCACCTGTATCAGGCGCAGGCCCGACGCGAGGCGCGCCTGCAAGCAGGCGAGAAATGGCCCCGTTCCCATTGCTCCGGCCTGCGTGATCGCATATTCATCCGGCAGGGACAGGCCCTTGAGTACGGGACCATTGGCCGGCAGAAGGGGCGTCACGCAAATTGCTTCGGGGCGCTCCCAGTTCAGCCCCTGATGCTCGATTGCACGCAATTCGCCTGTCCAGGCGAAGACGCGATAAAAGTGCAGCCGCACCGTGGCGTGCGGATAGGTAAACACCTGCGTGATCCATGGGAAGGCGCGTTCACGATCGAGGTGCACGCCCAGTTCCTCGTCAATTTCGCGCACCAGCGCATCGGCCACAGCTTCGCCGGGCTCCACCTTGCCACCGGGGAACTCCCAGTAGCCGGCGTAGACCTTGCCTTCGGGCCGTTGCGCCAGCAGCACGCTGCCATCCGCACGCGCCAGAATGGCGACCGCGACATCGACCGGGGAGGACATGCGCTGTTCGGCTGCAGCCGCCGGCTAGCGCCGGCCGCGTTGCGATTTGCGCGAGGCTACGGCGCCGGACGCGCTTGCGGTACGCCCCACCCAGTCACGCGCAAACTGCCAGGCGACGCGACCGGAGCGCGAGCCGCGCGACAGCGCCCACTGCAATGCGGCTTCTCGCGCCGCTGCACTATCAATGTCGTGCGCCTTGCAGCCCAGTGAGTTCATCCAGTGAGCGACGATGTCGAGGTAGGCATCCTGGTCAAACGGGTAGAACGACACCCACAGGCCGAAGCGCTCCGACAGCGAGATTTTCTCTTCCACGGTCTCGCCGGGATGGATTTCATCGCCGAGATATTTGGTCTCGAGATTTTCCTGCATGAACTCGGGCATCAGGTGACGGCGGTTGGAGGTGGCATAGATCAGCAGGTTCTCCAGCGGCGCGGCGATCGATCCGTCCAGCGCCGCCTTGAGCGCCTTGTACGCCGTCTCGGATGCCTCGAACGACAGGTCATCGCAGAACAGAATGAAACGCTCGGGCCGCCCCGCGAGCAAGTCGGTGATGTCGGGCAGGTCGATCAGGTCCTGCTTGTCAACTTCGATGAGGCGCAGACCTTTGGCAACGAAACGGTTATAGCAGGCCTTGATCAGCGAGCTCTTGCCAGTGCCGCGCGCGCCGGTCAGCAACACGTTGTTGGCAGGACGCCCCTCGACAAACTGCCGGGTATTGGCTTCCACCAGGGATTTCTGGCGATCGATGTCGCGCAGGTCCGCCAGCTTGATCCGGTGCGGATGCTGCACTGGCTGCAGATGGCCGCGTCCGTTGGTCTTGCGCCAGCGGAACGCCGTGTTCGCCTTCCAGTCGATTGCGGGGGGCACCGGCGGCAACTGCAACTCGAGTCGATCCATCAACTGCGATGCGCGCTGCAGAAATTTTTCCAGATCACTCACGATGAAGACGACTCCTCGATTGCATCCGCACCATCAGGTGCGATATTCCGCATTGATCTTGACGTAGTCATAGGAGAAATCACAAGTCCACATCGTCGTGCCGGCCGAACCGCGCCCCAGGTCGATATTGATGGCGATCTCGGCTGGCTTCATCACACGGGCGCCGTCTTCTTCCTGATAACTGGCGGCGCGGCCACCGCGTTCGATCACCTTGACGTCGCCAAGCGACAGGCTGACTTTGGAAGAATCAAAATTGGCGATGTCGGCGTTACCGATGGCCATCAGCAGGCGGCCCAGATTGGGGTCCGACGCAAACAGCGCCGTCTTGACCAATGGCGAATTGGCAACCTGCCTGGCGACGCGCAATGCTTCGACTTCGTTCAGCGCCGCCGCCACATTGATGGTGATGAATTTGGTCGCGCCTTCGCCATCGCGGGCAATTGCCTGCGCCAGCGCGACTGAAACCTCGGCCACGGCTTTCTTCAGCAGGGCGTAGGCCGGGTCTGAAGACGACGCAATTTCCGCCGTGCCGGCCGCACCGGTGGCGATCAGCACGAAGGAATCATTGGTCGACGTGTCGCCATCCACACTGACGCGATTGAACGAGACGTCCGCCACTTCACGCACCAACTGCTGCAGGGTCGCGGCCGACACGCTGGCATCGGTGGCGACAAATGCCAGCATGGTGGCCATATTCGGTTGCAGCATGCCCACACCCTTGGCCATGCCGGTCACGCTCACGGACTTGCCGGCAATGTCCACGCGACTCGACCTGGCCTTGGCCACCGTGTCGGTGGTCATGATGGCTGCCGCGGCGTCGGCCCAGTTGGCCCCACCGAGGCTGGCAACACAGGCGGGCAGCGCCGCTTCGATGCGATCCACAGGCAGATGCTCGAGTATGACGCCGGTGGAAAAGGGCAGCACCTCGCCTGCCTTGCAGCCCAGCGCATTGGCCACCGCTTCACAACTGCGGCGCGATGCGGCCAGGCCCTGCTCGCCCGTGCCGCAATTGGCGTTGCCGGCATTCACGATCAGTGCGAGCATGTCATGTGATGCCGCCAGACGTTCGCGGCAGACCTGCACCGGCGCAGCGGCAAAACCGTTCTGCGTAAATACCCCCGCGACGCGACTGCCGGGCGCGAGTTTCATCAGCATCAGATCACGGCGACCGGCCTTGCGAATACCGGCTTCGGCAAATCCCAGTTCCACGCCCGCAATGGGCAACAGTGTTTTGGGGTCGGGAGGATTCAGGTTGACGGCCATGGATGTTCCAACGGAAATTTTTATCGGATCGCCAGACTATAGGGCCATGTTCGCAGCACGGCAAGGATTCCGGATGAACTCTTGGAAGCCGCGCGGAGGATGAAACCATTCGCATGCAAACCACGGCCTCTGATCAAAAGCATCGCTCACCACTGGCCCGCGCCATGGCCAAAAGTCTTATCAGACCTCGTTGTCTTATTCAGATGGCTTTGCATCCGTACAAGACAACGAGGAGCGCAAGCGCAGCGCGCGAGAACAGGCAAACCGTGACCTTTGATAAACCCGGCATAAACCATTGACAGCCAGACCTAGGACAGCTTCCCGTGGCAGTGTTTGTATTTCTTGCCGGAACCGCATGGGCATGGATCGTTGCGTCCGATCTTGCCAAGATGGCGCTGAAACGGCTGCGGCTTGGCCGCCTCTGACGCGTCGGCATCGCCGCCCGCGCCAAGGGCTTCGTCAAACGACGCATGCTGATACTGAACGTTCTCCACCGCCGGCGTCAGCTGCTGCTCCACCGCCTCGACTTCTTCCTTGGTGCGTATCTGCACCGCCAGCAACATGCGCGTCACTTCCAGCTTGATACTCTCGAGCATGGCGCCGAACATTTCGAAGGCTTCGCGCTTGTACTCCTGCTTCGGATTCTTCTGGGCATAGCCGCGCAGGTGAATGCCCTGGCGCAAATGATCCAGCGCCGACAGATGCTCGCGCCAATGTGTATCCAGCGTCGTGAGCAGCACGTAGCGCTCATATTGAGCGATGGCATCGGCCGGTGCGGCCAGTACCTTGGCCGTGTAGGCCTCATTGGCTGCAGTCAGCGCGCGCAGGAGCAAGGCTGCATCATCCAGCGAGGGCTCGTCCGCCAGCCATTTCGCCAGCGGTATTTGCATGCCCAGTTCCGCATTGAGCACTTTCTCCAGGCCCGGCACGTCCCACTGCTCTTCCATGCTTTCTTCGGGGATATGGGCTCGGAAGTAGTCGGTCACGACACCTTCGCGCAGTGCCTTCACCCGCTCGGCAATCTCTTCGCCCTGCAGTATCTGGTTGCGCAGGTCATAAATGTGCTTGCGCTGATCATTGGAGACGTCGTCGTATTCGAGCAACTGCTTGCGGATATCGAAGTTGTGCGCCTCGACCTTGCGCTGCGCGCTTTCGATGGAGCGTGTCACCAGCGGATGCTCGATGGCCTCGCCCTCGGGCATCTTCAGACGCGTCATGATGGCGTTGACACGTTCGCCGGCAAAGATGCGCAGCAGCGGATCTTCAAGCGACAGGTAGAACCGCGACGAGCCCGGATCACCCTGGCGGCCGCTGCGTCCGCGCAACTGGTTGTCGATGCGCCGTGACTCGTGGCGCTCGGTGCCGATGATATGCAGACCGCCGGCGGCAACGACCCGGTCATGCAGTTGCTGCCATTCGCTGCTCAGTTTTTCGGCGCGGCGATCTTTTTCGGCCTCGTCGATGTCGGTCTGGGCCCGCACCGCCTCGATCTGTTTTTCAGCATTGCCCCCGAGCACAATGTCGGTACCGCGGCCGGCCATGTTGGTCGCGATGGTCACCATCTTCGGTCGTCCGGCCTCGGCGATGATTCCCGCTTCGCGCTCATGCTGCTTGGCGTTCAGCACGCTGTGCGGCAGCTTTTCCTTGGTCAGGAACGCCGACAGTAGCTCGGACGCCTCGATCGAAGTGGTGCCCACCAGCACCGGCTGACTGCGTTCATAACAGGCGCGGATGTCCTCGATAATGGCGGCATTCTTCTCGGTGCCGGTACGGTAGACCTGGTCAAGCCGGTCGATGCGGACCATCGGGTGATGCGTCGGTATCACCACGGTTTCGAGGCCGTAGATCTCCTGGAATTCGTAGGCTTCGGTATCCGCAGTGCCGGTCATGCCGGACAACTTGCGATACATGCGGAAATAATTCTGGAAGGTGATCGCCGCCAGCGTCTGGTTCTCGCTCTGGATCGACACATTCTCCTTGGCCTCGACGGCCTGATGCAGGCCATCGGACCAGCGCCGTCCCGGCATCAGGCGACCGGTAAATTCGTCGACGATGATCACTTCACCATTCTGCACAACATAGTGACGATCGCGAAAAAACAGGTGCTGCGCGCGCAACGCCGAATTCAGGTGGTGCATCAGGTTCACATAGGCCGGCTCGTACAGGCTGCGCCCCTCGGGCAGCAATCCCACCCGGCCAAGTATTTCCTCGGCGTGTTCATGGCCCTCTTCGGACAGGGACACGGTGTGGGCCTTCTCGTCGATGAGGAAGTCGCCGGGACCTTCCTCGGTCTCCTGAATCTTGAGCAGGGGCGCCACTTCATTCATGCGGTAATACAGTTCGGTGCGGTCTTCGGCCTGCCCCGAGATGATCAGCGGCGTGCGTGCCTCATCGATGAGAATGGAATCGACTTCATCGACGATGGCAAAATTAAGCCCGCGCTGGAAACGCTCGGACACCGCCATGGCCATGTTGTCACGAAGATAATCGAATCCGAATTCGTTGTTGGTGCCATACACAATGTCGGCCGCGTAATTGGTCTGTTTCTGGTCATGCGGCATCTGCGAAAGGATGACCCCGACAGACAGGCCCAGAAAGCGATGCACCTTGCCCATCCACTCCGCATCGCGCGCTGCCAGATAGTCGTTCACCGTAACGATGTGAACACCGCGGCCGCCGAGCGCATTGAGGTAGGAGGGCAGGGTCGCCACCAGCGTCTTGCCCTCGCCGGTGCGCATTTCGGCAATCTTGCCGTTATGCAGAACCATGCCACCGAGCAACTGCACATCAAAGTGGCGCATGTTGAGTACGCGCCTGGCTGCCTCGCGCATTACTGCGAATGCTTCGGGAAGCAGTTCCTCGAACACTGCCGTTTCGGTCGCCAGCAACTGTTCTTGCGGCACACCGTCCAGCTTCGCCTTGAAACGCCCCTGGAATTCCGCGGTCTTCGCCGACAGTTCCTGATCGGACAAAGCCTGCATGGCGGGTTCGAGGGCATTGATCTTGCGAACGTTACCGGAGTACTGCTTGAGCAGTCGGTCATTGCGACTGCCGAATATGGCTTTGAGCGCGCGGGAAATCATTGAAGAGTGAGGACTTTCAGACGAAGCTGCAATTTTAACATGGTCGACGTTTCGACCCATCACCGTTGCACGGCAAACGACAATACGGGCGAATACTCAGGAAAATGCGGGGGCAGCAGCCAGGCGGTTGCATCGGCAGCCAAATTGCCGGTTCACCTTTATTTTGCGGCCTGAAGGAATCGGGTCGGATTCTGCGCACTGCCCTTGTAGCGGACTTCAAAATGCAAATGCGGGCCGGTCGAACGGCCGGTGGCACCAACCTCGGCGATCTTGCGACCGCGCTGCACGACATCGCCGACCTTGACCATCAACTTCGAGGCATGGGCATAACGGGTAGTGAAATCATTGCCGTGGTCAACTTCAACGAGCAGGCCATATTGTGGGTGAACCCCGGCGAATATGACCACACCACCCGCCGCCGCGAAAATCGTCGTGCCAACATCGGCAATAAAATCGATGCCTTCGTGCAGGGCCTGCATACCGGTAATGGGATCGATTCGCCAGCCAAAACTTGATGCGCTCCAGCTCGCGTCGATGGGCGGTATGGTCGGCATCATCTTCTTCCTGACTTTCGCGTCAAACAGTTGCGACTCCAGGATACCGAGGTAGTCAGTGCGGCTTTCCAGGCGGCGGGACACGTCTTCCATCTGGGTGTTGAATTCGTTTATCGACAGATTTTGCGGCGGCATGGCGGTGGACAAGGCTCCGCCACGACCGGGGGCCTCACTGAAGCGGAATTCCGAGGGTTTGATACCAGCCAGCGACGACAGCCGCTCGCCCAGCGCGTCAAGACGAACCAGCTGAGCCTGCATCTGACCAAGCTTGACTGCCATCGCATTGAGGTTCTCGCGCAGGAAGCTTTCGGTACGCCGGGCTTCCTGCTCCTGGGCGGCCACGACCATTGATTCCAGGAACGGCAGCTTGAGTTGCGCGGCATGCTTCAGGGTCAGGTAAAACAGACCACTGGCAAGCATCAACATGGAGAACATCATTGCCGCGCCGATGGCGACCAGATGCGGCGTCGACAGCGTCAGTGATCGCGACTTCGTTAATCGGTTTGAAACGACGATAATAT
Organism: Betaproteobacteria bacterium; assembly: GCA_947479645.1. GTDB lineage: Bacteria > Pseudomonadota > Gammaproteobacteria > Burkholderiales > SG8-39 > CAIYPG01. The sequence continues at coordinate 42,226 of CANKAJ010000006.1, read as the reverse complement.
GCATGTCGCCTTCCTGGCCCAAATCCCATGCACACAAAAAACGTGCGCACTTTCCTGACTGCCGGCATGGATTCACTCATGCCCCACGCTCAACGCCTGATTGAGCTGCGCCAAATATTTACGCAGGCGCTGCCTAATAACTTGCGTCGATCTTGTTCGATCGCCAACTATAAGCAGGGAAAAGTCGTTATTTTCGCTGAAAACAGCGCCGTCGCCGCCAAGCTGAAATTACTGTTACCTGCCGTGCGAGACCATTTATTGAAGTTCGCGGTGGAGGTTACCGGAATAGAAGTGCAAGTGCAACCGGCCATCAGCAGGCCAAACGAGCCCATCAGTGAAATCTATCTATCGGCCAACGCAGCCGAAAGCCTCACTCGCCTGTCAAGGCAATTACCTGATTCTAAACTGAAAGAGTCAATCGAGTCGCTCGCGAAAAACGCCCGGAGCAAGCACTAACTCAATTCACAATAAGGGACTGAAACCCTGCTTTGAAATGCGCGGCTAGGACCGTCAGGCAGGCTGCGCAAACATCGGCACAAGGCCGGCGGGCGCCTCCTCGGCGCGATCGAAGCTGACATATTCCCAGGCATCTGCCTGGCGCAGTGCCTCGCGCAACAGCAGGTTGTTCAGTGCATGTCCGGATTTGAATGCCGAATACGCCCCGAGCAACGGGTGACCGACCAGGTACAGGTCGCCAATGGCGTCCAGCAACTTGTGCTTAACAAATTCATCAGCGTAGCGCAGCCCCTCGGCGTTCAGCACGCGGTACTCATCCATCACAATGGCGTTGTCCAGACTCCCACCCAGGGCCAGGCCCTTGGAGCGCAGATTCTCCACGTCCTGCATGAAACCGAAAGTACGTGCCCGCGACACTTCCTTGACGTAGGACGTGCTGGCAAAGTCAACCGTCGCCGTCTGTGCCGAGCGCTGAAACACCGGGTGATCGAACACAATCGAGAAACTCAGCTTGAATCCCGCATACGGCTCAAAGCGCGCCCACTTGTCGCCATCGCGCACTTCAACAGCATGCTTGATGCGAAAAAATCGCTTCGCTGCCGGCTGTTCTTCTATTCCAGCGGACTGGATGAGAAATACAAACGGACCGGCGCTGCCGTCCATGATCGGCACTTCCGGACCAGTCAGGTCGATATATGCATTGTCGATACCGAGGCCGGCCAGCGCCGACATGAGGTGCTCGACTGTAGCGACGCGGACGCCCTTTTGCTCAAGCACACTGCACAGGCGCGTATCGACAACACTGAAAGCATTCGCCGGGATATCAACGGGTTGCGGCGTATCGATGCGACGAAATACGATGCCCGTCCCGGGCTGGGCCGGACGCAACGTCATGGCGACTTTTTCGCCGGTATGCAAGCCAACCCCAGTGGCTCGTATGATGCTTTTCAGTGTGCGTTGTTTGAGCATTGAATAATCAGTTGTTTTTCTATTACTTCGGGCGGCACCTGCAGGAATCAATTTCGCGCTGCACCGCACCAAATCACCGGAATATTACCATGACGTGACCATTCCGGAGGCAGGGAATGGTCACGCCGCATCAGTTGCAAGGGAGGTCGGCCCCCTGCCATTGATTAGCCCGGCAAATTGGCCCGGTCACACGCATGGCTACAACTTCAGTCAGCCTGCTTGCGCAGAAAAGCAGGGATGTCGTACTTGTCGACACCGCTGTTGGTCAAGGCTTCAATGGTTGAAGCACGTGTGCGCCGGTGGAACACGCTGGGTGTCGCTTCAGCCACGCCCATGTCACCACCGCCGACAGCCACGCCCAGTACTGGCATATTGTCCGTGCCGGTTTTCTGACTGACCACCAGTTGCGGTTTGGATTGACGCGAGGTCGCCGGTTGACCCAGCCCCGTGGCCACAACAGTCACGCGCAAATCCTCACCCATGGACTCATCGTAGACCGCACCGAAAATAATGGTTGCATCTTCCGCCGCAAAAGAACGGATGGTGTTCATCACTTCCTTGGTCTCACGCAGCTTCAGACTGGACTTGTTGGCGGTAATGTTGACCACAACGCCACGCGCCCCCGACAGGTTGACGCCCTCGAGCAACGGGCTGGCCACAGCTTCTTCAGCGGCAATGCGCGCGCGATCGATGCCATTGGCGGTCGCCGAACCCATCATGGCCATGCCTTGCTCGCTCATCACCGTACGCACATCCTGAAAGTCGACGTTGATCAGTCCGGGCACGTTGATGATCTCGGAGATGCCGGCCACAGCGTTCTTCAGTACATTGTCGGCTGATACAAAGGCATCTTCCATCGAGATATCGTCGCCCAGCACTTCCTCGAGCTTCTCATTGAGAATCACGATGACCGAATCGACATGCTGCGACAACTCCTCAATGCCGGCTTCAGCCGATTGCATGCGCCGCGCGCCCTCGAACGAAAAGGGCTTCGTGACCACCGCCACGGTAAGCACACCCATCTCCTTGGCGATCTCCGCGACCACCGGCGCCGCGCCAGTGCCGGTGCCGCCACCCATGCCGGCGGTGATGAACACCATGTGCGCTCCCTGCAGCGCGTCCGAGATCTGGTCGCGCGCCTCCTGCGCCGCGGCACGGCCGGCCTCGGGCTTGGCGCCCGCTCCCAGTCCGGTCGCCCCGAGCTGAATCTGGCACTTGGACTGGCCACGCGCCAACGCCTGCGCGTCGGTATTGGCAGCCACAAACTCCACTCCCTGCACGCCGTTCTTGATCATATGGTCAACGGCATTGCCGCCAGCGCCACCCACGCCGACGACCTTGATGACCGTGCCATTCCCGTTGTTTTCTACTATTTCAAACATGCATGCCTCCTTCAGTGACGTATATAAAAAATGCCTTTCGGCCGACCCCTGCAATAAAACTTTTCAATCGAGATACATCCAACATCAAAAATTCCGCTGCAACCATTCGCGCATTCGCCCCAATATCTGCTTGAACGACCAGCCCTGTCGCGCGATCAGTCCGCGCTGCGTCTGCACCATGCCCTCGAGCAATAGCCCAACCACCGTTGCGTAGCGCGGATTGCGCACCACGTCGGACAATCCGCCGCTATAGCGGGGAACGCCCAGGCGTACCGGCAGATGGAATATTTCCTCGCCGAGGTCGACCATGCCCTGCATCACCGACGACCCGCCGGTCAGCACGATGCCCGAGGACAGCAACTCTTCGTATCCCGAATCGCGCAACACCTTCTGCACCATCGAATAAAGTTCCTCGACGCGCGGCTCGATGACTTCGGCCAGCGTCTGACGTGACAATTGCCGCGGCGGGCGATCACCCACACCCGGAACTTCGATCATCTGGCCCGGATCGGCGAGTTGCCGCAGCGCGCAGCCGTGACGAATCTTCAGCTCCTCGGCTTCTGCAGTCGGGGTGCGCAGCGCCATGGCGATGTCGTTGGTGATCTGATCACCGGCGATGGGGACCACCGCGGTATGGCGAATGGCCCCTTCGCGAAACACCGCGATGTCGGTCGTGCCTCCGCCGATATCGACCAGGCACACGCCCAATTCACGCTCATCCTCGGTCAGCACTGCCAATGACGAGGCCAGCGGTTGCAGGATGAGATCATTGACCTCCAGGCCGCAACGACGCACACACTTGACAATGTTCTGTGCCGCCGACACGGCACCCGTGACAATATGGACTTTCACTTCCAGCCGCACGCCGGACATGCCGATCGGTTCCTTCACCCCGTCCTGTCCGTCGACGATGAATTCCTGGGTGAGTATGTGCAGCACCTGCTGGTCGGTGGGGATGGGCATCGCGCGCGCGGTCTCGATGGCACGCTCAACATCCAGCGGCGTGACTTCCTTTTCCTTGATCGCCACCATGCCGGTCGAGTTGAAGCTGCGGATGTGGCTACCGGCGATACCGGTGAACACATTCTGTATCTTGCAGTCTGCCATCAACTCTGCTTCCTCAAGCGCACGCTGAATGGCATTCACGGTCGCTTCGATGTTGACCACGACGCCTTTCTTCAGGCCGCGCGAGTCATGGCTGCCCATGCCCACCAGTTCCATGCGGCCGTCCGGCGAAATTTCGGCCACGACGGCAACGACCTTGGACGTCCCGATATCCAGTCCAACAATGAGGTTCTTCGCGTCTTTCATGCAGTTCGCTTTCTTCTTTCCGGTAAGCGCGCCGGTGCCATCACCGGTTTGCCCGTATCGGACATTCCCGGCACACGCAGGGCCAGTCCATTGGCATAGCGCAGGTCAACGTAATCGAGTCGCCTTGACAAGGGAGCAAGTGTTTTCGGATAAACCAACACGAAACGCGCCAACCGGTCGGCTATGCGTTCCTTTTCCGAATTGCGGCCCAGTTGCATCGTCATGCCGTTGGACAGTCGCAGTTGCCAGCTGTATCGCGGCGACAGCACCACGGCGCGCGGATGCAACTGAATGGGGGCCAGCATGTCCCTGAACAGCACATAGTTGCGCATCACGTCCACCGAGGTGCCGATCGGGCCCGAAAATTGTGGAAGCTCCGGCTTGCCATTGCCGGGCAAATCGTGCACATCGTCGGACTGGCCGATATTGAATACTTCGCCAAAGCTGTTCACCAGGCGGCCATCCTCGGGCTGACCCCAGCGGGCCAGCGGCATATGCTCTTCCATGCGCACCTCCAGACGGTCGGGCCAAAGCCGGCGGACTTCGGCACGCCGCACCCATGGAATGGTTTCGAACAGCGCGCGAACCGCTTCAATGTCCATGCTGAAGAACGTGCCGGCCAACTTGCCCTGCAGGGCATCGACCACGTCGGCACGTGTCACGTGCTTGAGTTCGCCTTCGACGCGTATCGTGCGCAACAGGAACAGGGGCGATTCGACAACCAGCTTCATCCCGCCCCAGAGCACCAGCAACAGGGCGCAGCCAAACAATGCATTGGATATCGAGTTGAGCAACTTGGGGTTATCCCACATGGTCCCTCCCGTCCTTGCCTGGCGTGGTGTCGCCCGTGGACAAACCGGCACTGTCAAGAATGCGCAGACACAAGTCCTCATAGGATAATCCGACATGCCGGGCTGCCATCGGCACCAGCGAATGATCGGTCATTCCCGGTGACGTATTGACCTCGAGAAAATAGGGCTCGCCGGCACGATCCAGCATCATGTCGACGCGCCCCCAGCCCCTGCACCCGAGCACATCAAACGCGCGCCTGGCTTCGGCGAGAATGGTGTTTTCGGCCTCGGGTGGCAGTCCGCAGGGAATGATGTAGCGGGTGTCATTGGCAAGGTACTTCGCGTCATAGTCATAAAAATCATGCGGTGTCTCAAGCAGAATCAGAGGCAGGGCTTCCGGCCCGAGCATGGCGGCGGTCAGCTCGCTTCCCTCGATGAACTGTTCGGCAATGACCAGACGGTCGTAATTGGCGGCCAGCGCATAGGCCTCTTCCAGATCAGTGGCCTTGCGCACCTTGCTCATGCCGATGGAGGAACCTTCACTGGCCGGCTTCACCATGATCGGCAGTCCCAGCCGCTGCGCCACTGCCTTGAAATCGCTGTCACGATGCAGCAGTTCGTAGCGTGGCGTCGGCACCGCGCAGGCCTGCCACAACAGCTTGGTGCGCCATTTGTCCATGGCCAATGCGCTGGCGAGAACACCGGAACCGGTGTACGGAATCCCCATCAGTTCCAGCATGCCCTGCACGGTGCCGTCCTCGCCGAAGCGCCCATGCAGCGCAATGAACACCCGCTGATAGCCATCGGTCGCCAGCGCGGCAATGGCACGCTCGGCCGGATCAAAACCATGCGCGTCGACACCTTTTCGCTTCAAGGCATCCAGCACTCTGTTGCCCCCCTTGAGCGACACGGCGCGCTCGGCCGAGCGGCCACCCAGCAGCACTGCAACCTTGCCGTATTGCGCCATATTCGCGACGGCATTCATTGCGAGTCTCCCACTGCATCTCCGACCGCATCACCAACCGCATCTCCCACAATACGCACTTCCGGAACCAGTGTTATGCCATGACGGTCCCTGACTGTGCGCAGCGCATGCGCGATCAGTGCCTCGATATCGCCCGCACACGCCTTGCCACCGGGATTGACAATGAAATTGGCATGTTTTTCGGAGATGCGTGCGGCGCCAATGGCAAAGCCCTTCAGGCCGCATGCCTCGATCAGCCGGGCGGCGTGGTCGCCTGGCGGATTGCGAAAAACAGATCCTGCGTTGGGCAGGTTGAGCGGCTGACTGGCAATCCGACTGGCCAGCAACTCGCGTATGCGCGCGCGCGCCTGCGCTGCGCTGCCTGGATGAAAACGCAGCCAGGCCGCCACAAACCATTCCTCGCCCGCGACATGCAAGGCGCAATGCCGGTAGCCGATGTCGTAGTCTGACGGGCTGCGATCGCGCAGCACGCCATGCCGGTTGATGGTGCAAACCCGCTCGACGAATTGCCACGTCTCCGCGCCATGGCAGCCCGCGTTCATGGCCAGGGCACCACCGATGGTGCCAGGAACGCCGGCGAGAAACTCCGCTCCCTCCAGACCCTGTGTCGCCGCGAAGCGCGCCACCTTGGGCGATGCCACCCCGGCTTGCGCGCGCACGCAGGCGCCGTCAATGCTCAGCGCAGCGTGCGTATCGTGCATCAGGATGACCGTGCCACGATAACCGCCATCGCGCACCAGCAGGTTGCTGCCAAGACCCACAAAGCACAGCGGCTCATCAGCTGGCAGCGTGCGCAGAAACACCGCCAGATCGTCACTGTCGGCCGGCTTGTAGACACGCTTGGCAATGCCGCCGGCACGCCAGCTGACATGCCTCGCCATCGATTCCTCAGCGAGCAGCTTGCCACGCAGGTTGGAACCAATCGGGCCGAGGGAGAATTGAATGGCTTCAGCCATGTTCATTTCTTTCCGCCCGGTTGCTTCATCGTGCCAGCCAGTTGTGCCGGAACGCCGCCGATGGAACCCGCGCCCATGGTCACCACGACGTCGCCGTCACGCGCGATCTTGAGGATCGCCTCAGGCATGCCGGCAATCGCCTCGACGAAAACCGGCTCGACCTTGCCGGCAACACGGATGGCACGTGCCAGCGCGCGGCCGTCGGCCGCGACAATGGGCGTCTCGCCGGCCGGATACACTTCACCGAGCAACACCGCGTCGGCCTCGGAGAGCACCCTGACGAAGTCCTCGAACAAGTCGCGCGTACGGGTAAAGCGATGGGGCTGAAATGCCAGCACGATGCGCCGGCCCGGAAACGCGCCGCGCGCCGCATCCAGCGTCGCCTGCATTTCCGCAGGATGATGGCCGTAGTCATCCACCAGCGTGAAAGTCGCTCCACCCGGGATGGCGATCTCGCCATAACGCTGGAAGCGCCGTCCCACGCCGCGAAATTCCGCCAGCGCCTTGCAGATGGCCGCATCGGCCACACCGAGTTCGCCGGCCACGGCAATGGCCGCCAGCGCGTTCAGCACGTTGTGGCGCCCGGGCAGGTTCAGTTGCACCTGCAGATCGGGCGCACCCTCGCGCACGCAACGAAAATGCATGCACTCACCGGCCACGATATCGACCGCTCGAACCATCGCATCTTCGCGCATTCCGTAGGTCACCACGGGCTTTGACGCAAACGGCATGATCTCGCGCACATTGGCATCGTCGACGCACAGCACCGCGCTGCCATAAAAGGGCAGGTTCTGCAGGAATGCAACGAAGGCCTGTTTCAGCTTGGCGAAGTCATGCTGGTAGGTCTCCATGTGATCAGCGTCGATATTGGTAATCACGGCAAGCACGGGTTGCAGATGCAGGAAGGAAGCATCCGACTCATCGGCTTCAACCACGATGAATTCACCGGCGCCCAGGCGCGCGTTGGATGCCGCCGCATTGAGCCTGCCGCCAATCACAAAGGTTGGATCCAGCCCCGCTTCAGCCAGCACGCTGGCAATGAGGCTGGTGGTGGTGGTCTTGCCGTGCGTACCGGCAATGGCAATGCCCTGCTTCAGGCGCATCAACTCGGCCAGCATCAGGGCGCGCGGCACCACCGGGATGCGCCGCTGGCGCGCCGCCAGCACTTCCGGATTGTCGGAGCGCACCGCGGTGGATACCACCACCACATCGGCAGCCGAAACATTCTCCGCCGCGTGGCCCATCACGACCCTGGCGCCCAACCCGGACAACCGCTCGGTCGCCGCGTTGGCGGCCAGATCCGAACCGCTGATCTGGTAACCCAGATTGAGCAGCACTTCGGCGATGCCCGACATGCCGGAGCCGCCGATGCCGATGAAGTGGATAGCCTTGACTTTATGTTTCATGACTCTGCCAATCGGCATTGCCGCAACTGCGGCCCGCGCAGCGGTGCCAGCCGCTGCGCTCCATTGGAACGATGAAATGGATCGCTTTGACCTTGTGCTTCATTTCGCGATCTCGGTGCAAATTTGAGCAACGCGCTCAGTGGCATCCGGGCGCGCCAGTGCCCTTGCTTTCGTCGCCATGTCGAGCAGGCTCTCGCGTGTCAGTGATGACAGCAATTGCGCCAGCCGTTGCGGCGTCAACTCGGTTTGCTGAATCAACATGGCCGCACCGGCATCCGCGAGATAACGCGCGTTGCCGGTCTGGTGATCATCTACCGCATGCGGAAATGGCACGAGGATGCTGGCCACGCCGGCCGCGGCCAGTTCGGCAATGGTCAGCGCTCCGGCGCGGCAAATGACCAGATCGACATCGGCATAGGCGGCGGCCATGTCGTCAATAAAAGCAACCGCATCACAGGCCACGCCGGCTTCACGATAATTGCGCTGCAGCATCTCGACATGCAGTGTGCCGGATTGGTGCCGCACCTGCGGCCGCGCGTCATCCGGCAGCAACGCCAGCGCCCGCGGTACGACATCATTCAGCGCCTTCGCTCCCAGGCTGCCGCCAATCACCAGCACGCGCAACGGACCCGAGCGCCCGGCAAAACGCTGCGCCGGCGCCGGCAACGTCGCAATATCTGCGCGCACCGGATTGCCCACTGCCTGCGCGCCAGGCAAGGCACCAGGGAATCCGGTCAGCACGCGATCGGCGACACGCGCCAGCACCCGGTTGGTCAATCCGGCAATGGAATTCTGTTCATGAATGACCAGCGGCCGGTTCAACAGCGAGGCAATCATGCCGCCGGGGAAAGCCACATAGCCGCCCATGCCGAGCACGACATTCGGCTTATGAATGCGCAGCGCACGCAACGCCTGCCAGAACGCGCTGAGCAGGCGCACCGGCAGCAGCGCGATGGCTGCCAGCCCCTTGCCGCGCAACCCGGAGAACTGCACCGGCGCCAGCGCATAGCCGCGCGACGGAACCAGCTTCGATTCCATGCCGGTAGGCGAGCCGAGCCAGATCACGCGCCAGCCGCGTTCGCGCAGATGATCGGCCACCGCCAATCCGGGGAAGACATGTCCGCCCGTGCCGCCGGCCATGATCATGATGGTTTTCTCCATCGCATCGCTCACACCACCTGGCCGCGCGCCATCTGCCGACCCTCCCAGTCGATGCGCAACAGAATCGCCACCGCGATGCAATTGGCCAGAATGCCGCTGCCGCCAAAACTCATCAGCGGCAGCGTCAGACCCTTGGTCGGCAATACGCCCATGTTGACGCCCATGTTGATCAACGCCTGCACACCCAGCCAGACACCGATGCCCTGCGCAACCAATGCGGAAAAAGGCCGCTCCAGATTCACCGCCTGCCGCCCGATGGCGAAGGCGCGCATCACCAGGCAGGAGAACAACATGATTACCAGCGTCACGCCGGCGAGGCCCAGTTCCTCGGCGATCACCGCCAGCAGAAAATCGGTGTGCGCCTCCGGCAGGTACAAGAGCTTTTCGACACTGGCGCCAAGTCCGACGCCAAAATATTCACCACGCCCGAAGGCAATCAGCGCATGCGACAACTGGTAGCCCTTGCCGTAGGGATCGGACCAGGGATCCATGAATCCGAAAATGCGCTGCATGCGATAAGGCGAGGTCAGCACCAGCGCAGCGAAACCAAGCGCGAGCATCAGCATCAGGCCGGCAAACCATTTGCCGTTCATGCCGCCAAGAAAGAGTATCCCCATGGCGATTGACGTGATCACCACAAAGGCGCCGAAGTCCGGCTCGCGCAACAGCAACCAGCCCACCACCAACATGACGCCGAGCATGGGCAGCAGGCCGCGCTTGAAGCTATGCATCAGCGCGGCCTTGCGCACGGTATAGTCGGCCGCATAGAGCACGGCCGCGAGCTTCATGAATTCCGATGGTTGCAGATTCATGATGCCCAGTGACAGCCAGCGACGCGCGCCATTGACCTCGCGCCCCAGACCCGGCATCAGCACCAGCAGCAGCGCCAGCACACCGCCGATGAACAGCCACGGGGCTGCCTGCTGCCAGACCCGCATGGGCACCTGGAATACCATCATCGCCGCGACCAGGCTGCACGCGGTGAAAGCCAGATGCCGCACCAGAAAATAATTGGAACGCCCGCCGGTAAAACGCGATACCTCGGCCATGGCAATCGAAGACGAATACACCATGACCAGACCCATTGTCAGCAGCAACAGCGCCGACCACAGCAGCCCGGCATCATATTCGGCCAGGGGTTTGCGCATGGCCGCGGATCCGGTGCGCCGGCTGCCGGCTGCCGGCTGCAATCCCATTTGCGTGCCGAGGCGTGCGCCCAATTGACCGAAGCGTTGCAGCGTACGTTCAAGCATGCGTCAACTCCTCGACGGCGCGCCGGAACACGTCGCCGCGATGTTTGTAGTTGTCGAACATGTCGAAACTGGCGCAGGCCGGCGACAGCAGCACGGCATCACCCGCACGCGCCAGCGCGGCGGCCCCGTTCACGGCGTCCTCCATCGAGCCGGCACGCTTGATGACAACTCCCGTGCCCGTTACAACCTTTGCGATCAGGTCGGCATCGCGCCCGATCAACACCACAGCACGCGCTGCCTTCGCCACTGCGCTCTGCAACGGCGAGAAATCCTGCCCCTTGCCCTCTCCTCCGGCGATCAGCACAACCTTGGCCTCGCCGTGGGCAAGGCCGGCCAGCGCAGCGACGGTCGAACCGACATTGGTACCCTTGGAATCATCGTAAAAGCGCACGCCTCCGCGCTGTCCGACCAGTTCGACGCGATGCGGCAATCCGCGAAATTCGCGCAGCGCCGCAAGCAGTTGCGGCCCCTGCACGCCTATCGCGCTGCACAGTGCCAGCGCGGCCAGCGCATTGGCAGCATTATGTGTTCCGGCGATGCCCAGTTCGTTCATGGCGATAAGTGCCTTGCCGCCCTGCGCGAGCCAGCGCTCGCCGTCACGCTGGATCAGGCCGAAATTATCTGCACCTTCATCCACGCCCATTTGTGGGCGGGGCGCATCCAGTCCGAAGCTCAGGATGCGCCGGCCCGGCAGCGCCATCGCCATCGCCAGGCTGGCCGGATCATCGCGGTTGAGAACCTGCACACCCTCGCCCTGGAAGATGCGCGCCTTGGCGGCAGCGTACTCGCGCATGCCGGCATACCGATCCAGATGATCCTCGGACAGGTTCAGCATGGTTGCCGCGCTGGCGTTCAGCGACTCGGTCGACTCCAGCTGGAAACTGGACAGTTCCAGCACCCAGGCTGCCGCGGGCTTGCCGCCGGCCGCTTCTCCCGCTTCACGCGCAGCCAGTGCGTCGAGCACCCCCGGGCTGATATTGCCCGCGACTTCCACATCCAGTCCCGCGGCCCGGCACAGCGCACCGACCAGTGCTGTCACAGTGGATTTGCCATTCGTGCCGGTGATGGCAATGATCTGTGGCCGCTTCAGCGCCGGCAGTGTCCGGGCGAATAATTCCACATCGCCGACAACGGTCATGCCCCCCGCCAGCGCGCGCTGCACCTGTGGCGTCTCGCGTGGCACGCCGGGACTGATGACGATCAGATCGACGCCCTCGAAACTCGCATCTCGCCAATTTCCCAGATGCAACTCCACGTCCGGAACGGCTTTGCGCAGCGCAGCCAGCCCCGGCGGTTGTGCGCGGGAATCCGCAACGCGCAGGTGTGCGCCACGGCCAGCCAGCCAGCGCGCCGCCGCCAATCCCGTTTCGCCCAGTCCGAGTACCAGCACTTTTTTCCCGTTCACATTCACTGTAGTAACGCAGGGGCTATCATCAGCATGCAGCCCACTTCTAAATTATGATCAGAACTATTATTTTGTAATTTTTTCATAACAATTTTCAGTTAAATTGTTATCAACGTAGTTTCAATGTGGACAAGCCGAACAGTACCAGCATCATGGTGATGATCCAGAACCGGATAACGACTTGCGACTCCTTCCACCCGCCCAGTTCGTAATGATGGTGCAGTGGCGCCATGCGAAAAATGCGCTTGCCGCCAGTGGCCTTGAAATAGATGACCTGCGCCATCACCGACAGCGTCTCCGCGACGAACACGCCACCCATGATGAACAGCACCACTTCCTGTCGCGTGATCACGGCAACCGTGCCCAGCGCCGCACCCAGCGACAACGCCCCGACATCACCCATGAAGACTTCGGCCGGATAGGCGTTGAACCACAGAAATCCCAGACCAGCACCGGCCAGCGCCGCACAGAACACCATCAGCTCACCGGCCCCGGGGATATAGGGAAACAACAGGTATTTCGAATAGACCGCGTTGCCCACCACATAGGCGAACACGCCCAGCGCGCTGGCCACCATGACCGCCGGCATGATCGCCAGACCGTCCAGTCCGTCGGTCAGGTTGACCGCATTGGAGGTGCCCACGATGACAAAATACGTCAGCACGATGAAGCCGAACACACCAACAGGATAGGCCACGTTCTTGAAGAATGGCACGATCAAATCTGCCTTGGCCGGCAGATTCATCGCAAAGCCGCTGTTCACCCATTGCAGGAAAAGCTCACCGATCTTTGCGGTGTTGGGCGCGGGCACCGCGAACGCGAGGTACACCGCCACCACCACGCCGATCAGCGACTGCCAGAACAACTTCGTGCGGGCGGACAGTCCCTTGGGATTGCGATGCACCACCTTGCGGTAGTCATCGACCCAGCCGATCGCGCCAAAACCGAAGGTCACCAGCAGCACCACCCAGATGAAACGGTTGGACAGGTCCGCCCACAACAGCGTCGTAATCAGGATGGCGATCAGCACCAGCGCGCCACCCATGGTGGGAGTTCCAGCTTTGGTGAGATGGGATTTGGGACCATCGTCGCGCACCGATTGGCCGATCTTGTAGGCGGTGAGCTTGCGGATGACGAACGGGCCGGCGAGCAGCGATATTGCCAGCGCGGTCAGGCAACTCAGCACCGCGCGCAGCGTGATGTAGTTGAAAACGCCGAAGGCACGCGTGTCCTTGGCCAGCCATTGGGCAAGTTCCAGCAGCATCAGGCGGTCTCCCCGGTCAGTGCAGCCACTGCGCGCTCCATGCGCATGAAACGAGACCCCTTCACCAGCACCGTGGTGTCCGGGCCATCCCAGGCAACGATGGCGGCAAGCAGGTCTTCAAATCGTTCGTAATGGTCGGCACCCGCACCGAATGCCGTGGCAACATGCCGGGTCAACTCGCCAGCCAGCATGACGCGATCCACACCACGTTCCTTCGCGTAGCAGCCGATCTCGGCATGAAATGCCGGGCCTTGAGCACCGACCTCGCCCATGTCTCCCAGCACCAGCACGCGTCGCCCGGTGACGCGTGCCAGCACATCGACGGCGGCTCGCACCGAATCAGGATTGGCGTTGTAGGTGTCATCGATCACCACCGCGCCATGGCGGCCGGCCTTGCGTTGCAGCCTGCCCCTGACTGCCGTGAATGACGCCAGTGCACTGGCGACCGAATCCAGGTCTGCGCCTGCCGCCGTCGCCGCCGTCGCCGCAGCCACTGCATTGCGCACGTTGTGCAGGCCGGCAACCTGCAACGAGAATTGCACCTCGCCCTCGGGCGTCTCCAATGTGATGTCGCTGCCAGCGTCCCCAAGCGCATAGCGTGCCGTAACGGCGGCGCGGCGCTCGATGCTGAAATCGCGAACCACTCGTCCGGCATTGAGCCCGCGCCAGTAATCGGCATAGGCATCATCAGCATTGATGACCGCGATTCCATCGGACGGCAATGCCTCGAACAAAGCACCATGCTCGCGTGCCACGTCGGCAACACTGGCCATGAATTCCTGATGTTCACGCTGGGCGTTATTGACCAGCGCCACCGTCGGTTGAGCAATCTGCGCCAGTTCCTTCGTCTCGCCGGGGTGATTCATGCCCAGTTCAATGACGGCGCAGGCGTGCTGTGCCCGCAACCGCAACAACGTCAACGGCAAACCGATATCGTTGTTGAGATTGCCCGCCGTCGCCAGCGTCCGCGCTTCGCCATAGTGCGCCTTCAGGATCGCCGCGATCATTTCCTTGACCGTGGTCTTGCCATTGGAACCGGCAACGCCGATCAGCGGAATGGCGAAGCGCGCGCGCCACACAGTCGCCAGATGGCCCAGCCCGCGGCGCGTATCCGTCACAACAATGGCGGGCAGGGTGTCCGCACGACCTGCCGCACTACTCACCAGCGGCATGCCCGCTGCGTCAATCATGCTGCCGGCGGCGCCGCGCGCTCGCACCGCCGCCAGGAATTGATGACCATCGAAGCGGTCGCCGCGCAGTGCGACAAACAACGCGCCCGGCGGCAGCGTGCGGCTGTCGGTGGATACCGAATCGAAGCGGATACGTTCGCTGGCGCGCTCACCGGCATCGGCGCCGATGCCGACGATGCGAGCACCCAAGGCGCGGGCGGCCTCCTCAAGACTCATCATGCCGTTGCCCATCATGAGTTCGCACCAACGGGGTGACTCCCAACCCACGCACCCAGCGCCGCTTTCGCTTCGCGCGAGTCGGAGAAAGGCAGCTTGCTTCCGTCGATCTCCTGGTAGCTTTCGTGACCCTTGCCTGCCAGCAGCACCACGTCGGCCGCATTGGCTGCCATCACTGCTGCCCGGATGGCAGCGGAGCGATCCACTTCAACCAGCAAGCGACTGTGCTCCAGGGCCGGCATGCCCTCCCTGATCTGGGCAATGATGGCATCGGGATTTTCACCGCGCGGATTGTCGCTGGTCAGCACCACGAGATCGGCATGCCGCGCCGCCACGGCCCCCATCAAGGGGCGCTTGCCACGGTCGCGCTCACCGCCGCAACCAAAGACGCAAGTCAGCCGTCCCGCATTGACCCTGACGATATCCTTGAGAGCCACCAGTGTCTTTTCCAGTGCGTCAGGACTATGGGCAAAATCCACGACCACCTGAGGGCAATCCTGTCCGCCAAGTCGCTGCAGCCGACCGGGAACCGGTTCGAGCTGCATCAAGGCAGCGGCGGCCACATCAAAGGGCACGCCCGATACCAGCATGACACCGAGCACACCAAGCAGATTGGAAATGTTGAAGCGCCCCAGCAAATGACTGACGATGCGCGCCTCACCCCACGAACTGCGAACCGTGAATGCAATACCCTGCGGCGATACCTGCGCGTCATGCGCTTCTATCCAGCATTCCAGCCCGGCACGCCGGGCCACGCCCTCAAAGCAACTGTAACCGACGCGGTTGATCCCGTCCCTTGCCGACCGGTGCCCCAGCAGGCGGGATATCTGCACACCCTGCACATCGTCAAGATTGACGATGGCGTGACGCAGACCCGGCGACTCAAACAGCTTCTGCTTGGCCCGCGCGTAAGCTTCCATGTCGCCGTGATAATCAAGATGGTCCCGCGACAGGTTGGTGAACAAGGCGGCACCGAATACCACGCCATTGACCCGTCCCTGGTCAATGCCGATGGAGGAGACTTCCATCACAACGCCCTGAGCACCGGCGGCAAGCAGCTCTGCAAGCGTCCGATGCAACACGACCGGATCCGGCGTGGTATTGATGCTGGCGACGAGCTGGCCGGGCATGCCCGCGCCGAGGGTGCCGATGACGCCCGTGCGTGCGCCACAGGCAGTGCAGGCCTGCGCCAGCCACTGTGAACACGACGTCTTGCCATTGGTACCGGTCACGCCCATGGTCCACAGGACTTCCGACGGACGACCATACACTTCGTGGGCAAGATGCCCGGCGATCTCACGCAGTCCGGACACTCCGATGCCCGGCACCGCCCATGCGGCATCCCAGGCAAAATCCTGCGGCTCATACAGCACGGCGCCGGCGCCGGCGGCAATGGCGGCCCCGATGTGGCGACGCCCGTCGTCGCGGCTGCCCGGCCAGGCGAGGAACACCTCCCCGCGCTGCAGCGCTCGGCTGTCAGTGGCAAGCCCGCTCACCCGCACACCCTGCTGTGCGAGTTGGGAGAGAAGTTGCTGGACTTTATCGTGCACCTGACATCCCTCAGACGCTGTCCTTGAGTTCCTCGCCGGCGGCGGGAAGCACAATCGGTTTCATTGGCGCATCGGGCGGAGCCCCCAGCGTGCGCAATGCGCCCTCCATGACTTTCGCAAACACCGGTGCGGCAACGGCACCACCGTAATACTGGCCGTCCGAGGCCTCGTCTATCATCACGGCGATCACCAGACGCGGATTGGACACCGGTGCAAATCCGACAAAGGACGACACGTATTTATTCGCCGCGTAGCCGCCGTTTTCCTGCTTATGCGCGGTACCGGTCTTGCCGGCCACGCGATAGCCCATGATCTGGGCGCGAGGCGCAGTGCCACCGGGATGCACCGCCGACTCCAGCATGGCGCGCAGCGCCCGCGCGGTCTCTGCGGAAATGACGCTCTGCGCGGAAGGCGGTGTATCGACTCTCACCAGCGAAATGGGCACCAGATCGCCATCGCGCGCGAAGATCGTATAAGCACGCGCCAGCTGCACCAGACTGACCGAAATCCCGTGTCCATAGGACATGGTGGCCTGCTCGATGGGACGCCAGGTCTTGGCCGGGCGCACGCGGCCGGAGACTTCGCCGGGAAACCCCAATTTTGGCGGCACCCCGAATCCCACCGACCGGAAGGTTTCCCACATGGATTGCGCCGGCATTCCCAGCGCAATCTTGGCCGCACCGACGTTCGAGGATTTTTGTATCACCTGGGCAACGGTAATCAACCCTTCAGCGTGGGCATCGTGAATAGTGGCCTTGCCGATGGTGAAGCTGCCCGGAGCTGTTTGTATCAATGTGTCAGGCCGCACCTTGCCCGTCTCGATCGCAGTGGCTACCGTGAACGGCTTGAGCGTGGAACCGGGCTCGAAGGTGTCGGTGACGGCGCGATTGCGCAGGCTGCTACCGCTCAATTGGGAGCGATTGTTCGGGTTGTAGGTGGGATAGTTGGCCAATGCCAGCATCTCGCCAGTGACAACATCAAGCACGACTATGCCGCCGGCCTTGGCGCGATGCGCCTCCACCGCCGACTTGAGTGCCCCGAAGGCCAGATTCTGGATTCGGGAGTCCAGCGCCAGCACCAGATCATGGCCTTCCTGTGCCGCCTTGATGGACTCCATGTCCTCGATGATCTGGCCTTTTCTGTCCTTGATGACACGGCGGCTTCCGGGCTTGCCGGCAAGTCGCTGCTGGAAAGCCAATTCCACACCTTCCTGCCCGACATCCTCGGCGCCGGTAAAGCCAAGCACATGCGCCATCACGTCGCCACCGGGGTAATAGCGGCGGAACTCACGGCTCTGGAACAGGCCTGGAATGCGCAACTCGGCAATACGATCAGCCACTTCGGGCGGGATCTGGCGTTTGATAAACACAAAATCGTGACTGGAATCGGCAATTCGCTTCTGGATGTCCTGCGGCTGCATTTCCAGCAATGCGGCAAGCTTGACCAGTTGCGCCTGATCCAGTTCGAAGTCACCCGGAATCGCCCAGATCGACTTGACCGGCGTGGAAATGGCCAGCGCTTCGCCATGCCGGTCGACGATGCGGCCGCGATTGGCGGTGATCTCGATGACACGGCTGTAGCGCGACTCGCCCTTGGCCTGCAGGAAATTGTTGTTCCATCCCTGCAGGAAAACCGCGCGTACGCTCAATACGGCGAACCCGGCGAAGAAGCCCAGCAACAGCAGTCGCGAGCGCCATACCGGCAAACGCAGTGTCAATACGGGGCTGGCGGCAAAATTCATTTTGCGCCGTCCCCGCCCGTGGCACCCGGCTGCGCAGGAAGCGCCAGTTCGATCATCTGCACGCGCGCGGCCTCGGGCAGGCGCATACGCAGGGATTGCCGGGCGATTTTCTCGACGCGGGCGTGCATGGCCCAGGTGCTCGACTCCAGTTGCAACTGACCATACTCGACATCCAGCTGGCGCGCATGTTCCTGCTCTTCTCCGAGCTGAATGAACAATTTGCGCGCTGCGTGCTGGGCGGTCACCAATCCCAGTGCACAAAGCGTCAGCGCCGCAAGCAGCACAAGGCTCAGTCGCGCCATGTCGCGTTCATCCTGCGCCGGGTTGATCTCTTTTCCCGCCCTGCCGTCGGCATCGCCGCCCCCTCTTCAGGCAGGCCGGCTGTCGATTTTTCAGCCACCCGCAGCGTTGCGCTGCGCGCGCGAGGATTGCGTTTCACCTCGTCAGTACCCGCGCGCACCGGCTTGCCAATCACACGCAAACGCGGCGGCGGCAATTGCGCCGCCCGCACCGGCAAACGCGCTGGCAGACCATCGGGTCTGGCATTGTCGCGGAGAAAGTGTTTGACGATGCGATCCTCAAGCGAATGAAAACTGATCACCGCCAGCCGCCCGCCGGGCGCAAGGACGCGCAATGCCTGAGGCAGCATCAACGACAACTCTTCAAGCTCCTGATTGATGTAAATCCGTAGAGCTTGAAACGTCCGTGTCGCCGGATTTTTGCCCGGTTCACGCGTCCTGACGGCCGTACCCACGAGATCGGCAAGCTGCCGGGTACTGACAAGAGCCCCTCCTGCCCGAGCAGCAACAATCGCCTTTGCAATCTGTTTAGCAAACCGTTCTTCCCCATAGCGCTCCACGACCTCCCTGATCTCAACTTCGTCCGCGACTGCCAGCCACTCCGCCGCCGTTTGCCCCCGGCTGCGATCCATCCGCATGTCGAGCGGCCCATCCGTTCGGAAGCTGAACCCACGCTCCCGCTCGTCAAGCTGCGGCGACGACACACCCAGATCAGCAAGCACCCCATCCACTGCTGTTACACCGATTTGCGCCAGTACTTTTTCCAGCTCACCGAAATGCGCATGCACCAGCAGCAGACGCGCATCGTTCAGTTCCCGTCCTGCTGCGATCGCATCTTCATCGCGATCCAGTGCCACAACCCGTGCGCCTGCCCCCAACCGCGCCAGAATCAGGCGTGTGTGGCCACCGCGACCGAAAGTCGCATCAACATAGGTGCCATCACGACGGCCTGTGCGTCCTTCTGCATCCTCGATACCCAGTGCATCGACCGCCTCCTGAACCAGTACTGGCGAATGAGTTGGGGCATGTGCGGTCACAGCGAAAAATTATCAGTGCCGGGGGGTGGCGTAGTGCTGGCGAGACTCATGGCGCGAGACAGTTTTTCTTCCCATGCCGGCACATCCCAGATTTCAAAATGGCTGCCTTGTCCGACCAGCATCACATCCTTCTTGAGGGCCGCAAATTTGCGCAGCGCTGGGGATATCAGGATGCGCCCCTGCGCATCGAGAGGCAGTTCTTCGGCAAAACCAATCAGCAGCCGCTGCCAACCACGGGATTGCTCGTTGAAACTGGGCAAGGCCTGTACGCGCGAGCGGATCGGCTCCCAGGCAAGAAGAGGGTAAAGCAGCGCACAACCGTCGGGATGCGCGGTGAGCACAACACCGCCACCGGAATTCAGGGCGTCACGATGCCGGGTCGGCACTGCCAGCCGCCCCTTGGCGTCGAGACTTAGCTCCGTGGCTCCCTGAAACACAAATTTCCCCTGTGGCGCAGAAAATGAGGGGAAATCTCCAATATTTCCCACTAAATTCTACTTCCTCCCACTTTAGTGGAAAGAAAACGAAGGGTCAAGAGGAAAATTGGAAAATTTGCAGGCGAGACAGGGACTTAAGTCACTTTCTTGATTTTGAAGTTACAAAATAATTGTTCCACAAAATAAAGGAGATATCACCGATATCGCAAGTAACACCTGAAGAATGAAAACAAATGACCCATTGCCAGGTCATTCCAGGCGAATTTTTGCTTCAGGACGAAGCAAAACAGACTATCGCTTCCTTCCGCAAGGAAAGAAGCCGGCATGTCACTCAGTGCAGGTGCTTCTTGCCTGAGGATGTGCGCACGGTTGTGGTACCGCTGCTGCGTCCTGCTTTCGCGTCCACTGCAGTACCCGACGCATTCCAGCGCCGCTCGAACAACTGATGCACGAGCTGCAGCACTTCTCCGATTTCGCCTTCTGCGAAATGCCGCGACAACAGCCCCGACACATCCTCGATCATGCTGCGGCGCTGCTCTTCCTGGATGGAGTCCTGCGACGGGCCCACGAAAGCGACCGTGCGCTCATCACGGCCATCCTCCTGATAATAGGTCACTTCCACACCAGTTGCCTGCTCGGCATAGGAGCACAGTGACTCGAAGGATGACTCCAGTGCACGCTGGAAATTGCGCCCCACCCAACCTGTCCAGCAGATATCGAGCACGCGACGCCGACGATCAAATACTACCCCTGGCTCATCCTGATGCGCACTGCGCGCATCGGCCAGGCCATCCAGATCGACGTAATCGAACCAGGCACGCAACGCCTGTTCAATTTCAGCCTGCGTTACGCCGGTTTTCAGCGTAACAACTCCGTGGACATGGACTTCGGTATGCATGAAAAACTCCTGAGCGCCCTCGACGTGGACCGCATGACGGCCGGATACGCTTCGGACAAGGAAACAACGAAAGGAAATGCTACGGCCGTGACGCCGGCAATTCAACTCTTATTTTTGAATGAGCGCCAAGGACATGCGCGGCAAGCATGCCGCAATCGCGTCGTCCGCCACCCCATTCACGCCTACCGGCAATGATCAGCCCTTGCTACCCACCTTTGATTTGTCCAGTACTGTCATGGCAGTGGCCACAACGCCCGCAATATCGGCCACATTGCTGGGGATAATCATGGTGTTGTTGGTCTTGGCCAGCAGCGCAAAGGCATTGATGTACAACTCGGCAACCTTCAGGTTGGCCGCCTGGGCACCACCTTCCTTGCCGATGGCCACGGCTACCGACTCCACTGCCGCTGCAGTGGCCTCGGCGACCAGACGCAGAGCAGTCGCCTCGCCCTGCGCCTTGTTGATACGCGAGGTCTTGTCACCTTCGGACTTCAGCACCGCCGCCTGCTTCTCGCCTTCGGCAACATTGATCTCCTGCTGCTTCTCGCCTTCGGACTTGGCAATCAGCGCGCGCTTCTCGCGCTCGGCCGTGATCTGCTGTTGCATTGATCGCAGGATGGCTTCCGGCGGCGTGATGTTCTTGATCTCATAGCGCAGCACCTTCACGCCCCAGCTGCGACCGGCCTCATCCAGCACCGACACCACCTGGCGGTTCATCTCGTCGCGACTCTCGAAAGTCTTGTCCAGTTCCATCTTGCCGATTTCGGAACGCAACGCCGTCTGCGCCAATTGCGTAATTGCCGCTATGTAATTTGATGACCCGTATGAAGCGAGCCGCGGATCGGTCACCTGGTAGTAGATGACGCCATCGACCGCCAGTTGGGTATTGTCACGGGTGATACACACCTGCTCGGACACATCGAGTGGAACCTCCTTGAGCGAATGCTTGTAGGCGACGCGATCGAAGAAAGGCACGATCACGTTCAATCCAGGTTCCAGCACCGCATGGAACTTGCCCAGGCGCTCCACTACCCAGGCGTTCTGCTGCGGCACGACGCGCACGCCCTCCATGACAAACACCACCACCAGCGCGATGATAAAGATCGGTATGGCGAGAGGACGCGTTACATCGTTGCTTGCAGCAAAAAACGTCAGTGCAATAACGCCAATCAGCTTTGGAATCATGTTCCCTCCACTTTGAATTTCCGGAACGTTGTTCATGAAGGCTTGTCGCGTCCGACATGCAGCGTGTTGCCATCGATCGAGATGATGTAATACATGCTGCCGGCGTCGGCCGGATCGGAATCGTCTACAGCGCCCTGAACGACGGCGTCCCACAGCGTGTCGCGATAACGCACCCGCGCATGCCCGGCGGCACGATTGATCCAGGCCTCCAGCATGACCGCTTGCCCTGCATCCAGTGAAGGCATGGATTGGGTATTGGCGGCCTTGAAGTGCGTGCGCACCCACACCACACCAACGACGACAACCAGCGAAGCAGCCAGTACCTGCATCAGGAAATTGCCGCCAAACCACGCCACGCCGCCACCAACGATTGCAGCCAACCCGAGCACCAGCAGGTAGAAGGTGCCCGTCAGCAATTCAGCGATGACCAGCACGAAACCGGCCATCAGCCAGATCAGATAGGTATCAATGGAACTCGGCATGGGATAATCATACCCCAGGTCACACCTTGGACGGACGTTCAGATACGGTTCGGCATTATCAGGCCCTGATCGCCAGCCTTGGCGCATGTCACTCCGGTAGACTCCGACCTGCTCACCCACCCATCACCGTCTCGCCGAACCATCCCCGAGGCAACAGGCCCCCATAGAGGAAGACTGCATGCGAATCACCGGCCATCGTGCTCTCAAATCGCTCATTACCGTCACCATCGCCATGCTGAGCGCGGGAGCGTCCATCGCACAGGACTACCCGACCCGCCCCATCAGGGTCATTGCCCCCGGCGTTGGCGGAGTCGCCGACGTAACGGCACGGCTGCTGGCCCCACCGGTGTCACAGTTGATTGGACAGCAACTTATTGTCGAGAATCGGGCCAGCGGCGTCATTCCCGGTCAGGTCGTCGCCAGTTCACAGCCCGACGGCTATACCCTGCTTGTCTACGGCCCGCCGGTATGGCTCTCCCAGTACCTTCAGGATGCTGTGCCCTATGACGTGGTCCGGGACCTGGCACCGATCACACTGGCCATCAGCACTCCCAATGTGCTGGCAGTCAATCCCGCTGTAACGGCCTCCACGGTGGCCGAACTGCTCGCCCTCGCCCGGAGCAAGCCGGGCGAGTTGAACTACGGCAGCAATGGCAACGGTTCTTCGGGACACCTTGCTGCTGAACTGCTCAAATCAATGGCCGGCATCAACATCGTGAAGATCAACTACAAGAGCGGCGGCGCAGCCATCGGCGATCTCATGGTCGGGCGCGTGCAATTGTATTTCGCCCCCGCACCCACGGTGTCCGCGCAAATCAAGGCCGGCAAGCTCAAGGCCATTGCCATCGCCAGCGCAAAGCCATCGGCGCTGGCGCCGGGATTACCCACAGTTGCGGCGACCATTCCGGGCTATGTCGTGGAAAGCACCACGGCGGTATTCGCGCGGGCTGGCACGCCCGCCCCCATTTTGAACCGTCTCAACCAGGCATTCGTCAGGGCGCTCAACACGGCCGCGGTAAAGGAAAAGTTCTTCAGTGTCGGCTCCGAAGTGGTCGCCAGCACGCCGGAAGAACTGGCCGCCGCCGTGAAAGTCGAGATGGACCGCTTCGGCAAGCTCATCAAGGATGCCGGCATCCGCAATGAGGACTGATACGCGCATCTGCGTGCAATCTACGGACACCGAACCGGCGACACTCCGGTAAACTGCCGTTTCCCGCGACAGCCGTCGCAATCAGCGGAGGAGTACGCAGTGATCAAGTGGGGTCTCATCACATTCGGCATCGGTATCGCACTGGTCATCATCGAGATCATCATGGCCCGCAATAAGAAAGGCGGCATGACAGCAACCGACAAGAAAAGCATCATCGGCCTGTTCTGGTTGAGTCTCTTCGCCTCGGGACTGGTGATGAGCCTGGTCTACATGAGCTGAATGACAATGCCACTTCGCCTCAGCGTACTCGACCAGTCACCCATCATGGCTGGCCATTCTGCGGCACAGGCAATCGCGGAAACAATTGAACTGGCCAAGCTTGCCGACCGCCTCGGCTATCACCGTTACTGGCTGGCCGAACATCACAATTCCAGCGTGCTGGCCGACCCCTGCCCCGAAATATTGGCGGCTCGCGTTGCGGCAGAAACCCGGCGCATCCGCGTTGGCACGGGCGGCGTGCTGCTGCCGTATTACAGCCCGCTAAAGGTAGCCGAAGTGTTCCGCATGCTCGAAACGATGTATCCGGGCCGCATCGATCTCGGACTGGGTCGTGCCCCCGGGGGCGGCCAACGGACGGCTCAGGCGATGGCTGGCGGCGCCTATCCCACAGCGGAGAATTTCCCCGAACAAGTCATGGATCTCGTCGGGTTTCTCGACCGCTCCTTGCCCGATGACCACCCCTACGCCCGAGTGCGCGCCAATCCGGTGGGTAATACGGCTCCTCAGATCTGGCTGCTCGGTTCATCTGATTATTCCGCGACGCTGGCCGCCCAGGTTGGCTTGCGATTTGCGTTTGCCGATTTCATCGCCCCCGAGGGTGGGGATGTGGTGACCCGCGCATTCCGCGCGCATTACCAGCCTTCGGCGCGCGAGCCCACGGCCGTCGCCATGGTCGGCGTGGCAGTCATCTGCGCGGAGACCACGGAACAAGCCGAGCGTTACGCCCTGGTCACCGATCTGCGACGCCTGCGCCGCGCCAAGGGCATAGAAGGACCGTTTCCAACGCTTGAAGAAGCGGAGAGTTACGAATACTCCCCGCAGGAACGCGCCTACGTCATGCACGAGCGGGCGCGACTGACGCACGGCAACCCGGATGAAGTACGCACCAAACTGCTCGCCTTGAAAGAACGCTTCAATGCCGATGAACTGATCCTGCTCACCGGCACCGGCGACTATGCGAGCCGGCGGCGTTCCTATGAACTGGTGGCCGAAGTATTCGGGCTGGATGGTGCAAGCCATACTGCATCCTGATTTTCAGGACATCCGGACGTGGCTGCCGATGGCCGTCGCGCGGACGCTTGTTGCCTCCATACAGGTATTCATGGCAACGACAGTGCTGGCGCAAAGCGTACCGCCCCGCGTCATCGATGTGCCGACCCGACCCGGCGTTACCCAGCGATTTCTATTCATGGCGCCGGAGAATGCACGTGCCGCAGTGGTGCTGTTTTCCGGCGGCAACGGCGGCCTGGGCATAGAGTCCAGCGGCATGATAGACCGCGGTGGCAATTTCCTGGTGCGTTCGCGCCAGTTGTTCGCCGACCAGGGATTCGCAGTCGCGGTCATCGATGCGCCGTCGGATCGGCAGAGTCCGCTATTTCTCAGCGGATTCCGTCAGACCCCCGAACATCTCGCAGACATCAAGGCCGTCATTGCCTGGCTGCACCAGAGTGTAAAGGAGCGCCCGGTATGGCTGGTTGGCACCAGTCGCGGCACGCAATCAGTGGCCGCCATCGCAACCAATCTGGGCGGGACCGCGGACAGTCCCGATGGCATCGTGCTGACATCGACCATACTCACCGATCGACAGGGCCGTCCGGTGCCGGAGATGCCTCTGGGCAAGCTGACCATACCCGTGCTCGTGGTCCATCATGAACAGGATGGCTGCAGGTATTGCGCATTCAGGGATATTCCGGCATTGATGAACAAGCTCACCAAAGCATCGCGGAAAGACCTGCAGACCTACACAGGCGGAGTCGATCTCGGAGATCCCTGCGAAGCACAGTCCTATCATGGCTTCAATGGGCTGGAAAAAGAAGTCGTCACCAACATCACCACCTGGATTTCACGAGGGAGCACAACACCTTGAGCACCACCGCAACGAAACAACTCAACTGGAAAACCGCTGTCGTTACGGGGGCCGGCAGCGGCATAGGCCAGGCCATCGCGGTCATGTTCGCCGCGCAAGGCGCGCGCGTCGTGCTGGCGGGGCGCCGCAAGGAAAAGCTTGCAGTGACCGCGGCGCAAATCGAGGCCGCCGGCGGAACCAGCCTGTCCGTGGCAACCGACATCACGTCGGAACAGGATGTCGCCGCGCTATTCGATACGGCAGTCAGGCAGTTCGGCCGGGTAGACCTGCTCGTCAACAACGCCGGGGATTCCAAAGGTGGCGATACCGACACCTTGTCGCTGGCCGACTGGAAGGCCGTCATCGACGTGAATCTGACCGGCGCCTTCCTGTGCAGCCGCGAAGCCTTCAGGCTGATGAAGGCACAACGCGCCGGACGCATCATCAACGTCGGCAGTACCGCGGCCAAGGTGCCACGGGGACGCTCCGCTCCCTATGCCGCCTCCAAATTCGGCCTGGACGGCTTTACGCGCGCGCTGGCCATCGAGGCACGCGAATACGGCGTGGCGGTCAGCATCGTTCATCCGGGCAACACCCTGCCGGGCCTGTGGACGGGACGCGAGCACCTGGTGCAGCACGAGGGTCTGATGGACGCATCCAACGTGGCGCGGGTGGCCCTGCTGATGGCCGCGCTGCCACCCGACGTGAATCTCTATGAAAGCACCATATTGCCGGTGAGCATGCCTTTCCTGGGGCGGGGCTGAGTCACGGGCATTTATCACCGGCGGGTCATTGCGAAGGCAAACAACAATGCGCATACACAGCATCGAAAACATCCTGCTGGAAGTTCCATTGCGGAAGAACTTCGGCGGCAGCACCTATGACGTGCTGACGCGCTCGACCATCATCACCCGCATGCGCACCAGCCAGGGGCTGGTGAGCGAAGTCTACAACGGCGATAACCGCGACAACGGCCCCGAGATTGTCAACATCATCCAGAACGAGATCGCGCCACTGGTTGTGGGCGAGGAAGTCATGCAAATCGAGCGGCTCTGGGAAAAAATGCTGCCGCTGGCCAATCGCAATCGCAACCGCAAACTGGTCATGGAAGCCATTTCCTGCGTCGACACCGCGCTGTGGGATCTGATGGGCAAGGCCTGCGGCGTCAGCGTCTGTGCATTGCTCGGTGGTTATCGCGCGCGCATGCCCATCATCACGATTGCCGGCTATTACGAGAAGGACAAGACGCTGGCCGATCTTGCCCGCGAGATGGAGTGGCTCAAGAGCGTTGGCATGGCCGGTTGCAAGGTCAAGGTGGGCGGCCTGTCGCCGGAACAGGATGCCGAGCGTGTCGCGGCCGCCCGCGACGGCGCCGGCGACGACTTCATTCTGGTGGTCGATGCCAATCGCGGCTGGAATGTCGCGGATGCCATCCGGTTTTCGCGGTTGATCGAACACCTGAACATCGGCTGGTTCGAAGAACCCTGCCACTGGTACGACGATGCCTACATGATGGCCCGCGTGCGCGAGGCAACGCGCATTCCCATCAATGCCGGACAATCGGAAATCACCAGCCACGGCGTGCGCCGCCTGCTCGATGCGGGCGCCGTCGATTTCGTCAATATCGACGCATCCGAATGCGGCGGCATCACGGAATGGAAAAAGGCAGCCGCCATGTGCGCGACCCACGGCGTGCAGATGGCGCATCACGAAGAGCCGCAAATTGCGCTGCACATGCTGGCAGCGGTACCGCACGGCAGCTACGTCGAGTGCTTTGCAAACCCTGAGCGCGACCCGCTGTGGGACAAGCTGATCACGAACCGCCCCGCCATCAAGGACGGCATGATTGACGTTCCACAGGGCCCCGGTTTTGGCCTGGTACTCGATGAGAGCATGATCAGGAAGTATCGTGTGAACTGATGAGAGATGCCAAGGGAGAAACCATGAGAGCCAATACACCCGTCCTGAAAGTGCAGCCATGAGCGGCGCTGGCGATACGCTGGCCACTGCCACCCGCATTACCGACCCCGGCCTTCGCGCCCTGTACCGGCAGGAGAGCCGCTGGCAGTCCTGGATGGATGTCGAAGCCGCGCTGGCGCGGGCGCAAGCCGGTCTGGGCATCATTCCGGTAGAAGCGGCCGCCGCCATCACCGCCAAGGCCAGGCTCGACCTCATGGATCGAGCGCGCATCGACGAAGGCTTTCGCCGCACCGGCCACACCATCGTGCCGCTGGTGTGGGAACTGTCGCGCATCGTCGGTGACCCGCATGGGGGCTGGGTGCATTGGGGTGCCACCACGCAGAACATCACACAGACCGGCGACATTCTGGTGCTGCGCCAGGCACATGCGATTTTCCTGCAACAGATCGGCGAGATACTCGCGGCTATGGCTGATCTCGCCGACAAGGGCGCCGACATGCCCATGGCGGCGCGCACGCACGGCCAGCACGCCGTGCCCGCCACCTTCGGATTCAAGGTCGCCACCTGGATAGACGAACTGCTGCGGCATGTGGAGCGCTTCCAGCAGGCCGCGCCCCGCATCTTCGTCGCCATGCTGGGCGGCGCCGCCGGCACCTACGCTTCGCTGGGCGAACAGGGACCGGCAGTGCAGGCGGCGATGGGACGTGAACTGGGCATGACGCCCATGGCCGTGCCATCGCGCGCCATTGGCGATCATCTCACCGAAAACATCTGCATCCTCGGCATGCTCGCCGCCACCTGCAGCCGCATCGGCCGCGAAATCTACACCCTGATGAAGACCGAGTTCGGCGAAGTCGAGGAACCCGTGCCGCCGGGCACCGTGGGCAGTTCCACCATGCCGCAAAAGCGCAATCCCAAGCTGTGCCAGGACATCGTCGGCACGGCGGCGGAAATCCGCTCCATCGTGCCGCTGGCGCTGGAGGCGATGCAGACTGAACACGAGGCCGACCGCACCACCACTGTGATGATGGACGCGGCCGAATCGCGCGCCTGCATCCAGACCGGCGACATGCTGTCGCGCCTGCTCGAAGTGATGCGCGGCCTGCAGCTCAACCCGCAGCGGATGCGCGCCAACCTCGACCTGGGTGGCGGACTCATCATGGCCGAAGCGGTCATGCTGGATCTGGGCGTCGCGCTCGGACGCCAGCATGCGCACGACATCATTTATGACGCGGCGCAAGCCGCCTTCGTCGAGGGCAAGTCCTTCTCGTCGCTGCTGTCCGCCGACCAGCGCGTCACCGCGCACATGGCTCCGGCGCAGATCAATGCCCTGCTCGACCCGGTGGCCTACACCGGCCACTGCGCAACGATGGCACGCGATGGCGCCATTCGCGCCCGCGCGGCGGCAGCAGCGCTGGCACGCGGCATGCCGGTCGCCAACTAGGTTCGCAGCGCCATGACCGAAGACACCTCGACCTCGGCACTCCTGCCACGCGAGGATGAGATCGAGTTCATTGCCATTCGCGCGCAGGGGGCCGGCGGGCAGAACGTCAACAAGGTCTCCAATGCCATCCATCTGCGCTTTGACATCGGCGCTTCATCGCTGCCGGACGAACTCAAAGCGCGACTATTGAAAACGCGTGATCAACGCATCAATTCGGATGGCGTGGTGGTCATCAAGGCTCAGCAATATCGCAGCCTGGAGAAGAACCGCGATGAAGCGATGACGCGGTTGCGTGAACTCGTCGCCGCGGCGGCATTCGTCCCCAAGGCGCGCCGCGCCACCAAGCCCACGCGCTCGTCCAAACGCAAGCGTGTCGACAGCAAGGTCAAGCGCGGGCAAATCAAGGCTTCGCGCCGCCGCATCAGTGACGATTAGCATCCCCTCCCCCTCAAAACAGTTACGCCATCACTGCAGGCTAGAATTGGCATTCTCGTATACAACAAAAGGAATCTCCCATGGCCGGCCTGTATTTTGAAGAATTCACCGTCGGGCAGGAATTCAAACATCCCTGGGGCAGGACCGTCACTGAAGCGGACAACATGATGTTTTCCTGCCTGACCCTGAACGTGCAGCCGCTGCACATCGACGCCGAATTCGCCGCCACCACCGAATTCGGCAAGCAGATCGTCAACAGCCTGTTCACGCTGGGGCTGATGATCGGCATGAGCGTCAACGACACGACGCTGGGCACCACCATTGGCAACCTGGGCATGAGCGAAGTCAGCTTTCCCAAACCGGTGTTCCACGGCGACACGATCCGCGCGCGCACCAGGGTTGTGTCCAAGCGCGAAAGCAAATCGCGCCCCGACACCGGGCTGGTGGAATTCGAACACATCGCCACCAAGCAGACCGGCGAAGTGGTTGCGCGCTGCCTGCGCATGGCCTTGATGATGAAGAAGAAGGGCTGAAAGGACATCGGCGGCCCTGCTGGGCTGCCGGCTAATTCTCCGGATTGATGCCACCGGCCACAGACTCAAAGTTATTTTTCACACGTGGTGCCAGCGGGTGCGCACAGCCGCAACAGCGCGCACTTAATCCAGTTTCAGTCCCGTGGACTTCACCAGTTTCTCGGCACTGTTCAGACCGCGTGCCAGACTTTGCCGGAACTGCTCCGATGTTCCGGGCATGACTTCCGAACCGTCGCCAGAAAGCTTCTGCTGCACATCAGGCAGATTGAGTACCTGATTGATGTCGCGATTCAATGCGGCAACGATCGCGGCATGCGTGCCGGCCGGCGCAAGCACACCGAACCAGGACACGAGTTCGAAATCCGCAATGTCTTCCGCCACGGCCGGAATGCCGGGCAGTGCGCGCACGCGTTTGAGCGTGGAGACAGCAATGGCCTTCAGCTTGCCCGACTTGGCCGGCGGCATTACGGACAAGGGCGTGCCAAACAGCAGCTGAATGCGCCCGCTCATGGCATCGATGATGCCCGGACCGATGCCCTTGTACGGAATGTGGACCATTTTCACGCCGGCCAGATAGTTGATCATTTCGCCACCCAGGTGCGCGGCTGACCCGGTGCCCGAGGATGCGAAATTCAATTCGCCGGGTTTGCTTTTCGCATACGCAATCAACTCCCGCATATTGGCGACCGGGAGCGAAGGCGTCACCGCGATCACGAACGGCGTCGAGGCCAGTTGCGCCACCGGCAGCAGCGCCTTCTGCACGTCATAAGGCACCCTGGCCACCAGCGCTGCATTGAGCATGGTGCTGCCCGCGCACAGCAGCAGCGTGTAGCCATCCGGCGGGGACTTCACCACCAGATCGAGCGCGAGCAACCCGCCAACGCCGGAACCATGGTTCTCAATGACCACCGTATGTCCCCAGCGCTCGCCCAGCCGGGGCATGACCACGCGTCCGATGATATCGACGCCGCCTCCGGGCTGAGAACTGAGCACGACACGAATCGGTTTGGCCGGGTAGTTGTCAGGCAGGCCCGCGGGCTTCTGCTGCGCCTGCACCTGCACCTGTCCCGAGGCCAGGCCGAACAGGATGCCTATCGCCGCGATCTTCCTGAATGCAACCATGCCGAATCCCCCGACCGGAACAGCAGACTAGAACTTCAGGCACACCTTGCGCGCGTTGTCCTTGTAGGTCGATGCGTAGTCCATCGCCTTTTCGATCTCGTCGAGGGAAAAGGTATGGCTGATCAGCGGCGACACATCAATCTGCCGCGACACGATCAGGTCAAGGGCGTACTTGAACGAAAGCAGATTCGGTTCGCGCAGTGTCTCGGTATGCGAATTGATAGTCATGCGCCGGCGCTGAAAATCATGGAAATTGAACGGCACCAGTTCCGTCGTCATGGGCTGACCGAAGAACAAGCCGTGACCATCGAGGCCAATGAGACCGATGGATTGCGCCAGCGCCTCGCTGTTGCCCACGGCTTCGACAAGATAATCAACGCCCTTGCCACCGGTGTGGTCCATGACCGCCTGATAGGCATCCTTGCCCGCCTTGACCGGCACGTCCACGCCGAAGTGGCGTGACATGGCCAGTCGCGAGTCGGACTTGTCCGATGCAATGACCTTCGCTGCACCCGCACGCTTGAGGCTCCAGGCGAAAAATGCACCGGCCGAACCCTGCCCCATCACCATGACGGTCTTGCCCACCACGTCCACCGGCAACTGGCGCAAGGCATAGATGGTGGTGCCGAACTGTTGCGCCATCAGCAATTGCTCCAGCGGCACATCCGTCTCCGGAACCTTGACCATGTACTTGGGCAATATGGTCTGGTAGTCGCAGAAAGTCCCGGTGCGATTCTGATAGCCCGGGATGGTCAGGATCAGATCGCCTTTCTTGTAACCGTCGATGCGGCTCTCTTCCACATAGCCAATGCCTTCATGGCCGGGCGTGCCGGGATTGGCATAATGCGGCTTGAACGGCACGTCCGAATGCACCGAATGCACGTCGCTACCACACAGCGCGGCCCACGCCGTCTTGACCAGTGCTTCGCCAGCAACCGGTTCCAGCACATCGGTCTTCTCGCAGACGATCTGGTGTTGCTTCACGACACGGCTTGCACGCATCTTCATTTCACTTCCCCCTTTTTTCATTGATTCGATAACAATGACTGTCAATTGCTTTTAGCTTGAATTCACTGAAGATGAATTTGAGCATATTGAAAAGGCAGAACCTGACCTGCTCAGTCTTCCTCTTCCGTGTCGGCCGCGGCTGCCGGAGCAACGACAGCAGGCGGTTGCGCGCGCTTGCCCATTGCCATCTGCTTCTCTGAGGGCTTGGCAGGCGCCTGCGGCGTGGCGAATGACGCCTGCACATCAATCACCGTGCGCTCGCGTATCACTTCAACCTTCGGTGCACGCTGACCGGGTTGCGGTTCACGCACCCATGGTGGCGCGATGTTGCTCATACGGGTGCGGCCGGTTTGCGGGTCTTTCCATACAAAGACATCCGCGGCCGCCGGCACCACGGCCAATGCCAGCGCTGCCGCCAATATCACCATGATCGCCATGCTCGCGATGGTGGCAGCGGCAGTGGGTTGAGAAAAGCATGCCCGTGAGGTCATCGCGGCGCTTCCTCAGTCGAACTGACTGAAATCGGGTTTGCGTTTTTCGAGGAATGCCGTCATGGCTTCCTTCGCTTCCGGCGAACCCAGGCGCTCGGCAAACAGCTTCAGTTCCGCCGCGTTCGCCTGGGTGGCCGCGGCGGCGGTGCCCTGCTTCATCAGCGCCTTGGTGAGGCGTACCGCCGCGGGCGGCTTTTGCGCGAGCTTGCGCGCCGTGGCCAGCGCCGTTTCCATCAGTCTGTCCGGCGCTACCACCTCGTTGACCAGACCGACTTCCTTCGCCTTCTCCGCGCTGAACGGCTCACCGAGCAGCATCAGCTCAGCGGCACGCTGATAGCCCGCCAGCCGCGTCAGCAGGTAGGTTGACCCGGCCTCGGGCACCACCCCCAGATTGACAAAGGGCAGTGCCAGGCGCGCGCTGGTGGATGCGTAGACGAAGTCGCAATGCAGCAGCAGCGTCGTGCCTATCCCCACGGCCACCCCGCTCACCGCGGCAATCAGGGGCTTGTCGAAGTTCATCAGCGCATCGAGGAACTGGTGCGAGGCCGGCTTGCCAATTGACTTTTTGCCGAGAAAATCGGCGAGGTCATTGCCGGCGGTAAAGGCCTCATCCGAACCGTGTATCAGCACCGCGCGCACACCGGCGTCCGCCGAAGCCGACTGCAGCGCCGCGATCAGCGCCAGATACATGTCGGAAGTAATGGCGTTCTTCTTGCCGGGCCGGTTGAACCCGACGCACAGCACGCTGTCCTGTCTTGTCGTTACGATTTCAGTCATTGCGCTGCCATGAATTCAAGTTGCTGGTCGATGATTGAACGCACGTCTCATTCCTCCAGTTTCATGCCCGTATCCTGCACTAGTTTACGCCAGCGGACAGCTTCCGCCGCAATCAACTGGCGCAATTGTTCCGTCGAACCGCCGACCGGGTCAGCGCCGTCCTGCATGAGCTTTTTTACCACGTCGGCATCTCTGGCGACTTTGGCAAATTCAGCATTCAGCCGGTTGACCATGGCAACCGGCGTCTTTGCCGCAACGACGTAAGCCAGCCAGGTGCTCGCCTCGTAACCCGGCACGCCCTGTTCGGCCACCGTGGGCAGATCCGGATAGAGCCGCGCACGCTCGCTGCCGGTCGATGCAATGGCGCGCAT
Source organism: Betaproteobacteria bacterium (assembly GCA_947479645.1). GTDB lineage: Bacteria > Pseudomonadota > Gammaproteobacteria > Burkholderiales > SG8-39 > CAIYPG01. The sequence goes on along the minus strand of CANKAJ010000006.1, from coordinate 8,476 downwards.
TTTGCCTGCTCGCACTAACGGCGTGACCGCGGCCAATCCGCCGAATCCGATCTGCACTTCTCCGGCCACCAGCGCCGTGTACGACGGCGCGCCACCCTTGTAATGAATGAAAGTCAGCCGGGTGCCAGTCAGCGCCTGCAGCCACACGCCAGCCAGATGCGGAAAGCCGCCGGCGCCGGCGGTGCCGAAATTCAGCTGGCCCGGCCTGGCCCTGGCCAGTGCCACCAATTCAGCCACGGACTTTGCCGGCAGCGACGGCGTCACCAGCAACAAATAAGGCATCTTGCTCATCAGAGAAACCGCCGCAAAATCCTTTACCGGGTCATACGACAGATCCTTGTATAAACCTGGCGTGAGCGTAAAACTGGGCGTGATATTCAGAATCGTGTAGCCGTCAGGCGCGGACTTGGCAACATAAGCGGCTGCAATGGTCTGCCCCGCGCCCGGTTTGTAATCGACCAGAAATGACTGGCGCAGGCTCTCGCCCAGTTTTTGCGCGTACAGACGCGTCTCGATGTCGTTGGAGGCGCCGGCAGCGACGCCGAGCACAATGGTGACAGGGCGTGTCGGATAGGCATCGACCGCCGCCACGCCCGCTGTCACGCCCGCTGTCACGCCCATTGTCCCGCCTTGTGCAAGGACCGCTCCAGGCAACAAAGCGGGCAACAGGGAAATCAGTACAGTTGCAATCCACATCGCATGCCGCCGGTGATGCATTGCTTGTCCTTTCATGTTGGTTGCCCTCACGACGATGCGCCGACGTTGCCTCCCCGAAGTATCGCAGAGAAGCGATGGATGCATCTCCCATCGCCAGACCCTGCTGCAACCACCCGTCACTTGGCACTTGTCGCAGCAGCGTGACGCAAACCGCCACGCCCGCAGCAGAGTACAATTTACACTGACACATCGTACCAGCGCCTGCCTCGCGCACGACGCTCCCCTGTTTCCCATAAAAATCACGGAGTCCCATTCCATGAGTGCAACCGAATACACAGTGCATGGCGCCGTCGCCGTCATCCAGTTCAACAATCCGCCCGTGAACAGCCTTTCCCATGCGGTGCGCTCGGAGATTTTCGCCGCGCTGGAAAAAGCCGCCGCCGACGCCGCCGTGCGCGCCATCATCATCACCGGCACCGACAAGGCCTTCAGCGCCGGCGTTGACATCAAGGAAATGGGCACGCCCAAGGGCACCGCCCATCCGACGCTGGGTGACATGATGGGACAGCTGGACGGCATTAAAAAGCCGGTCATCGCCGCAATGAGCGGATTCGCCGTCGGCGGTGGCCCCATTCTCGGCCTGGCCTGCCATTACCGCATCGCCGCCAAGGGCACGCGCATCTCATTTCCGGAAATCGACATCGGCCGCGTCGCCTCTCCCGGAACGCAACTGCTGCCGCGTCTGGTCGGCGTGGACAATACCGTAGACATCCTGATCGGCGGCAAGGTCATTCCACTGGACAAGGCAAAAACCACGGGTTTGGTGGATGAAATCATCGACGGCCCGCTGGTACCCGGCGCCATCAAATTTGCCGAAGGCCTGCTGGCCGCCGGCAAGGGTGTGCGCCGCACGCGCGATCTGCCCGTTCCTGCCTCGGACGGCAAGACCTTCAATGACCGCAAGTTTCCGCGTGGCATGACGGTGGGCAACATTATTCTCGACTGCATCAATGCCGCCTCCACCATGCCCTACGAGGAAGGCATGCAATACGCGCATCACAAATCGCGCGAGTTCGTGCAAACCGTGGAATCCAAAGCGCTGCGCTATGTGTCGGCTGCCGAGCGTACTGCAGCCAAGGTGCCGGATGTGCCCGCAGACACGCCCAAGCGAGCGATCAAGACTGCCGCGGTACTCGGAGCCGGCACCATGGGCGGCGGCATCACCATGTGCTTCGCCAGCGCCGGCATACCGGTCACCCTGATCGAAGCGAACCAGGAAGCGCTCGATCGCGGTCTCGCCACCATCAAGCGCAATTACATGGCCACGGCATCCAAGGGTCGCCTCACCCAGGCCGACGTGGACAAGCGCATGGGGCTGATCACCCCAACACTGGATCGCAATGCCGCCGCAACGGTCGACATCATCGTCGAAGCCGTATTCGAAGATCTGGACGTGAAATGCGAAGTCTTCAAGGCGCTGGATGCCATCGCCAAGCCCGGTGCCATTCTCGCCTCCAATACCTCCGGACTCGATATCGACAAGATGGCGGCGATGACCAAGCGTCCGCAGGACGTCATCGGCGCGCACTTCTTTGCACCGGCCAATGTCATGCGTCTGCTCGAAGTCGTGCGCGGTGCCAAGACTGCAGCGGATGTCATCGCGACGACCATGGATCTGGGCAAGCGCCTGGGCAAGGTGTCGGTGTTGTCACGCGTCTGTGACGGCTTCATCTGCAATCGCATGATGAAGCCGGTGCGCCTGCAGGCCAACGTCATGCTGGACGAAGGCGCCAGCCCCAAGCAGATCGACGACGCGATGTACGCCTATGGCATGGCCATGGGCCCGTTCCGGACCTCCGACGGTTCGGGCATTGACGTGAGCTGGCGCGGCCGCCTGTCGCGCAAGAAGCAGGGCCTGCCCTTTGCACCCGACCCCGTCGCCGATGCCTTGTGCGAACAGGGCCGCTTTGGCTGGAAGGTCGGCAAGGGCTGGTATCGCTACGAGGCCGACGGCCGCGGCGGTTACTCGCGCACGGCGCTGCAGGATCCGGAAGTCGACGCATTGATCGCCGCGCACCGCAAGTCGCTCGGCGTCACGCCGCGCGACATCAGCGAGGCGGAGATCGTCGAACGCTACATGTTTGCCCTCGCCGATGAAGGCGCGAAAATCCTCGAGGAAGACGTCGCCATCCGCGCCTCCGACATCGACGTCACCTATCTGACCGGACGGGGCTTTCCGGTCCACAAGGGCGGGCCGATGTTCTATGCCGACACCGTGGGGCTGAAGAACGTGGTCGCCGCGATTGAACGTTTCCAGAAGGGCTATCAGGGCCAGTTGTGGCAACCCTCCAAGCTGCTGCTGAAACTGGCGGCGGAAGGCAAAAGCTTCCAGGATTACGACGCGAAGAAGTAACGCTGCAAGGCGCCACGGCCGCAACGGCAAGTTGCGGCCGTCCGAATACAGAGCTACAGCGCAACCGCGCCTTGCCGCAAGCACACACGACTGGAGAAGCAATGACACGACTCAAAAACACACTTGGCACGGCAATCGCCATCACTGTCGGCACCATGCTCGCCGTTACCACGATGGCCACAATGTCCACGGTGGCCACTGCGCAAACCTATCCGAGCAAGCCGATCCGCATTGTCACGCCCTATGGTCAGGGCGGCAACGCCGACATCCTGACCCGCGTCATCGGTGAATTCATTGCCAAGGGATTGGGCCAGCCGGTCCTCGTCGACAACCGGCCCGGTGGCAGCAGCACCATCGGCAGCAATATCGTGGCCAAGGCGCCGGCCGATGGTCACACGCTGATGCTGATTTCGTCGTCACATTCGGTGAACCCCAGCCTGTTCAGCGACCTGCCCTACGACACCCTGCGTGACTTCGCTGCGGTCAGCATGGTCGGGGCGACGCCCATACTGCTGGTCGCCAATCCGCGCGTCTCCGCCAACTCGATCAAGGAACTGGTCGCGCTGGCCAAGGCCAAACCCGGTTCGCTAAATTTTTCCACCTCGGGCAACGGTTCACCCGCCCACCTTGCCGGTGAACTGCTCAACCTGCTGGCCGGCATCAAGCTGACGCATGTGCCCTACAAGACCACCGCGCAGGCCTTTAACGACGTCATTGGCGGAACAGTCGAACTGGCCTTTCCGAGCACCTCATCGGTATTGCCGCAAATCAAGAGCGGCAAATTGAAGGCACTGGGCATCACCAGTCCGAAACGCTCGCCGCTGACGCCGGATATCCCCGCCATGGCCGAGAGCGTGCCAGGCTATCAGGCCACCATCTGGACCGGCGTGCTCGCCCCGGGCGCCACGCCCAAACCCATCATCACCCGGCTCAACACCGAAATCGTGAAGGCCCTGAACACACCCGAGATCAGAACCAAACTCGTCAGCATGGGCGTCGAAATCGAACCGAGCACCCCGGAAGAGTTCGCTGCCTTCATCGAGGCCGAAATCAAGAAGTGGGCGCGCGTGATCAAGGAATCCGGAATCAAGGTGGAAATGGAGCGGTAAGTTCACCCGTTTCTGTCGACAATCACCGCAAGGAGGAGAGCAATGGAGCCACAGTCCTGCAGCAGGGTTTCACGCAGATTCACGACAGCGATCATCCTTGCACTATTGGTGACGGCGGGCATGCCGGCCATGGCGCAGACTTCGACTCAGACTGCGGCGCAAAGCTACCCGGGCAAACCCATCCGCATGGTCGTCGCCTCCGCCGCGGGCGGCAACGCCGATATCATCGCGCGCATCACCGCCGAGGGTATGGCCAGAGGATTGGGCCAGCCGGTGTATGTGGACAATCAGGCCGGCGGCAGAAACATTCCCGGAACCAGCATCGTCGCCAAGGCAGTGCCGGACGGCTACACGATCATGCTGGCGGCATCGACGCATACGGTTGCCCCCAGTCTGTACACCCTTCCCTATGACACCGTGCGCGATTTTGCGCCGGTCAGCCTGCTCGGTTCCGCGCCGCTGTTGCTGGTCGCCTATCCCGGCCTTCCCGCCAACAACATGAAAGAACTGATCGCACTGGCCAAGGCCAAGCCCGGCACCATCAATTACGCATCAGCCGGACTCGGTTCGCCGGCCAATCTCGGCGGCGAACTGCTGAACACCCTGGCCGGCATCAAGCTGGTGCACGTCCCCTACAAGGCCACGGCACAGGGCAATACCGATACCGTCAGCGGAGTCGTGCAACTGTCCTTTCCCGCGGCCTCATCCCTGCTGTCGTTCGTGAAGAGCGGCAAACTCAAGGCCTTGGGCATCGCCAGCCTCAAACGCTCACCACAATTGCCAGACATTGCCGCCATCGCCGAAACCGTGCCCGGCTATGAGGCGAGACTGTGGACCAGCATCATCACCACCGGCGGCACCCCCAGGCCCGTCGTCGCGCGGCTCAACACTGAAATCGTCAAGGCCCTCACCACGCCCGACCTCAGGACCAGGCTGGTCAGCGCCGGCCTGGAAATCGAAACCAGCACTCCCGAGGAACTGGGCGCCTACATCGAGTCCGAAATCCTGAAATGGGCACGCGTGATCAAGGAAGCGGGGATCAAGGCGGAGGAGAATTGATTTTCCCGGGTGCCGGCGTGTTCATTTTGCGCAGTCGATTGGCACAGCGCTTTGCCAGCGCGATTTGCTGCACGTTGCTGGTCACGGGGGGCACACCCGCCACGGCGCAGACCACTACGCAGGCTGCCGTACAAACTTTCCCGAACAAGCCCATCCGCTTTGTCGTTCCCACCGCCGTGGGCGGCAATGCCGACATCGTGGCGCGCATCGCCGCCGAAGGCATGTCCAGAGGACTGGGGCAGCAGGTCTTCGTCGACAACCAGGCCGGCGGCCGGCAGATTCCCGGTGGGCTGGCCGTCACGCGGGCCACGCCTGACGGTTACACACTGCTAGCTGTCGGACTCGCCTTCACGGCCAACGCCGTTCTCTACAACGACCTCCCCTACGACTCCGTGCGAGACCTGGCGCCGGTCGGGGTGGTGGGATCGACACCACTGCTGGTCGTGACCCATCCCGGACTCCCGGTCAACAACATGAAGGAACTGATCGCGCTGGCCAAGGCAAAGCCCGGCACCATCAACTACGCCTCGGCCGGTGTCGGCTCGCCTGCCCATCTGGGCGGTGAACTGCTCAACTCCATGGCCGGCATCAAACTCGTGCATGTGCCCTACAAGGGAACGGCTCAGGCCAATACCGACACCATGACCGGCCTGGTGCAGGTATCCCTGCCGGCCGCAGCATCGTTGCTGTCGTTCGTCCGCAGCGGCAAGTTGAGAGCGCTGGGCATCGGCAGCCTCAAGCGCTCGCCGCAGATGTCGGACATTCCCACCGTTGCCGAGACCCTGCCCGGATACGAGGTGCAACTGTGGAATGGCATTGAAACCACCGCCGGCGTGCCCAAGCCAGTCATCGCGCGCCTCAATGCCGAACTGAACAAAGGCCTCAACACGCCGGACATCCACGCCAGACTGGAAAAAATCGGTGTGGACATCGCCCCGCAGACACCGGAAGAAATGGGCTCATACATCGACGCCGAAATCCGGAAATGGACCAAGGTGACCCGCGAGGCCGGGATCAGGGGAGAGCGGTAGCAGGGTAATTCGGCTTCGATCGTGCAAGTACATGCAGATGTTTTTTAGGAGTTTCCATGCGTCATATTCAATTACTGGCCAGCGCCATACTGGCATTGTGCGCAGCCACTGCCACCGCACAGGACTATCCCAACAGGCCTGTGCGATTTGTCGTGCCCACCACTCCCGGTAATACGGCCGACCTGCTGGGACGGATCGTCGCCACCGAGACTTCGAAGATTCTCGGGCAGCCAGTCATCGTCGAGAATCGTACGGGTGCAAACCAGTTGATCGGCATCGAGTATGTCGCAAAGCAGGCCGCTGCCGACGGTCACACTGCAGCCGTCATCGGCATCGAAGGTCTGGTGCTGCTGCCGCTGACGTCCAGGAATATTCGCTTCGACCCATTCAAGGATATTGTGCCGGTGGCCGGTCTTGCCGAGGGCAGATACTTTCTCGCGTCTTCCGCGACATTGCCATGGAAAACATTCAACGAGTTCATCGCCCATGCCAAGGCGAATCCGGGAAAGCTGAATTACGGATCATCCGTGGTCCAGGTACGCTTTCCGGTGTTGATGATCATGCAGAACCACGGCCTTGACCTGGTCCACGTACCCTACACCGGGGGTGGTCCCTACCTACAGGCACTGCTCGCGGGCGAAGTTCACCTCGGCGTGGGTGGCGAGGGCCCGCTGACCGGGATGGGAGACCGGGTCCGGATTCTGGCGGTCACCGGCGATCAGCGCCTGCCTGCGTATCGCGACTCCCCGACCTTTGCGGAACTCGGGTTTGCCCAGATACGCGGACCGAGTTATATGCTCAGCGTTCGCTCGGGAACTTCAAGGGAAATAATCGACCGGCTGAACGCCGCGGTATCCCGGGCCCTGCAGTCAACGGAAGCAAAGGCGTCCTTGGCCAAAATCCTGTTGACCGCTACGAAAACACCTCCCGCACTCACCGCAAAGACAATAGCCGAACAGGCCCGGTTTTATGCAGACCTCGCCGGAAAAGTCGGCATCACGCCGGAGTAATCGCCCCCCTCTGCCCCTATATACGAAATTTCGCACTAAAGCCAACGGACGGGCACGCAGGTTCAGTTGCCAGCTTTTACAGCAATTGCGGCAGAACTTTGCTCATAATGCGATCCATGAGTTGGGGCGGCACATCCAGAAATATAATGGGCCATGCCAGACCATCCAGCATCTATTGATAATCATCCTCCCGCTGATGCCGAACCGCCAGGATGCTGACAACGTTTCCCGTTTCGATTTCAAACAACGCCACATAACCAGCCGAACCAAACGGGATGACGAGTTCCCTGAGGAACGGCGTGTCAGGCAGCGCCTTGCGGCAGGAGAAGGGCGAAAATCGAAGCAATTCAACTGCCGCCTTGATGGTATCCAGCGCCTTTTCGGCAGCATTAAGATCCTTTTCCAGCAGAAAGTCGTACAAGCACAGCAGATCGTCCTCGGCTTCCGGCGTGAACCGGACGTTGTAGCGATCCACTGATTCAGGCTGCGCGCTGCCGCGCCTTGGCCAGCCTGCGATCCAGCTTTGCGAGGACTTTTTCGGCTGGTATGTACTTTCCGGTCTTGCGTGCCTGCTCTGCGCTGGCCAGGCCCCGATCGATGAATGCCTGCCGGGACTTGCGGTATTCGATATTCCGGTTCACGGCCTCAAGCACGAACCCGGACAGGGTTTCCCCTTTTTCGAGGACCGCTTCGGCTTGCTTGCGGAGTTCCGGTGACACTCGCAATGGCGGGATGGTCGTAGTTTTCATCGGCACGCCTTATGCATTGCAGATGCGATGCATTATAGCGGTGACAGCCAGCTATTGGCAATTCGCCGCCGGACCAAATGTTTGTGATCGAGGCGAATAAATTCAAGGCAAACTCCACTCTGCGCAAATAAGAAAGCATTTGATGTCCATTTCAATCGAGCAGGGCCCCTGGAGAAAGATCGCCTGCGCGGAATGCCATGGAGAAGACATCCTCATCGAGCGGCTTGGCGCGGGACTGGGCATCCTGGTCTATGACTCCGTATCGCAGGCGACCTTCGGTGGCCACTTTCCCTCGCCCGATGCACAAAGCGCCGATGGACTATTCTCGCTTCTGCATCAGTCCATGCAGGACTTCAGGGACAGTCCGCTGGTCCATATCTATGTCTCGGGCTGCGCCGAGCAGGACCATGAGTCGTGGGACACGACCGGATCGGTGACACACCGCTTC
>CANKAJ010000005.1 GCA_947479645.1 Betaproteobacteria bacterium | reverse complement strand
CGCACCAAGATGGTCTTTGGCTTCACGCGCATCAGCAACGAAGACCGTGCAGCAGTCGACCTTCGCACCAACGTTATCGGGTTGACCCCGTACAACCGCGGCGCGGATATCAGCTCGTTGAACGGCGGTATCGTTCACTCGTTCTAAGCGTGATTCACGCATGAGGGGATGCACTTCCCTCATTTAACCTGACGTCAGGGGCCGTATCAATGCATCGGTACAGCCCCTGCGCACCAAGCCGGAGATACCGGCAGTAATTGAAGTTCAAAAATTGTCTCATCGAGTAATTCCCCTCTTGAAACGGGCGCCTTAGGGGGCACCCGTTTTTTTTCGCCCCCCCTTCCGAGAACCGGACCCGCGAGTCCGCGACGTTCTCGCCGCAGCGAGTTCTTCGCTACGATCACACTCATCCAGCGGCCCCATGCAGTAAACTCATTGTCGAATCGGCCAAACAACCAGCTGCAAGCATTTCCAGGGAGCAGACGATGACAGTGGATTACAGCAAGTATCAGCATATCGCCACGGAGCGGCGCGGCAGAGTATTAACCATCGCGCTGAGCAACCCGCCCATGAACGCCATCAATCAGCGCATGCATGATGAGCTGAAGACCATCTTCTATGACGTGCAGGATGATGCCGACACCGATGTCGTTGTGCTGACTGGCGCCGGAAAAGTATTCTGCGCCGGTGGCAACATCCAGGATGGCATGCAGAAAAGAATCAACGAAGTCGACAGTTACCACAAGAAAAACACCGGCGTGAAACGACGCATCAGCGCCATGCTGGAACTGGAGAAACCTCTGATCGGGCGCATCAATGGCGACTGCATCGGCGGGGGCGCGAGCCTGGTGCTGTTCTGCGATGTCATCTTTGCCGTGGATACGGCACGCATCGGTGACCGGCATGTGCGCATGGGTTTCGCGGCAGGCGACGGCGCATCGATGATCTGGCCGCAGCTCATCGGTTACCCCAGAGCCATGGAGTATCTGCTGACCGGCGACCTGCTGAGCGCAAAAAAGGCTGAGGAAATCGGCCTCATCAATCACGCCGTGCCGGCGGAAGAACTGGACAAACAGGTCTATGACTTCGCCGATCGCCTGGCGGCGGGCGCCACCAAGGCCATACGATGGACCAAGACCTGCATCAATATTCCGCGTCGCCAGGCCGCGCAGGCCTACATGGATGCCGGCCTCGCCTACCAGGCGCACACCAATAGCAGCGAAGACCATCAGGAAGCGGTCAACGCCTTTCGCGAGAAGCGCAAACCGAAATTCACCGGAAGATAGGCATTCCTTCTTCTGCCTCACACTTGCGCAGCACGCGCAAAATCTCCTCCACTCGCCAACCGGGAGAACCCATGCAAAGCACGCTGAAATACCTGATTGCAGCCATGCTGCTGATTGCCACTGGGGTATCGGCACAGGGATACCCCAACAAACCCGTACGCATGATCGTGGGCTTCCCGCCCGGCGGCGGGGTCGACCTCAATGCACGCCTGATCGCAGGCAAACTTGGAGAACAGCTCGGGCAACCCGTGCTGGTGGACAATCGCGCCGGCGCCAGCGGCGCCATCGGCGCGGAAGTCACGGCGGGCGCACCCGCCGATGGCTACACCATCATGGTCATGAGCGCGACCACGCTCACCAATACGCTGTTGACCAGGGTCCGCTATGACACGATCAAGGACTTCACCCCCATTACCTTCCTGAGCGTCAATCCCTATCTGCTGGTGATCCATCCCGCCATTCCAGCGACCCATTTAAGCGAGTTCATTGCCCACGCCAGGGCCAATCCGGGAAAACTCAATTACGCCTCGTCGGGCAATGGCGGCATCGTGCACCTGACCGCCGAACTGCTGCAGTCCATGACCCAGACCCAACTCGTGCATGTGCCCTACAAGGGCATGTCGATTGCGTACAGCGACCTGTTCGCCGGACGCGTGCAGATCGCCATCGCCAACGTTGTATCGGGCATGCCCTACGTCAAGGCCGGCAAGGTGCGCGCACTGGGAGTGACCGGCCGCGCACGCATGGCCATGCTGCCCGACATGCCGACATTGCATGAATCGGGATTACCCGGCTTCGAAGTGACGCAATGGAATGGCCTGCTCGGCCCGGCCGGACTGCCCCGGCCGGTGGTGGATCGACTGCACAAGGAAACCGTCGCCGTGTTGCGACTGCCCGATGTGATTGCCCGCATGGCCGCTGATGGATCCGAACCGGCTGGCGGTTCAGGCAGCGAACTGGCTTCCTACATGCAGTCGGAGCTGGACAAATGGGGCGCCATCATCAGAAAAGCCAATATCAAGGCTGACCCGTGAGTGGCCCGCAAGCGCCCCAGGGATAGCGCTTCAATTCAACTTCAGGCCAGGCGCCGCGACTTCCCGCGTGCCGCCTGCGCGGGCAGGAAATTGTGGCCATGATCGCGCGCATCGGCAAGGCAGGCTTCGTAGTCGCTGTAACCCGCTTTCGATTCGCCGACGACAGACTTGTCCGAGGACAATTGCTGCCACTTCCAGTGCTGCTGTTCGTCCTGAAAAAAACGCCACACAACATTCATCAGAGAATTTCCAATCCACAATCGGTTGCTGGAAAACACCTGCGACACTGACTCACTATAACCCGGTCAGGGTCATCGCGTGCAAAATAAGCACACAACACATTGCCATACCCTCCCCATCAATCGCCCAGTCTGATCCCGGTCTCCTGCACCAGTTTTCTCCAGCGATGGGTCTCGGTCACAATGTACTCCCGGAACTGCTGCGGTGTGCTGCCGATGGCGACCGTGCCATCCGTCGCCATGAAAATCGCATCGCCAATCCCCTCGATTAGATTGCCAGGCACTCCGGCATCGACCGCGCCAACCAGATTCGCATCAACAGCGTGCGACGGGAGTTCCGCTCACATCGCAATGAATTGCAGGTTCACTCTTCCAGCTTGATGTTCGCCTTCTTCACCACCGCATCCCAGCGCTCCATATCGGCAATCAGAATTTTTCTCAACTCGTCCGGTGTGCGCGGCTCCCCCGGAACCGAAGAATCCGCCGCCATTTTCTTGCGCAGCTCCGGATCGGTCAGCGCTTGCACGACTTCGCGATTCAGTGCCGTCAGTATCACGGGAGGTGTCGCCGCCGCCGTGTACAAGGTATAGGTGTTGGACAGATCGTAGCCTGGAAAACCCGACTCGGCGATGGTCGGCACGCCGGGAAACTCGGCAAGCCGCTTCGATCCGGTAATGGCCAGCGCCTTGATCTTGCCGGTACGCGCCAGCTGCCCGCCGGAGACAACGGCGGCAATCAGCACATCCAGGCGTCCCGAGGACAGATCGAGAACGGATGCCGCGCTGCCCTTGTAGGGAATATGCACCATGTCGATGCCCGCAGTGGACTCGATCAATTCCATGCCCAGGTGGATCACCGACGCGATACCGGTCGAGCCGTAGTTGAGCTTGCCCGGATTGCGCTTGGCCAGCGCGACCATGTCCTGCACCGAATTCAACGGCGAATTGGCCGGCGCAAACAGCACATAGGGCTGTGAACTCATTTGCGCAACCGGCGCCAGGGCCTGGCGTACGTCCTTGTCGAACTTCTTGAACACGGCGTTGATGGTGGTCGAGCCACCGGTACTGAGGATGGTGTGTCCATCCGGGGCCGCTGCGATGGTGGTATTGACCGCAATGGCGCCATTGGCACCGGCTACATTATCGACAATGATGGGAAAGAGCAGTCGCTCGCCCACCTTGGCGCTGACCGCCCGCGTGATGAAATCCAGCCCGCCGCCGGCCGTCACCGTCGTCATGACGCGTATCGGTTTGGAGGGAAAACCGGGGGCAATGGCGCGCCGCTCCTGGGCCTGCAGATTCAGACAAAGCAGGGCGGCACACAGCGTGGTCACCGCACGGGCAAGAAATACGGGGGTAATCATGATCATTCCTTGAAATTGCTTGGGGATACTGTCAGTTCAGAATCGCCTGACATTCCAGCAGCATAAATGAAAAATTGAATCACTTGGCGCACTTCTCGGCACCACTTTTGCGGATTTCCGCCTGTTGCCGGCCTTGCCGATGGGCGATGCAGGCAGGCATTCCGGGCACCACTCGTGGCGATCACTTGCGCGCCAGCGCGAAGCGGGTTATGGTTCGCGCCGCACCCCGCCCCTGCGGCGTGTCGCCTCACCCTGAGCATCGGCGCTGACGGCCTGCCCCACCACCCTTTTTCAGAGATATCCCTTGATAGTCGCTTCCGGTATCACCATGCAGTTCGGCGCCAAGCCATTGTTCGAAAATGTGTCCGTCAAATTCGGCGGCGGCAACCGCTATGGATTGATCGGCGCCAATGGCTGTGGCAAATCCACCTTCATGAAAATCCTGGGCGGCGACCTGGACCCGACGGCCGGATCGGTGGCAATAGAGACCAATGAGCGTCTGGGCAAGCTGAGACAGGACCAGTTCGGTTACGAAGAAGAGCGTGTGCTCGACGTCGTGCTGATGGGTCACGAGCAGATGTGGAACGCCATGCGTGAGCGCGATGCCATCTATGCCAATGCCGATGCCAGCGAAGACGACTACATGAAGGCGGCCGACCTCGAAACCAAATTCGCGGAGTTTGGCGGCTATACGTCGGAGGCGCGCGCCGGCGAGTTGCTGCTGGGCCTGGGCGTACCTATCGAGCAGCACCACGGCCCGATGAGCGCGGTAGCACCGGGCTGGAAGCTGCGCGTGCTGCTGGCACAGGCCCTGTTCGGCGATCCGGACATCCTGCTGCTGGATGAGCCGACCAACAATCTGGACATCAACAGCATCCGCTGGCTGGAAGACATTCTCAACGCGCGGCAAAGCACCATGGTGATCATCTCCCACGACCGCCATTTTCTCTCCAGCGTCTGCACGCACATGGCCGACGTCGACTTCGGCACCATCCGCGTCTATCCGGGCACTTACGACGACTACATGGAAGCCTCGACCATGGCACGCCAGCAGCAGTTGACGGCCAATGCCAAGACCAAGGATCGCATTACCGACCTCGAAGAATTCGTACGACGCTTCCGCGCCAACAAATCCAAGGCGCGCCAGGCCACCTCGCGCATGAAGCAGATCGAAAAACTGAAAGTGGAGGACGTGAAACCCTCCAGCCGCCAGTACCCGTTCATCCGCTTCGATATCGATGACAAGGAACGGCTGCACCGCCTTGCGCTGGAGGTGAAGCATCTGGCCAAGAGTTATGACAAACCGCTGATCAAGGGACTGGAACTGGCCATTGATGCCGGTGACAAGGTCGCCATCATCGGCCCCAACGGCATCGGCAAGACTACGCTGCTGCGCTGCCTGCTCGGTGAAGCATTCGCGAAGGAAACTACGGGTGGGCTGCAGCCGGATGCCGGTGAAGTCAAGTGGGCTGAAAAGGCGCGGCCGGGCTACTGTGCCCAGGATCACGCGGCCGATTTCACCACGGAAGACACCCTGATCGAATGGATGTCGCGCTGGCGTCGCGAAGGCGACGACGATCAGATCATGCGCGCCACGCTGGGCCGGCTGCTGTTCTCGGGCGACGAAACCAAGAAATCGGTCAAGGTAATTTCCGGTGGTGAAGAGCAGCGCATGATCTTCGGCAAGCTGATGCTGAAGATGCCCAATGTGCTCATGCTCGATGAGCCGACCAATCACCTCGACATGGAATCCATCGAATCGCTGAACACGGCGCTGGACAAATACAAGGGCACCCTGATCTTCGTTTCGCATGATCGCGAGTTCGTGTCGTCACTGGCGACACGCATCATCGAGCTGAAGCCAGGCAAGGAAGGCGAACCAACGCAGATCATCGATTACCGTGGCAGCTACGACGACTACCTGAACAGCCAGGGATTGAACTGAATTACATCAGACAACCATAAAAAAACGGGGCGCGATTTCTCGCGCCCCGTTTGCATTTGGCAGAACCGGAATTACTTGGCCGCGAAGCAGTAGAAGCGGCCGGCGCCACCGGTCTTTACCAATGCCTCCTGGCTGCATCCAATCGTCTGATGCGAATGATTCCAGGACTTGGCTGGCGGCTTCTCGTCCAGCCCGGTACGATCGTGATGACCCACCTGGGCAAAGCCAGCGGCACTGCTCTTGGTCCAGTTGCCGCAGGTGGTATCGTTGGCGCCGGAAAACGCCATGCCCTGGGTATCCGATCCGGTAAGCATGTCATGCATGTTTGGGGTATCGCCACGACCGTTGACGACCGCACCCTTTTCGGTCAGTGCGGTTTTCTTGTTCAGATTGTTCTCGGTGTGCAGCTGATCCACATTGCTCGCGATCAGATCACCGTTGGCGTTGTACCAGGGCCCCTTGCCGATGCGATCACGCGCGTTCACCACCTTCTTTGCGCCACCGGCCTCATTGGCGCTCAGGTACGCATGCCAGGTGCGCTTGCCCGCGCCAGCTGCCTGCGCCAAAGCCTGGCAATGCTTGTCCGCGCCCTCAAGACCGCCAAGGTCGGCACCCTTGCCGGAGCCGACACTGGTCACGAAGAATCCCATGGGCTTTTGTGCCGCTGATTTTTTGGTATCACCCTGTTGCGCCTGCAGACCGGCGCTCGCCGCAGCAAAAGCAAATCCCGCCAGGATGGCGATTCTCATTTTGGTATTCAATACAGTTCTCCTCGGTTTGAAAATGGCTTGAATTCAATCGGTTTTACACGTTTGGAAAGCCAGCCATGCGCAAGGGTACCAGAGCCGCATGAGATCCGCCGCCTGCGCCAGCTCCTGTTTAGCCTTCAATCGAAAATGGTGTTGGCCGGGCCTGCTTTCCGAGCAATAAAATTGATAACAATGTTTTAATATATTGCTTTCAATTAATGACCTGTTTTAATAATTGATCATTTTAACAATACAGGAAATTCCCTTCGAATACGCTGGGGAATGACTGCTTGCTGCGTGGTAAACACCAATGATCGGCAGATTATTCCTGGCATTCCTTACAGGCAACCATTCACCGAATCCGCCGGTCCTTCCTCCAGCTCAAATTGGCGCACGGACCCGCTCCTTGATTCAGGCCAATGGCAATGCGTCAAGCCGCCTGTTCGGGGACGAGTAAAATCGGGGCTGGCAATGAAGTTTTTCCTGTTGGGTCCGTCCCGTTGCTCTGAGATTGGAGATGAGAGTGAAATGCATGGTTAATATTTTGCTGCTGACGGCGTCGGGACTCCTGTTCCTGGCGGACCAGGCAATGGGACAGGCCTATCCGGCACGAGCTGTGCGCGTGGTCGTGCCATTTGCCTCGGGCAGCAGCACCGACTTAACCGGCCGGATTGTCGGAGGGGTGCTGGCAACCCGGATAGGGCAACCGGTGGTCATCGATAATCGCCCCGGCGCCAACGGCATGATCGGCACCGAAGCGGTGTCAAAAGCAGAGCCCGATGGCTACACATTGCTTCTGGGCACCAATGCCACGCATGGCGCCAACGTCAGCCTGTTTGAAAAGATGCAATATGATCCTGTCAGGGATTTTCAGCCCATCACGCAGGTTCTGCATATCGTCTACCTGCTGGTGGCGAGCAATTCATTGCCCGCCGGTTCCGTGGCGGAGCTGGTGGCGCTGGCAAAGGCCAATCCGGGGAAATATACGCTGGCCACTACCGGGGGCATCTCGCAGCTGACCGGGGAGTTGTTCAAGCATACGACCGGCATCAAATTGACCGACGTGCCATACAAGGCGCCTTCGGGCGCGTTTGTCGATATTGCCGCCGGGCGGGTGGACATGCTGTTCATCGGGACGCCGCCGGCAATGCCGCAAATCGCGGCGGGGCGCATGAAGGCGCTGGCCATCACCTCCCGCATCCGGTCGGTACAGGCGCCGACGGTTCCCACCGTTGAGGAACAGGGCTATCCGGGCTTCCAGGCGACGTCCTGGATTGCCTACTTCGCGCCGTCCGGCGTGCCCAAAAGCATCGTCACCCGATTGAACACCGAAATCGTGGCCATTCTCAAGGATGCCGGTGTGCGCGCGCAACTGCTGAAGAACGGCACTACCGAATCGGAAATCGTCGGCAACACCCCGGAGCAACTCGCCGAGGAAGTCGATCAGGAAATCGCCAAATGGAAAAAACTCGTCAGTGCCATCGGCGTGCCCAAAATTTAGGGAAGCACTGGTTGCGGCACTGCATCTGGACCCAAGATCGCGCCAAGGAGCAAGTCATGCGTTTTTTCGGATACCTCCTGCTCGCGGCCGGCGCTGCCGCGGTAACGCTGGCGACGCCCCCGGGCTTTGCGCAGACGGCTTCCAATGCAGCGTCAACCTGGCCGAACCGTTTGGTCACCTTCATCATTCCCCTCACCGCGGGCGGTCCCAGCGATCGCGAAATCCGCCTCTACAATGAGCGGCTGCAACAGAGTACCGGCCAGCCCTTCGTCGTTGACTTCAAGCCCGGCGGCAATGCCGTCATCGGCAACAACTACGTCGCAAAATCGAAACCGGATGGTTACACCTGGCTGCTGACCTCATCGGGTTTTGCCATCATTCCGGCCTTCCGTGACGACCTGCCTTATGACACGCTGAAGGACTTCGCGCCGACCTCGCTCGTCAGCAAACGCGCCATGCTGCTGGTGGTGAGTGCAGCGGTTCCTGCCAACAGCTATGAGGAGTACATCGCCTATGCCCGCGCCAATCCCGGCAAACTCAACTGGGGCAGCGCGGCACAGGGGGGCGTGACGCATCTGGTCGGCGCGTGGTTGCACAATGCCACCAGAACCGAGGTGACCTTCGTGCATTACAAGGGCTCGGCGCCTGCCGTCATCGATGCGCTGGCCGGCCGCATCGACGTGGTCACCATCTCCATCGGCACCGGCCTGCAGCATTTCAAATCCGGCAAACTGAAGGCGCTGGCGCTCCTCACCGGCAATCGCGTGTCGGCCTTGCCGCAACTGCGCACGGTGGCCGAACTGGGCATTCCGGACTATGAGTATCCGAGCTGGCTCGGGCTGCTCGCCCCGGCGACAACGCCGGTCGACATCGTCAACCGCATGAGTGCGGAACTGGGCAAGGCGGTACGGGCACCGGACCTGCTGGCCAAGCTCGAATCCGAGGCCATCGCGCCGGTCGGCAGCACGCCTGCGGAACTGGTCCGGGTGGTTGCCAGCGATGTCGCCAGATGGAAAAAACTGGTCAAGGACAACAACATCAAAACCACGGAATGATGCCGCGACGGACATGCGCGTTGCCATGCGACCTTGCTTACAACAGGAAGTTGCGCCCCAGATACCAGAACAGCGCAGCAATCAGACCTGATGCCGGAATGGTCAGCACCCAGGCCCACACGATGCGCGTCGCGATATTCCAGCGCACCGCCGACACGCGCCGCGACAGTCCGATGCCGACGATGGCGCCGGTGATGGTGTGCGTCGTCGATACCGGTATGCCCAGATAGGTTGCCAGAAACAAGGTCGCAGCACCCGCCGTCTGCGCGCTGAACGCCCCCGACGGCCTGACCCGGGTAATCCCCATGCCCATGGTCCTGACAATGCGCCAGCCGCCGAACAGGGTGCCGAGCGCGATGGCAAGGTGGCATGAAATCACCACCCAGAACGGCACGTGCATCTCACCCTGCAGGTAGCCGTTGGCATACAGCAGCACCGTGATGATCCCCATGGTCTTTTGCGCGTCGTTGCCGCCATGGCCCAGGCTGTAAAGCGAAGAAGATACAAATTGCGCCGTGTTGAAGTGGCGCTCGGTGCGTGATGGCGACGATTTCCTGAATACCCACAGCACCACAATTGACAGCATCAGCGCGAGCAACAAACCCAGCAAAGGCGAAAGAATAATCGCGCTGGAGGTCTTCAGCAGGCCCTTGGCGATGATGACGCTGGTATCGGCCTTGGCCAGTGCCGCCCCGACCAGCCCTCCCACCAATGCGTGTGACGACGATGAGGGAATGCCGAACCACCAGGTAATGACGTTCCAGATGATGGCGCCGCACAGCGCGCCAAAGATGACCGCATTGTCAACGATGGCGGGGTCGATGATCCCCGACCCGACGGTCATCGCCACCTGCAGCCCGAACACCAGGAAGGCAATGAAGTTGAAGAAGGCCGCCCAGGCCACCGCGGCCTGTGGCGTCAGCAGCCGCGTCGACACCATCAGCGCGATCGAGTTGGCCGAATCGTGAAAGCCGTTCATGAAATCGAACAGCAACGCCACGACGACCAGAATCGCCACGACCAGGAACGCCTGGTCGATCATATGCGCTCGAGCACGACGCCGTGAATGACGTCGGCCACGTCCTCGCTGCGGTCCACCGCCTCCTCGAACAACTCGTAGAGTTCCTTGTCACGGATCAACTTGCGCGCCTCGGTGGACTCGGCAAAGAGGCGTTCCATCCCCGCGCGCATGACGCTGTCCGCCTCGCTTTCGATACCGCCGATTTCCTGGCAGATTTTCAGGATGCGCTCGGCATTCTTCATGTCGGACAACAGCGCGACGGCCTCCTGCACCTTCTCCGCAGCACGCAGTGTAATCTGGCCAAGCGCCGCCATCTCCGGCGTAAAGCTGCCGGCACCGTAGAGCTTGGCGCGCTGGGGAATATCCTCGATGCAGTCGATCATGTCATCCAGCGCCTTGGCCAGTTCCTTGATCTCCCAGCGATCAAAGGGCGTGATGAAGGACTTGTGCAGCGTGATGAAAATGCTGCTCGTGACTTTGTCGGCATCGCCTTCGGCGCGCTGGATGTCGACAAACAGCTGCTCAAAAGCGACCGGATCCCGCACCGAAGTCATTTTTGCGAGCAGCTTGGCGCCGCGCACCGTGCAGGCAGTCAATTCGTCAAACAGCCGGAAATAATTGTCGCTACGAGGCGACATTGCGGCAATCAGTCTTCCGATGGTCTTGGCCAGCATGCGAGTTTCTCCTTTCGATGGATGAAGTCTGGCATGCGTTTGAGGCCCCCGGGTTGATGCAGGTCAAGTTCCCTGCGCAGGCCCGTCGTTCGGACTATCGAGCCCTGTTCAGGGCTTCCGAGGCATTATCAAGGCGGCAGATCAATTCACCCGCTTCAGAAACTCAACCACCTTCGGCGCGATCACATCGGCTTTTTCCCAGCCCATGCAGAAGCGCGCATTCGGAATCACCTCGGCGGTCAGGCGCTTGAAGCGCTTCGTGTACTCGCCGATCTGCCCTGTGTAGTGAAAATGCTCGCCCATCAGCAGCATGGCTTCGCAGCCGACCTTGCCGAAGGTGTTGGCGAGGTCATAGGCATTCACCGCATCGAGTGCCTGCCAACTGCTGCGGCCGGCCTGGATCTGGCCCAGGCTGACGCGGTCCAGCCAGGATTGATCGGGTTTCAGCGGCGCGTGGGACGGGTCATTGGCCAGCACGTATTCCAGCGTGCGGGTCAGCGGAAAGCCGGAGGAATCCACCGGTCGCAGGGTTTGCGACTTCACCTGCGAGTGAACCTCGTGCGCCTGTTTGGTGTCCTTGTAGATGGGGCAGTTGAGCATGATGATGCCATTCACCCGGTCAAGATTGTTGGCCCCCATCTCGACGGCAACCACGGCGCCAGTGGCTTCGCCCAGCACCGCATAGCGCGGGATGCCCAGCCCCTGCATGACTTCGGTGACGCAGGTGGCGTAATCGGCAATCGTCGGGGTATAGCTGATATGGTCGGACATGCCGTGGCTGGGATAGTCCATCGCCACCGCCGTCGCATTCGGCGCGAGATTGGCCATCAACTCGAGGAACCCGGCCGACGACTGGTTGTTGATATGCACCATGACCACGGCCGGCCCCGCGCCCACGGTGCGGCAGTGAATCTGCCCGAATCGCGTATCGATCAGATGACGCCTCATTTTCGACATGTTTGTTCTCCCCTTGTGTCTACAGTTTTTCTGGTACCACAAAAACATTCCGAAAAAAGTGTCATTCCGAAGCCCAGGGCTGAGGAATCTGCTTTATGGCCAGATTCAACAGCAGATTCCTCGCCGCGCTCGGAATGACATATTTTCCAACTTGGCATTTTGAACGTGACGCTCTATTCCGCCTTGATCGACGCGGCCTTGATCACGTTGCCCATGCGTTCAATGTCCGCCTGCATCAGGCTGCCCAGTTCCGCCGGCGTGCTGCTGCGCGGGTCGGTACCCTGATCCGCCAGCGACTTGATCAGGTCGGGCTCGGCCAGAATCTTCACGAACCCGCCGTTGAGCTTGGCGATGATGGCTGCCGGGGTCTGCCCCGGCGCGAATATCGCATACCAGAAATCGGCGTTGAATCCGGGCACGCCGGCTTCGATCATGGTCGGTTGATCGGGCGCCGCGGCTGCGCGCTTGCTCGAACTCACGCCAAGCGCTCGAAACTTGCCCGACTGGATATGCGGCATCAGCGCCGGCATGGGGCTGAACATCACCTGTATCTGCCCGCCCAGCATGTCGGTGATGGACAGGCTCACGCCCTTGTAGGGCACGTGCACCAGATTGATTGCGGTCAGCCACTTCAGCATCTCGGTGGAAATGTGATTCGGCGAGCCATTGCCCACCGAGGCGTAATTGAGTTTGCCCGGATTGGCCTTGGCATAGGTAATCAGCTCCTTCACCGAATGAATCGGCATGCTGCTGTTCACCACCAGCATCAGCGGATTGGTCAGCAGCAATGACACCGGTGCCAGATCCTTCACCGGATCATAGGGCAGCTTCATCATCAATGGCCCCATCACCAGGCCGGCGGTGGTGCCGAACAACAACGTGTAGCCATCGGCGGGCGCCTTGGCGACTGCGTCGGTGCCGATGGTGCCGCTCGCGCCGCCACGATTCTCGATCAGCACCGGTTGCTTCAGCACGCCGGCCAGGCGCGGCCCGACCGTGCGCGCCACAATGTCGGTGCCACCACCCGGCGGAAAGGTCACGATGATCTTGACAGGCTTGCTGGGAAACTCCGCAACCGGCTCGGCGGCCAACAAGGGCATGCAGCATGCCGCGCCCACAAGCATGGCCAGGGTACGCATGTGTAACACAAGCATGCTCGACACAAATTGGTATGGTTCAACCACGTCCTGTTCTCCCCCGGTTGTTGCAGCAGAATCAATCTCATCATGCGGCATGCAGCGCATACTTTTATACACCAATTGGCCTTGCCCTGCTTCCCGGTCGCGGCTGACACGCGGCTGACTTCGCCAATGGATTGCGCTATCCTCGGCAGGCCATTTTCGTACGTCGTTGTTTTGCCGTGTATGCCGCCGCGCTCGCAGGCACTCTTGCTTTCCAAAAGGACTGACCCTCATGTTGCCTGACCACAAACGGTTCAACCTCGGCTATATCAGTGCCCGCGCGGCAGAATCCGTGCCGGACAATATCGCCGTGATCGATCTGCATGACGGCCGTGAAAATCAGATTACCTACCGGCAACTGGAACGTCGTCTGAACCGCTTTGCCGCCGCGTTGCAGCGACTCGGCGTGCCCGTGGGCGAGCGCGTGGCGCTGCTGCTGGGCAATCGCATCGAATTCATCGAGGCCATGTATGGCTCCATGCGTGCCGGCTGCGTGCCGGTCATGGTCAATACCAAACTCGGCCAGGACGGCATGGAGCAATCGATACGCGAGGCGGGCGCCACGGTGGCCATCGTTGATCGCGAATGCAATGCATCCGCGATGCAGGCCGCATTGAACGCCGGCTGCACGTATCGGCTACTGCTCGACGAGGCAGGTAAGACCGATGAAGGCTGGCTGAATTACACGGAGACCATGGCCGCCATCACCGATGCGGCGGCCGACCACTTTGAGCCGCCGCGCCTGGCCTCCGACAGCGTGTCCGAGTTGTGCTTCACCTCCGGCTCGTCGGGCCGCCCCAAGGCGGTCATGAATACGCATCGTAATATCCTGATGAAACTGCATGTGTACGCGCCGCTCACGCAATCCATCGTTGGCGGCACGCTGCGCACGCTGGTGTCACTGCCCATCTTTCATGCCAACGGGCGCCTGTCCATCGGCTCGGCGTTCGAAACGGGCGGCATGGTGGTGATACAGCCGAAGTTCGATGCGCGGCAGGCGCTGCAGAATCTGTCGCGCTATCGCATCACCTATATTCTCGGTGTCGCGCCGGCCTACGCCGCCATGCTCAAGGAACACGACCTGCTCGAGTCGCTGGATTTCTCTTCGCTCACGCATGTGTACGTGGGCTCGGCCACGTCGGGCGGCGACGTGATGCCGCGCATCGCGCGGGCGCTGGGCGTGCGCGTGATCCACACCTATGGCAGCACCGAAGCCGGCGTGGTATTGCAGATGCGTCCGGATGAAGAATGCCCGCTGGCCAGTTGCGGCCGCCCCACCCCCGCCGTCGATGTGAAGATCATCGACGTGGAAAGCGGCCAGGAAAGCAATTTCGGCGAACTGTGGATACGCGGCGAATCGCTGGCCTCTGGCTACTGGCAGCGCCCCGAAATCACCGCGGAGAAATTCGTCAACGGCTGGTATCGCTCGGGCGACCTGTTCGAGCGCGATGAGCGCGGGCTGCATTATTTTCGCGGGCGCACCGACGAGATGTTCAACGTCGGCGGCGAGAAGGTTTATCCCACCGAAGTGGAAAACATTCTGCAGCGCCACCCGGCGGTGTTGAGCGCCTGCGTCGTCGCGGTGACCCACAGTTCCAAGGGCGAAGCGCCGGCCGCCATGGTGATCGCGGTCAAGGACGCAACGCTGTCGGAAGACGAACTCAAGCAGTTCTTCCTGCAGCACGGTCCCGGCTACGCGCATCCGCGCAAGGTGGTGTTCGCGCATGAGTTTCCGGTGGCTGCCACCGGCAAGGTCGATCGCGTGCGCGTCAAGGCGCTGCTGCAGGCGGCCTATCTTGAATGATTTTCTTTCGGCGAAAATTGGCAGCGCCCCCATTCAACATGCAACATTGCAACGCATAGACAGGGAATCGCATGACTGACGACATCGTCATCATCGGCGTCGGTGAAACGCAATTCGGCAAGCTGAATGGCCATGGTGCCACGCAGTTGCAGGCCTGGGCTGCGCTGGACGCCATCCGGGACGCCGGCATTGCGCTGCAGGACGTCGACGGGCTGATCAACCAGAATCCGTACTCCACCTCGCAATCGATGTTCGCGCTGACGCTGTCGGAGTATCTCGGCATCACCCCCACCTACGCCAGCGCCGCCGACGTGGGCGGCTCGGTCACGGTGATGAGCATGCTGCAGCAGGCGGCCTGGGCCATCCAGGCCGGGCATTGCCGCCATTGCCTGGTGCTGCAGGGCGAGAACATGGCCACCGCCCGGCCGCCCAATTCGCAGGGCCACGTGTTCCATACCGAGCAGGGTGGCGATGAATTCAAGAAACCCTTCGGCGTGCAGGGCGCGCTGATTCCGTATGCCATGGTGGCGCGGCGTTACCGCGACGAATCCGGCGCCAGCGACGACGATTGCGGCGCCGTCGCGGTGCAGATGCGCACGAATGCCATGCGCCTCACCAATCGCCAGACGCGCGAACCGATCAGCATGGACGACTATCGCGCCAGCCCGGTGCTGGCCGACCCGCTGCGACGCCTGGACTGCTCGCTGGTGTCCGACGGCGGCATCGCGTTCGTGCTGACCACGCGCGCCGAAGCCGATCGGCTGGGCGTGCCACGTGAGCGCCGCGTGGTGATGCGCAGTTTCGCCATGCAGGCCACGCATTGCTCCATCGCCTCGCAACCGGATCTGTCGGCGCTGTCACTGCCCCGGGTAGCCAAACGCGCCTTCGAGGCGGCCGGCGTAGGCATCGCCGACATGGATGTGTTGCTGGTGCATGATGCCTTCACCTTCTCGGTGCTGCTGCAACTGGAAGCGCTGGGCGTGTGCGCGCGTGGCGAGGCCGGTGCGCTGTTCGCGCGCGGCGACGCCGATATCAGCGGGCGCTTTCCGGTCAATCCGCACGGCGGTCTGCTCAGCCAGGCGCACTTCGGCGGCGGCGTGCACGGCATTGAAGCGGTGCGCCAGTTGCGTGGCGATGCCAGTGGCCGGCAGGTGGCCAATGCCCGGCGCGCGCTATGGTGCGGTAATGGCGGCATCTTTTCGGTGTTCGGCGTGATGGTGCTGGAAAGAGGCGAAGCATGAAACCCGTTATATCCCTTTTCGATAATCCAACCCTGGATACCAAGGCGTTCTGGGACCATTGTGATCGTGGCGAACTTCGCATCAACCATTGCGACGCCTGCCAGCGCAATTCGCACTTCCCGCGCCAGCATTGCCCGCATTGCGGCAACCGCGCCGTGACCCCGCGCGCCGTCAGCGGCAAGGGCGTGGTGTACACCTTTGCGCATGTGCGTTTCTCGCCCTTTGGCACGCACTGGAAATCCGACCTTCCCTATTGCGTCGCGCACATCGACCTGGAAGAAGGCGTGCGTTTCATGAGCCGCATCGTCGGCGATGATCGCGAGCAGGTCAGAATCGGCTCCAAAGTTAGCCTGGTCTTTGTTGACGTGCAGGGCGAAGAAAAGCGCCGCCTGCCCTGCTTCCAATTACTCGCCTGAGAATTTGCTTCAAAATCAATCCCTGCCAAAGCTGTCATTCCGAGCAACGCGAGGAATCTGCTTTTAGCGCAGATCGTCAATTTGAAAGGTGCATGTCATGAGCAATTCCAGCAGCAACCTTGACGACGACACCGCCGACCTGCGCGCCGCAACGCGCAAATTCGTCGACGGTCCGGTCACACCCCTGCTGGCCGCATCCGAAGCCGCCGGCACCATGTCGCCGGAACTGCTGGAACTGATCCGCCAGCAGGGTTATTCCGGCCTGCGCATCGCGGAGGAATGGGGCGGCAAGGGATTGCGCTTCTCGCAGTTCTGCGCCGTGCTGGAGGAGTTCGCGCGCCTCGGGCCCACCCTGCACTTCTGGCTGACCGACAGTATCGGCCTGACGGTGCAGCGCCTGGGCACCCCCGCGCAGAAGGAAAAATACCTGCGCCCCTATGCGCAGTGGCAGCTCCGCGGCTCGCTCGCCTTCAGCGAACCCGAAGCCGGTTCCGATGCGTCGGCGATCCGCACCCGGGCCGAGCCGCGCGACGGCGGCTGGGTCATCAATGGCCGCAAGCACTACAGCTCGCGCGCCGAGTCCGCCCACTTCGTGCTCGTCACCGCCAAGACCGACGCCGGCAAGGGCGCGCGCGGCGGCATCACCACGTTTCTGGTGGATCGCGGCACGCCCGGCTTCACGGTCACGCGCACCGACGAGTCGATGGGCTCGCGCCTGCACAAGCTCGCCGAACTCGGTTTCGAGGATTGCTTCGTGCCGGCCGATGCGGTGCTGGGCGAAGTCGGCCAGGGCTTCGCCGCCGCCATGAGCACGCTGGACGACGGGCGCCTGGCGGTGGCCAGCACCTGCGTGGGTGTCGCCAGCCGATTGCTGGAACTGATGACCGAACACGTCAAGACCCGCCGCACCTTCGGCGCCCCGCTGTCCGATCGCCAGGGCATACGCTGGATGATCGCCGACTCCGTTGTCGAGATCGAACTGGGCCGCGCCTTGCTGAGAGAATCCATCGCCAAACTGGAGCGCGGCCAACCCATTGGGGCCAACGCCAGCATCTGCAAACTGCATTGCAGCGAAATGGTCAACCGCATCGCCGACCGCGCCGTGCAGGTGTTCGGCGGCATGGGTTTGATCCGCGGCGTGCTGGTCGAGCAGTTGTATCGCGACGTGCGGTTCTTGCGCGTGGGGGAAGGCGCTTCGGAGATACAGCGCATGTTGATTGCAAGATCGGTGCTGGGGAGACCGGGGCGGGAGGGGGATTAGGGGTATTGCTCGTCGAAGATTGATCGAAGCGGGGGTCACCCATTTCAATGCAAGTGATCAGTCAACTTTTATTTTCAGTTTTTCAAGAAGTTCTCTTGTCTCTTGCTGATCGTTTTGCACAAACGCTGCAAATTCGCGGGGAGCGTTTCCAACCGGCTCAACGTCATCTGCCGCGAGCCTTTCAACCACGCCGGGATCCTGCAAGGACCCGTGCACCTGCTTTTGCAGAAAGGCAATGATGGATGGCGGGGTTTTCGCGGGAGCAAAAAGTCCTGTCCATGCATTCAGATTCATGTCTTTGAAGCCTTCTTCTGAAAAGGTGGGAACGTCTGGCAGCGCCTTCGAGCGCGTAGTGCTGCTTACAGCAAGGGCACGGAGTTTTCCCGACTTCACCATGCCAATTACCGGCGCAATGGATCCCAGACTAAATTGCGCCTCCCCCGTCACTACAGCAAGGATTGACGGGGGGGTGCCTTTATAAGGCACATGGACCATTTCAATACCAGTCCGGAACTTGAACAATTCAGTTCCCAAGTGACCTGGACCGCCGTTGCCGGATGACGAATAGAAAATCTGGTTCGGCCTCGCGCGAGCGGCAGCAACAAATTCACGCAAGGTTTTGTACGGAGATGAAGGGTTGCTTATGGCAACCTTGGGTTGTGTGCCAATCATGGTGATGGCTGCGAAATCTTTCTTGGGGTCGTATGGAACATCCATGATGACCGGATTGACAGAAAGTATCGTACTGGAACCGATCAGAAGGGTATAGCCGTCCGGAGCCGATTTGGCCACGAGATTGGCCCCTATGGTTCCTCCTCCTCCCGCTCTGTTATCGATCACAACCGCTTGACGCACGGCCCTGCTCATATGCTCCATTACTGGCCGCACAGTGATATCCACCCCGCCACCCGGTGCGAACGGAACAATCACCTTGATTGGCTTGGAAGGATATGTTTGCGCATGAACTGATCCGACAAGCATGCAGAATCCCAATTGAGCGCATATCGCCAGGGTCTTTTGCTTAATTTTTATTCTCCTGAAGAATACAAAACGACTGTCGGCACTGATAAGTTTGGAAAACACTGAACAAGTCGCAAATCCGGGTAAGGCGTACACGGTGCTTCCTCTGCAGTGGAGGATATACCAGGGGACGTCGCCCACTTCGTTCAGTACTTTCCTTGATACTTGCGCTACAAGGTTCTGATGCAATTGACTCTATATTGCATCAGAACCGAGAACAACTAGCGACCCATGAAAACTGGCGGACGCTTTTCCAGAAACGCAAGTGCACTTTCCTTGGAATCCTGCGACTGATGCAAATTCCTCGGCCGCATCGCATACGCGCGTATATCAACCTCTTCCACGGCCGCTCGCCGCGCTTCTACAACGGCGCGAACAGCCAAAGGCGGATTTCTCATTATTTCTACTGCAAGGGCTGTCGCAACATCGAGATGTTGATTTGACTCCGCCAAACGATTGACGAGTCCCACTTGCAGTCCTTCCTCTGCCGTCCAAACGCGGCCGGTCAGTGCAACCTCGCTGGCGAAGCCTCCGACGCCCCTGTTTATCAGATGCATCCAGAAGTGTGATCCACTGATTCCTCTGGGGACTTCTGTTATCTGAAATTTGGCCTCATTGCTCGCGACAACCAGGTCGCAATAAAGCGCGATCCGCAACCCGGCTCCGAATGCATAACCATGAACCGCGGCTATGACGGGCTTGGATCGAGTTGAGCGGAAAAATGGGGTCTGGACCACGCCATCCCATGTATGCCCTTTACGCATTCCGTGCGCATCATCGGCTTTCCCCAATTGTCGCTTCTGCACATCCGCTCCACTGCAGAATGCCCTTCCACTTCCGGAGATAATTCCAACGAAAGCATCATCGTCTTCATCCAGATCGAACATTGCTTTCGCGAAATCAAGAGCCATTTCATCGGTGATGGCATTCAACTTGTCAGGGCGGTTTAGTGTGATGTATCCAATCCCCTTGACAGCCTTATATTCGACCAACGCCATTGACTTCTCCTTTTGAGGCCGCATGGGAAATACCAGCCACCTTTTGTTCACGGGCGACTGTATTGCCGGACCGAGCAGCGGTCAATCGCGCAGTGTTTGGTGAAAACTTCCCTTTCACGCGGTTTTTTCGGTCTGCGCTTCGATCCGTTGCGGGATCGCCCACTTGTTCAGTACTTCCTTAGAACGTTTCCCCCGGCCCCAGATACCGCCACTCCCCCACCGGCAACTCACCCAGCACAATATTGCCGATGCGAATGCGCTTGAGACCGACCACTTTCAACCCGACCAGTTCGCACATGCGCCGGATCTGGCGCTTCTTGCCTTCGCGCAGCACGAAGCGCAACTGGTCGCGGTTCTGCCATTCGACGATGGCGGGCTTGAGTGGTTCGTCATCCAGACTAATGCCGTGGTTGAGCAGCGCGAGATCGGCCGGACTCAGCCGACCCTCGACGCGCACCAGGTACTCCTTGTCGGTCTCGGAATCCGCACCGATCAACTGCTTGGCGATGCGCCCGTCCTGGGTCATGATCAACAGGCCCTGCGAGTCGATGTCGAGGCGTCCGGCCGGCGCGAGCCCCACGAGATGCTCGTTGGAAAAGCGTATCGGCGAGGTGTCCGCAGCCCAGCGGGCTGGCGCCGTGATCAGCGTCACCGCCGGCACGTAATCGCGCTCGGCCTGGGCCGACACATAACCAATGGGCTTGTTGAGGATGATGGTGACGCGCGCCTCCTGCTGGTTCTGCGCAGCGCGCTTCAACGTGATTTTCTGGTGCGGGAAGATGCGCGAGCCCAGTTCGGTCACCGGCTTGTCATCGACCAGCACCCAGCCGCGCGTGATGTAGGAGTCGGCCTCGCGCCGCGAACACAGCCCCTGCTGCGACATCAGCTTGGAGAGGCGGATCTTGCCGGCATTCGCAGCATCCAGATCCGGCCGCGGACGATTGAGTTCCCGCGCGGCACGCTCCTTTTGTTCGGCCAGGGCTTCGCTGGTCAGCGTGATTTTCTGATGCGGAAAAATGCGCGTGCCCAGTTCAGGCACTGGCTTGCCATCCACCAGCACCCAGCCGCGCTCGATAAAGTCGTCCGCTTCGCGTCGTTTGGTCATGCCCATCTCGGCCATGAGTTTGGAGACGCGGACTCTCTCCGAGGGGCCGTGGCTCTGTGATGCAGGCGCGGGCGTCACGGGCTTTCGTTTGGCCTCCCATCTTGGCTCCGGGCGTGGCGCCGGGCGTGGATCGGAACGAGGCGCGGAGCGAGGCGCCTGCCCGTCCGACGGTTTGCCGGCGTGCCGCGGTGCTGCCGTTGCGCTGGAGTTGAATCGGGCGCGGGTATTGGGACTCCCTTTGGCACCTGCTTTGGGACCTGCTTTGGGTCCGTCACCGGCACCGCTCGCAGGCCTCGCAGCCGCCGGCGCTGCGCGTTTCACGAACGGCTTGCCGCCCGGGCGCGCACCAGCCCGTACCGGCGGCCTGGCCCCCGTCATTGCACCGGATTTGGCACCCGACTCCTTCAGCCGCAAGGTCTGCCTCGGCGCAGATTTTCCTGATCGTTCTGTACTCATGTTTGCTACTCGCTATCCATTATCTGTCCATAGCCGCCGCCAGCCCTCGTGCCCCAGTCGGCGCAGCGTTTCAATGTTGGTTTCGTAAATTCGCGCCGTGTCCGGCATTGATGCGACGGCACGTTCGATACTGTCCTCGCGCAACAGGTGCAACGTGGGATAGGGAGAACGATTGCTGAAATTGCCGATGTCGCCTGGCAGGGTATCGGCAAACTGGTAATCCGGATGAAAGCTCGCCACCTGCAGTATGCCATCCAGGTCCAGCGCCGTGACCGTGGCGTCGGCAATATCGAGGAAATCATTGTAGGCCAGAAAATCACCCAGCACATGCGGATGAATCAACAGCGTCGTCTCAATCCTGTCCGGATGCGCCTCGGCCAGCACTTCCAGTTCGCGCGAGAGCTCCGCCACCAGTGCGTCCTCGGTTGTCGCGGCGCTGGCTACCCAGCGGATCTGCTGCTTGATGTGCACGGCCTTGGCGAACGGGCACAGGTTGAGGCCGATCACGGCACGCTCCATCCAGCGTCGGGTGGCAGTGATGACCTGCTCAGAGGAAAGTTCGGTGATGTCAGCGGTCATGTTGGGTCTTGCGTTGGGTTGCGGGCGTTTTCTTTGCGGACTTTTTGACTGCAGTCTTCTGTTTCGGCGCCTTCTTCAGCGCTTTCTTAGGCGATTTCTTCAACTTTGCGGCTGCCGCGCGCTTTGCGGCCGCGCTGAGCTGCTTCATGGCATATTCCGCTTTTGAAGCGGCAGAACGATCAGCATACGCCACACTGGCCAGCAGGCGCGCCGGCGGATGCGAGCGGGTATAGCGCGCGCCCTTGCCCGCCACGTGGGCGGCATAGCGCGCGGCGACATCAACGGTGATTCCCGTGTAGATGCTGCCATCCGTGCATTCGAGCAGATAGAGGTACCAGGCCATACATTCACAGGGTACTTGGAACTCGTTGCAAAAATGAAATCCCGGAAAAATGTCATTCCGAAGCAGCCCCTCAAGGGGACTTCCTTCGGGGCACAGGCTGAGGAATCCGCCCTGAAAGAAGTCCCCCTGGGGGATGCTTCACAGTCTAATCAGCAGATTCCTCGCTATGCTCGCTATGCTCGGAATGCTCGGAATGACAGGTTTTTGAAACCGATTCTTAAAACAACGGCATCTGGTTCAGTGGTGTCGCATCTTCTGCCGGCTTTTTGGCAGCGCGCTTTTTCCGAACCGGGGGAATGATCTGTGGTTCGGCCGGGGGTTCGACCACAACGCCCGCAGCATTATTCAACCACGCCAGCGCACCTTCGCCAGCGGCATGGCCGGAGGCAAAACAGGCGGTAAGCAGATAACCGCCGGTCGGCGCTTCCCAGTCCAGCATCTCGCCCGCGCAGAACACACCGGGCAAGGCTGGCGCCATGAGTTGCGTATTCAGCGCAGCGAATTCCACACCGCCGGCGCTGCTAATGGCTTCTTCAAGTGGCCGTGGGGCGGAGAGCCGGATGGGCAGCGACTTCATGGCCATCGCCAGCCGCTCGGCATTGGCAAAGTCGGCCGCAGGCACCAGTTCGCGCAACAGCGCCGTCTTGACGCCCTTGATGCCGACACGGCTTTGCAGATGCGACGACATCGATTTGGCGCCGCGCGGATGCGCCACCTCGCCGATGACGCGCGGCAGGTCACGGTCGGGCAGCAGGTCCAGATGAATGAGCGCGCCGCCGGTCGCGGCGATTTCCTCGCGCAGGCCCGCCGACAAGGCATAGATCAGGCTGCCCTCGATGCCGGTTTCGGTGACGACAAACTCGCCCTGCTTCTTCACCGTCACACCATTGCGATCGGTAAAAGTAACGGTGACCGCCTTCAGGGGATGCCCGGCAAAGCGCGTGCGGAAGTGTTCGCTCCAGCCGCCGCCTTCCACTTTGAGCGGCGAAGCCACCTCGAAGCCGCTGTTGGACGGACGCAGCGCCGCCACCGCGACACCGCGTGCGGCCAGCAGGGGCACCCATGCGCCATCCGAACCCAGCCGCGGCCAGCTGCCACCGCCCAGTGCCAGCAGCGTGGCGCCAGCCTGCACCGGCGTCTCACCCTGCGGTGTGGCGAACCGCAGCAGGCCCGCTTCATCCCAGCCGACCCAGCGATGACGCAAATGAAAGCGCACACCGGCTGCGCGCAGACGATGCAGCCAGGTGCGCAGTATCGGCGCTGCCTTCATATCGGCGGGAAATACCCTTCCCGAGCTGCCCACGAAGACATCGAATCCCAGTTCGCGCACCCACGCCACCAGCTGGTCGGGGCCGAAGGCCTGCAGCAGCGGCGCAATACGGTCACTGCGATCGCCATAGCGCGTAATGAAGGCTTCGACCGGTTCGGAGTGCGTCAGATTCAGCCCGCCCTTGCCCGCCAGCAGGAACTTGCGTCCCACCGAGGGCATGCTGTCATAGACATCGACGCGCGCACCGCCGCGCACCAGCACCTCGGCCGCCATCAACCCGGCCGGCCCGCCACCGATGACGGCGACCGAAAACGGATTTATATCACCGGACATTGCGATCACAATTCACTAGAAAAATACCATGGATAAATCGGATTATTTTTGATTTGATAACAACAATCCTGTGCACTTCCCAGAAAATCGCGTTTGCCGATTGGACAGGGTATGGACGAAGCGCGGCGCGCTCGCCTGGTACATGGAAATGGGCATGGGGAATTCCGGTAGGGATGATAACGCGGAGAACACATTCTAGCCGTCGCGGGGTGCGGCCGGGAACTCAATGTAATGGAACAGGAATTCCCACGATCAAATCACCCGCAATATCACGCTGCGAGGTATCGCCGAACGCTTGCGCACGGAACGAGCACTGGTACGGCCAGCCGTTCAATCACTCATAGCCTGCCTCGCGCTGATGTCGCAGGGCCAGAATGACCACGGTATCGATGGGCTCCAGCCAATCGTACAAGGCAACATAGCCCGTGCGTCCGTGAGAAATCACCAGTTCGCGCATCCCTTCTTCGGCCGGACGACCGATAAGAGGATGACGCTCCAGTACGAAAACAGCCTCCACAATCGCTTCAGCCACTGCCGGCGCTGCCCTGGGATCATGCTGCTCGATGAATTCCCGCAAGCGATCCAGATCAAGCACCGCAGCGGGAGCGTAGGTGAGGCGGGCCACAGCACTACTTCAGAAGCTTTCTCGCCCGGGGACGAACCGCCTTGCCACCCCCGGCACGAGCGAGCAGCCATTTATGCACATCCGTGGCTTCCATCACCTGACCATAGCGGGCCACGTCCTGGCGCGCTTGTAGCGCAGAGGCAACGAATGCACTGCGCAACTCCTCTCGAGTCACCTGCGCAGCGAGTGCATCGACCATGAATGCATGCGGCGATTTGCCGCCGGCGGCAGCCAGGTCGTTGATGCGTGTCTTCAGCTCTTCAGGCAATTTCAGCGTGACGGCGGGCATGGCGGCGCCTTCTCATACAAAAGGTATCACCATGGTAATACCACGAACATGGCGGGTCAAATAGATGCACGCAGCAACTGCCTGGCGATGCAGTCAACCCCTTGTTAATGCAACAGAGGCAGTGCGACGCCAACCGGCCATGAAGAGACGCCCAGAAGCAAATCAAACGCTTCGCCTGAGCGGCGGTTAAGTGTCCGTCATCCGCCGCTGCGAAAAAAAGACCCGGCGTATAGATACGAGTAGCATTGCAGCATAAACGTGCCAACCTCACGCAACGGGATTTTCATGGCGACCAAGAAGCCCATAGCAAGAGCCCCCGGCAAGGCCTCAGCCAAGCCTGCGGAACATAGCCAGCAGGCTGCCGCCCCCCCGCAGGTGGGCATTCGCTTGATCTGGAATATCTTCCAGTGGCGCTCACTCAAGACCAGGGTGACCATCTTCACACTGGCCATTTTCGTGCTCAGTATCTGGGTGCTGGCGTTCTTCACCAACCGCATGCTGCGCGAGGATACGCAGCAACTACTGAGCGAGCAGCAGTTCTCAACGGCGTCTATCGTAGCCGCAGAGATTAATCAGGGACTGGTCGAACGGATTAATGCGCTGGAAGCGGTCGCCCGCACCATTGATTATCCAATGCTGGAAAAGCCGGCGGCTATACAAAAGAAGCTTTCGCAGCTGGTCGCTTTGCCAGTGCTCTTCAATGCCGGTGTTCATATTGTCGGTCGCGATGGTGTTGCGATCGCGGATATGCCTACCGTGGCAGGCCGCATCGGGACGGACTATTCCTTCAGCGAGGCCGTCCATGCGGCCCTGACAGAGGGAAAGACCACCATTGATCGTCCCCAGATAGGGCCACGGCTAAAGCAACCCGAATTCTTTATCGTAACCGCGATCCGCGACGCTCACGCCAAGGTGGTGGCTGCTTTGATAGGCACTACCGATTTAAGCAAGCCACATTTCCTGGACTCTCTTACGGGGAGTCGCTACGGCAAGACCGGCGGTTATTTGCTGGTCGCGCCGCAGCACCGACTGATTGTTACCGCCACGGATAAAAGTCGCATCATGCAAGCGTCCCCCACCCCAGGCCTTTACCCGTTGTTCGACCGGTTTCTTCAGGGTTACGAGGGCTCTGGTGTTGAAGTCAACTCATCAGGCGTGGAAGTCCTGGCCTCAGCCAAAAGCGTTCCGGTCGCGGGTTGGTATGTAAATGTCGCACTGCCAACCTCGGAAGCTTTTGCGCACATCAAAGACATGCAGCGGAGCATACTGCAGATCACGATCGTTCTCACCATGCTGGCGGCTGGTCTGACTTGGTGGATGATAAAGCGCCAACTGGCACCGATGCTTGCCACGGTGGAAACGCTGGCTAGTCTGTCCGATGCAAACCGGCCCACGCAGCCGCTGCCCATCACCAGTCGGGACGAAATCGGTGACCTGATCGGTGGTTTTAACCGGTTGCTGGAAGCTCTCGCGATTCGGGAAAAAGCATTGAATAAAAGCGAGGCACAAAACCGTGCGATCACCCAGTCCGCCTACGACGCCGTCATAACTTCTGGCAGTGACGGAAACATTTTGGGCTGGAACCATGGGGCTGAAACTATCTTCGGCTACGCCGAATCGGAGATTATGGGTCAACCCATGACACTGCTGATACCAGAGCGATACCGTGGTGGGCATCTCGAGGGAATGAATCGCATACGCTGCGGCGGAGAGCATCGCATCATCGGCAAGACGGTTGAACTGAGCGGACTGCGCAAGGATGGAAGCGAGTTCCCCCTTGAACTCTCGCTCGCAAAGTGGGAACTCGCCGATGGTTGGTTCATCACCGGCATCCTTCGTGACATTACTGAGCGCAAGCAGATGGAAGATCAAGTGCGTCAACTGGCGTTCTATGACACGCTAACTGAACTGGCAAACCGTCGCCTGCTAAACGACCGCCTCAGGCAGGCCATAGCAGCCAGTAAGCGTAATGAGCAATATGGCGCACTTATGTTCCTTGACCTGGATAACTTCAAGCCGTTGAATGATACCCACGGGCACGAAGTCGGCGATTTGCTGTTGATTGAGGCGGCAAGCCGGCTAAAGAACTGTGTACGCACGGTGGACACCGTGGCGCGCTTCGGCGGCGATGAGTTTGTGGTGATGATCAACGAACTGGATGCTGACAAATCCGAGTCTGCAACCAAAGGAGGTTTCATCGCAGAAAAGATCCACGCCGCACTCGCCAAACCTTATGTGCTTCAGGTTCGGCACGAGGGAACAGCGGAAACAACGGTAGAGCATCGGTGCACGGCGAGCATCGGCGTGGCCTTGTTCGGCAAGAATGACACCAGCCAGGAGGATGTTCTCAAGCGGGCGGACACGGCCATGTATCAGGCGAAAGCGGCAGGGCGCAACTTGATTCGGTTTTATGATGTCGCTGGTACGTGAATGGCCGGTGTTGGCGTAAGCAGACATCCTGATCAGCGTCAGAGGCGGCTCCGGGCGATTTCGGTCTGTCAAGGCATGGTAATTACACCGTACCAATGCCCACTTTTGCCCTGGTCGGGGAGCCAGGTTGTAGATGCGTGCCTTCAGATCCTCAGGCAACTTCAGGCAACTTCGGCGTGACGGCAAGTAGGGCAGCACCCTTGGCAGCCCCCTCCCCCCTTTACGGTTCGTTTAAGTCCGCGGGAATGTCATTCTGATGAGCGTAGCTACGAAGAATCTGCTTTTTCAAGTTGCTGATTCAAAGGCACACAGCAGATCCTTCGCTACGCTCAGGATGACAGGAATTGAGCGTATCAAGGAGACGCTCAACGAACCGCGTATTGCTACGCCGCCGCAGAAAACGCCGTGCCCGAGCGAAAGAAGCCTTCGATTTCTTCGGTACTGAATTCCAGCTCCGCCAGGAGTTCGCGCGTGTGCTGGCCTTTGGCGGGCGGCGGCTGCTCGACGCCGAAATAGTCGCCATTGAAACGGATGGGAATGCCCATGGTGCGGGATACGCCGGGGATGCGCGGATCGATCAGGGGCAGCCGCGACGCCAGTGCTTCGTCTTCGGCAATGTCGGCAAAGGTATTGATCGGGCCGCACAGAATGTCGGACGCGCGCAGTCGCTCCAGCCAGTAGGCCGACGACTGCGACAGGAACATCGGCTCGATAATTTCGTCGAGCGCCTTGCGATTGCCGACGCGCAGCGTATTGGTGCGAAAGCGCTCGTCGTTTTCCAGATGCTCCAGACTCATCGCGGCGCAGAATTTCTTCCAGTGCGAATCGCGCAGCACCGCAACGGTAACGTAGCGCCCGCCGGCCACCTTGAAGGCGCCTGCCGGCGCGAGCGAGGCGTTCTGGTTGCCATGCCGCTGCGGCGTCTTGCCGCTGATCAGGTAATCGGTGAAGTTCACGTTCATCAGGCTCATCGCCGCCGCCATGAGGCTGATGTCGATATTGGCGCCACCGCGCTGTCCGGCCAGCTTGCCGTACAAGGCAAGCAGAATGGCCTGCACCGCATGATTGGCCGCGGTGGTATCAACGAGCGGGAACCCCACGCGCAACGGCGGGCCATCGGCCTCGCCGACCATGTTCATCACCCCGCTCACCGATTGCATGATGGTGTCACTGGCCGGAAACTTCGAGTACGGACCTTCCTGCCCGAAGCCCGATACGGTGCAGTACACGACATCGGGATTCAGCGCCCTGCATTGATCATAATCCAGCCCCAGTTTGGCCATGGCGCCGGGTCTGAAATTGGAAATGACCACATCGGCGCGCGACACCAGCCGCTGCATGATCTGCTTGCCGTCGGCGGCGCGGATATCCAGCCCAAGATCGCGCTTGTTGCGGTTGAGCGTGATGAAGTGGGCGCTGCCGACATTGCCATAGCTGCCAGTGCCCGCGGTGCGCGACCAGTCACCCTCCTGGCGCTCCACCTTGATGACGTTTGCCCCCATATCGCCGAGTATGGTGGCGGCATATGGCCCGGCGACACCCTCGGTCATGTCCACGACGGTAATTTTTGAAAGGATTTTGTGTGCCATTGCAATGATGTCCTCAGCAGCGTTCGCAATCCGCACGGCCCGGTTTCTGCTGCGGTTCGGGCCACGGCCCAAGCTACTGCCAGTCTTCAGAATAAATAGGCCATGCAGGCCCGCGCAGTTACGCCGCCTTGAATTTTCCCAGCGCGAAACCCTGCTCGCGCTCGATCACCAGCGTAACCGGCAGATCACCGCGCAGTGCCTCGCGCGCCCCCAGGAAATTGCTCATCAGGCGCGGCCCTTCATCGAGTTCGATCAGGGCGACCACATAGGGCAGGCGGTCCTTGAAGGCATCGTGATAGGCCGAGTGATAGACCACCCAGCTGACCACCTTGCCGCGACCGCTGGCCTTTTCCCAGCGCATGTCGGCCTTGAGGCAGTTGGGGCATTCCTGCCGTGCCGGCAACCAGGCATTGGCGCAGGCGTTGCAGCGTTGAAACACCATATGCCCCTGGTCCAGGGCATCCCAGTAGGGCTTGGTCAGCTCAGTGACCTGGGGCAGTGGATAGTCGGCCATGATTCAGTTTCCCAGAATAAGTGTGGCGTGGGTATGCATGGTGCCGCCCTGGTTGCTCACCAGCGCAACCTTGGCGCCCTTGACCTGCGTGACGGCGACGCCGCGCAACTGCCGCACCGCCTCAATGGTCAATTGCATGCCGGGCATGCCGGTTTCCGAAAGCAGTCCGCCGCTGGTGTTCAACGGCAGGTCACCGCCGATTTCAATACAACCATCGGACACGAACGGCCCGGCCTGACCCGGCTTGCAAAAGCCGTAATCCTCCAGCGTCATCAGCGGCGTGATGGTGAAGCAGTCATACAGTTCGGCCACATCGATGTCCTTCGGTCCGAGGCCGGCCATGGCAAATGCGGTCTTGGCCGCGGTTTTCGCCAGCGTGCTGGTGAGCTCGGGGCGCAACGGCACTTCCCAGCCGGTGTTGCCGTGGCCGAAACCCAGAATCGAGACGGGCTTGTCGACGCCCAGTTCCCTGGCGCGCTTCGCGCTCATGATGACAATGGCCGCGCCTCCGTCGGACACCAGACAGCAGTCATCGCGCCGCAGCGGATCGACCACCCAGGGCGAGGCCATGTACTGGTCCATGGTGATGGCTTTTCTGACCTGGGCATTGGGGTTGGCCGCGCCATGCTTGCGGCAGGCGACGGCCACCGCGCCGAAATGTTCCGGCCTGGCGCCATGCTCGATGAGATAGCGCTGATGAATCATGGCGTAACCGGCCGCGGTGGAGAACCAGCCATAGGCGGCATCATCGCCGCGCGGTCGTGAATAAATGGCGCGGTCACCCGAACGCGGGTTGTCCGCATAGCAGACCAGCGCGACATCGATCTGACCGGCATCGATCGCCATGATGGCAATCGAGATCAGCGAAATATTGGCCGCCCCGCCCTGGTCCAGCGCGAAGTTCATTTTCGGCTGTATGCCCAGCGCCTCGGTCAGCTTCTGCCCGTACATGAGTTCACGGGCGGAACTGGGCGTTTTCACAAACACCGCATCGACCCGATCCTTGGGGATATTGGCATCTTCGAGCGCCTTGCGGCAGGCCTCGACATTCATCGAAACGGTGCTGCGTCCGGGCAATTTTCCGAACGCGGTGTGACCGACGCCGGCAATGACGGCTTTGCCTCTCATGTCATATCTCCTGGCTGCATAAAAATTTGGGCAATCCTGTCAAAAGGCAATGTCACTTGCCGCGGATACGCTTCACGATATTGCCCCAGTTCACCAGCTCGGAGCGCACGAACTCGCGCGCCTCTTCGGTCGTGCTGGGAATCGCTTCGGCATTGATCGCGGCCAACTGCTGGCGCACATCGGGCGTATTGAGTGTGTCGTTCACCAGCTTGTTGAGACGCCTGACGATGGGCTGAGGCGTGCGCGCCGGTGCCAGCAGGATGTACCACGAACTCATCACGAAATCGGCATACCCCAGCTCGCCCAGCGTGGGAATGGCCGGCATCAGCGTGGAGCGTTTGCTGCTGGCGATGGCCAGCGTGCGCAGGCGCCCCGCCTTCACCATGGGCAACCCCGTGGTGGTATCAAACATCGCCTGGATGCTGCCCACCAGCAGATCCTGCACTGCGGGAGGCGCGCCCTTGTAGGGGCTGATCACGAACTCCACCCCGATCATCTTCTGGAACAATTCCGCCGCCATGTGTGGTGATTGTCCAATGCCGGAAGACCCGAAATTGATCGCCGTTGGCCTGGCCTTGATCAGCGCAGCCAGTTCTGCCACCGTTTTTGCCGGCACATCGTCGCGCACGTTCAACACAATGGGGACGATCATGACTGTCGAGATCGGCTCGAAGTCCTTCACGATGTCATACCCCACATCGGACTCGGTATGCGGCACCACCGCAACCGGCCCCGGATTGCCGATGACCAGGGTGTAACCATCGGGCGCTGCCTGCGCCGCCATGCGCAGCGCGATCATGCCGCCACCGCCGGCACGATTATCCGCGATCAGCGGCTGCTTGAGTTCGACCAGCATGCGCGCGGTAATCAGCCGCGCAGACAGATCAGAAGGGCCACCCGGGGCCGATGGCACCAGGACTTTCACCGGCTTGTCTGGCCAACTGCCCTGGGCCAGCGTCGTTCCTGGCAGAACAACGCCAACCAGCAGCGCCAGCGCAATCGATACAGAATTTCCCGGCATGGTGAAGCGCATTACGATCTCCCCAGTGAGTGATGCTATTAGCCCAAGTCTGGCGGCACTGCTGTTCAGATGACGCCCGATTTTTCCAGCAATTCTATTTCCGCATCGGTCATGCCCAGCCTTTCCTGCAATACGGCGCGGCTGTCGGTACCCAATGGAACGCTGGGCCGCTCGGGCAGCATGGCTTCGCCGTCGAATCGCAGCGGGCTGGCCGGCGCGGCAATGCGCCCGTATTCAGGATGATCCACCCAGCGCAGGGCGCCACGCGAATGCAATTGCGGATCTTCCATGACTTCGGACAGATCACGCACCGGCGCTCCCGGCACGTGATGCGCGTTCAGGCGCTCGAAAATTTCCTGCTTTGTGAGCTGCTTTGTCCAGCTCGTGATCATGTCATCGACTTCATCCATGCGGCTGACGCGCGCGACATTGGTCAGGTAGCGCGGATCATCGGCCAGTGCCTCCTGGCCAAAGGCAGTCAACAGCGACTGCCAGTGCTTGTCATGATTGACCACGATGGCGATATGGCCGTCCTTGGCTTCATAGACATTGTAGGGACTGATCGACATGCCGCCCTGGCGGTTGCCGGTGCGCGCATATTGCAGACCCGGCTGCGCGTGCACCATACCGAGGTTGGAAGTCAGCGAGAAGTAGGAGGCCTCCATCATCGTGACGTGCACCAGCCGGCCGCGACCGGTACGGGTACGCTCCAGCAATGCCGTGACGATGGCGCCATACAGATGAACGCCGGCAAAGAAATCGCAAACGGCCGGGCCGGACTTCAGCGGCGGCTGGTCGGGATAACCGGTCACGCTCATGACGCCGCTCATCGCCTGCACCGACAAGTCCATCGCCAGATAATCACGATAGGGCCCGGTGTCGCCGTAGCCGGTGGAAGAGGCGTAGACGATGCGCGGATTGCGCGCCTGCACCACTTGCGGCCCCAGCCCCAGTCGGGTCAGCACGCCAGGCGCGAAATTCTCCACCAGCACATCAGCCTGTTCCACCAGTCGCAACACGATGTCGCGCCCAGCTTCGGTCTTCAGGTCCAGTCGCAGCGAGCGCTTGCCGGCATTGAGCATCGCAAACGGCAGCTTGGACGTGGACGTCGCCGCGATCGTGCGCCGGCGCAGATGCTCGCCTTCATGGGGTTCGATCTTGATGACTTCAGCGCCGGCCGCCGCCAGCATGAACGTCGCGTACGGCCCGTTGTAGATCTGCGTGAGATCGACAACGACCAGTCCGGCCAGCGGCCGCTCCGCCGCTGGTGTTTCGGTCGAAGCTGCGGTCATCGCCCTTGGAACTTGGGCGCGCGCTTCTCGGCAAATGCGGCGCGCCCTTCCTTCACGTCTTCGGTCCTCTGCAGGATATGGCTGGTCATCTGTTCCAGGCGCAGGCCCTGGGCCAGATCAAGATCAAGCGAACGTATGGCCAGTTCCTTGCACGCCTGCACCGCCAGCGGCGCATTCGCCGCAATCTTGCGGGCATAGTCGTAGGCGACTTCCATGAGCTTCTCGCGCGGCACCACGGCATTGATGAGTCCCCAGCGCTCGGCCGTCTCCGCCGTGATGGTGCTGCCCACCAGCAGCATTTCCATGGCGATGCAATGCGGCAGTTGTTTGGCAATACGCTGCGTGCCGCCATTGCCGGCAATGACACCGCGCTTGACCTCGGCGACACCGAAGGTCGCTTCGGGCACGGCCACGCGAATATCCGTCGCCAGCAGCAGCGTCGTGCCGCCACCGATGGCCAGACCGTTCACGGCCGCGATCACGGGCTTCCACACCTCCAGGCCGCGATTGAGCAACTGCCCCTTCTGGGTCAGCCACAATTCGGACAGTTCCACATCGCGGCCGATCCAGGCCTTGATGTCAGCCCCTGCACAAAAAGACCGTTCGCCGGCACCGGTAATGATGGCGACGCGCACCGCCGGGTCATCACGCACACGCTCCCAGGCTTCCGACAGCATGCGGTAATGATCGGCATCGAGTGCATTGAGTTTCTCGGGCCGATTCATCGTGATCAGCGCGATACCTTCTTCGTCGAGTTTGAAATCGATAGACATTGATTAGCGTCCTGATTTATTGGTTCGTTGAATGATATTTGCAGTGGGTTTCGGATCGGCAATACAGGCAATCAGTCCCGGCCACCACCACCGAGAATGTGGCGTGCAACCACCATCCGTTGCACCTCCGACGGACCTTCGCCGATGCGCCGGATGCGCGACTCGCGATACCAGCGCTCCAGCGGCAACGCCTTGCTCACGCCCAGCCCGCCCATGATCTGCACCGCGCGGTCAATGACACGTCCGGCCGTCTCGGTGGCAGTCACCTTGGCGATCGAGGCTTCGACCTTGCAGTTGTGTCCGAGATCGCCGCGCCATGCCGCCTGCCAGGTGAGCAGGCGCGCTGCCTGCAGTTCCATGTGGCTGTCGGCGATCATCCACTGGATGGCCTGCTTGTCGGACAGCCGCGAGCCGAATGTTTCGCGTGTCTTGGCGTACTCGATGGCAATTTCCAACGCGGCCTGGGCAACGCCGATCGTCGCTGCGGAGTAGGGAATGCGCCCATCCACCAGCCATTTCTCGCACATCGCAAAGCCCTGGCCTTCTTCACCAAGGCGATTTTCTTCGGGCACCTCGACATCATCGAAAAAGACCTCATACGGAGCAAAGGCGCGAATGACCGGAATCAACTTGGTGGTCATGCCCTTGGAATTGCCATCGACGATGAAGCAGGAGATGCCGCCACGGCCGCCGGCACCAGTACGCGCGAATACCAGACCCCATTCCGCACCCGCCGCGCCGGTGATCCACATCTTCTGGCCATTGATGATGTAACGGTCACCCTTCTTCTCGGCACGCGTGCGGATGGCACGCCCCGGGTCGGCACCACCGGAAGGTTCACTGATGGCAACGAAGCACTTTTTCCCCTTCTTCACGGCGGGCATGCCGTACTTTTCTATCTGAAACTTGGATCCCAGAAATACCGCATTGGGCGGATCCGAACCCAGGGTGCCGCAGGCCGGTATGTAAAGGCCCATGCGACACTTGGCGATCTCTTCGGCCACGACCGCCTGCCCCAGCAGATTCAGCCCGGCGCCGCCAAATTCGAGAGGAGAACGATAACCCCACAGGCCGATCTGGCGACCTTTTTCGCAGAGTGGTTCAAACATTGCCGGAGGCATCTCCACCGCATCATGCGGCAGTTTTTCCTCCTGCGGACAGACCTCTTCCTTCATGAATCGCCGCGCGGTATCCCGCACCATGCGAAGTTCTTCGGGTAATTCCCACGCGCCCAAGGACAAAGACATAGTTTCAGTTCCTGATCTAGACAGTTGAGAGTTCAATGTTGCGAGCGAATCGAATCATTGCCTGCGCCTTCATCAGCGACAATTGCGCATCGCCGAAAATGACTCGAACCTGGAATGCACACCTGAAT
Organism: Betaproteobacteria bacterium; assembly: GCA_947479645.1. GTDB lineage: Bacteria > Pseudomonadota > Gammaproteobacteria > Burkholderiales > SG8-39 > CAIYPG01. The sequence continues at coordinate 34,407 of CANKAJ010000005.1, read as the reverse complement.
AACGGTTGAGAACGTATTGTAGTCGTTTGAAATTTACTCGCAATATTTGACTCCATTTCGACTCGAGTTCGCGCCGCATTGCCTGCAAGTGTTTTTCATTGCGTTCGCCGCCCCCACTCGACACCGCTCATCCTGCCTGTGGCCGACGCTAGGGCTTGCGCCACACACTCGCCAGCCATGGCTGCTGCTCGCGCGGCAACCCGTCCGGCCGGTAGTAGTGCATCAATTCAAGAAAGCCCGCATCCGTCACGAAGCCTCGCCAGTGGTCCAGGTCGTGATAGCAACCGTAACGCCCGTGGCTCCATCCCTCCTCGTTATTGCCGCGCGGGTTCGAGCTGAACAGCACTCCACCGGGCTTGAGCGTTGCATGCAGTTGGCGCAACACCCGCGGCAATTCGCTGCTCGGCACATGAAATAACACCGCATTGGCAAAGATGCCATCGAAGCGTGTTTCAGGAAGCTTCATTTCCAGAAAATTCTGATTCCACACTTCGCAACCGCTGTTTTCGCGCGCCATGGTTACGAACTGCTCGGCGCCATCCAGCCCAATGGCAACATGACCCCGTTCGGCAAACGCCTTCAGGTCCCGCCCCGGGCCGCAACCCAGATCCAGAATGGTGCTGGGAGGCTCGCCCTGAATATGCTGCAGCAGCGCCGCGATATTCTGTGAGACATCATGATCGCGCGTGCCTTCCCAGAAGGACCTCGCCCGCTGGTTATAGTGATCAAGCGTCCGTATCGCGAGCGATGACAGATCCTGCGATTCATTCGTCATATCGAATCTGGCACCTGTTCTTCATCTGCGTGATGTCGATCCCGATCAAGGTTCGTCGTTGACATCCCCTGCCGGCCCGACATGATGCGGATGCGGCTGATGCGCCGGCTGCAACGGGACACCACCGACAGGAACGACGCGGTACAGAAATTCAATGACCGCATTGCCAAAAATGTCGTTGCGATCGCCCGCCACCATATGGCCCGCATCGGCGACGCTGACGAATTCGCTGTGAGGACAAAGTTCCAGGAAATTTTTTGCGCCTTCCTCACTGAGCAGGTCGGACAGTCCGCCGCGAACGAGCAGCGTGGGCAACACCAGACTCTTGGCGCAGGCTTCAAGGCGCGCACGGCGCTTGACGCGATCACGCACGATTTCGCGAAAACGCGGGTCCCAATGCCAGACGAATTTGCCATTGGCACCGCGCCGCAGGTTCTTCGCCAATCCGTCCAGATGTTTCGGCCGCTGGCGATGCGGCTGGTAACTTGCGATGACATCGGCGACTTCATCGAGGGAATCAAAACCTTCAGGCTTCTGATTCATGAAAGCCTGAATCTTGTTGCCACCTTCAGCCTCGGTCTGCGGGGCAATATCAACCAGCACCAGCGCCGTGGCATCGACATGATCCTCGCCGGCCGCGACCAGACTGGTGCCGCCCCCCATCGAGGCCCCTACCAGAACCGGACGACGATTACCCAATTGCGTCAACAAGCACTTGAGGTCCTGCACCATGACATCCTGCCCGTAGACCCCGTCAGGCGCCCAGTCAGAGTCTCCATGCCCGCGCGCATCAAAGGCAACCACGTGATAACCCGCCGCGCCCAGCGTCTGGCCGACACCGCGCCAGGCATGACGCGTCTGGCCGCCACCATGCTGCAGCAACACCAGCGGCCCGTTGGGATCGCCCCAGGCATCACCGGCTATTCTGACGCCGCCGTATCCCTGCCACAGGTGCATGGGGTCCGGTGTGCCGGGAAGTCTTGTGCCTGCGCCGAGCGGTGCATTCATGTATGGACTCTCACTGAAATAAGGAACAGCCTGCACCGGCCGGTGCGGTCTTGCCGATGATAACAGTACTGACCATACGCAATGCCTGGTTCAATCCACCGTCACGCCGGAATTGCGGAGAATCTCCGCATAGCGCCCGGCCTCGGCACGCGTAAATGCGGCGAATTCATCCGGGGATGTCGGGTCCGGAACATAGCCTCCCGCTTCCATGCTTTTGAGTACCTGTGAATCTTTCAAGGACTTGGCCAGCGCGGCATTGAGTGCATCAACAATGGGTCTGGGCGTTCGCGCCGGGGAGTAAATTCCGTTCCAGGTGGTGACAACAAATCCCGGGAAACCCAGCTCGACCATCGTTGGCGTATCAGGCAAGCCAATCGAGCGCGTCTCGCCCGTGCTGGCAATCAACTTCAGCTTTCCCGCCTGCACGGCACCACGCAAGGGTGCATAGGGATAGATCATCATCGATACCCGCCCACCCGACAAATCCGCAATGGCCTGACCGATATTGTTATAAGGCACATGAGTTATCGGACTGCCAATCACCTTGCTGAAATAAACACCCGCAAGGTGGGCTGTAGTGCCATTTCCAGCGGAGGCATAATTCACCTTGCCCGTATTGGCCTTGACGTAGGCGGCCAGTTCCATTGGTGACTTCACCGGCAGATCCGGCGGAACGACCAGCACAAACTTCAATGTCGATATGCGCCCGATTGCGCTGAAATCAGTGACCGGGTCGTAAGGCAGCTTTTCAAACAGACCCTTGTTGATGGCATGTGTCTGCGCTGTGGCATACATGATGGTGTAGCCATCCGGCGCCGCCTTGGCCACGGCTTCGGTTCCCACAATACCGCTGGCGCCGGCGCGGTTCTCGATATAGATCTGCTGGCCGATGAATTCGGAATACTTCGGCGACAACTGGCGCGCCGAGACATCTCCCGAAGCGCCTGGTGCGTAGGGAACAACCATCCGGATCGGCTTGTCGGGATAGCCGGCGGCGGCGGCCGTTGCCGGAAGCAATCCACTCGCCGCGAATACCGCGATCACAATCGCCGTGAAAGCGCTCTTTCCTTGAACAGGTTTGTCCAGTAATGATCGTATTTTCCGGATAGGCTCATGCATATTTTTCCTCATCATTGTCCGCTCTCATTTGTCATCGCCAGACAAGCAATCATTTTCACTTGTGCCTGGCGCAACTACTCAACCTTTATATTTGCATCCTTGACCAGTTTGCCCAGTTTGACGATTTCCCGCCCGATCTGCGACTGAAAATCATCCGGATTACTGGTGCTGACCACCACACCCAGGTCCTCGATGCGGCCCTGCACATCGGGACTGCGCACGGCACGGATATATTCCTGCTGCAGCTTTGCCACGACATCCTTCGGCGTCCCCCTGGGCGCAATCACGCCTTGCCACTGATCCAGTTCGACCGAGGGATAGCCCGTCTCCGCCATCGTGGGCACCTCCGGCAGCACCGGCGTGCGGGTACGCGTGGCAAAGCCGATGGCCCGAAGCTTTCCGCTCCGGACCAGATTGATTGATGAACTCATCGGATCGAACATGAAGTCCAGGCTGTTGCCTACCATGTCCTGAAGCGCCGGCGCCGAACCCTTGTACGGGACGTGAACCAGATTGAGCCCGGTGGCCAGCCTGAACATCTCGCCAAGGAGATGATTGCCGGTGCCGCTGCCAGCAGATCCGAAACTCAACCCTTTTGTCTTTTGTTTGCCGAGCGCCACCAGATCAGCTACCGAGCGCACTGTGCTCTGCGCCGGTACCATCATCAAGGCCCAGCCATTCACCAATTGCGTAATGGGCTGGAAATCCCTGGCCGGATCATAGGCGTTGCTGGAATTGACATACAGGCTGGGGGACAGCGAAAAGGTCGCTGAGGCGTGCAGCAGTGTGTAGCCATTGGGAGGCGACTTCTTCACATAGTCGGCTCCGACCATGCTGCCTGCGCCAGGCCGGTTTTCGATGATGACCGGTAGTTTCAGATTCTCGGCAAGCTTGGTATTGACCAGCCGCGCGATCACATCCGGCCCGCCAGCGGGCGGAAAGGGCACGATCACGGTGATGCGTCCTGACGGGAAGCCCTGCGCCAGGCTGATGCCGTGCAAACTGCACAGGCCAGTTGCAAGCACAATCGCATGAAGCCATTTCAAGACCACCATCTTGCCGCTCCTTCACCGGATTGCTGAATGAATTGTCAGACCGCGATTGCGCCCGAAGACCCGCGCCTATTCAACCTTGATGTTGGCATCCCTCAAAAGCGCACTCACCTTGCTCGACTCGCGCGCAATCTGGGCGAGAAATTCCTCCGGATTGCTGGTGCTGACCACCGAGCCCAGATCCTCGATGCGCCTCTGCACATCAGGACTGCGCACGGCCCGGACATATTCCTGCTGCAACTTTGCCACCACATCCTTCGGCGTACCCTTGGGTGCGATGACACCGTTCCACTGGTCCAATTCGACCGACGGGAAGCCAGCCTCGGTCATTGTTGGCACGTCAGGCAGTGCCGGCGTGCGCGCTCGCCCGGCAAAGCCAATGGCCCGCAATTTGCCGCTTCTGACCAGCACCGTCGAGGAACTGAGCGGATCAAACATGAAATCAAAATTGCCACCCATCAGATCCTGCAAGGCCGGCCCCGAGCCCTTGTAAGGGACGTGGACCATGTCCAGTCCGGAAGCCAGTCTGAACATTTCACCCAGCAGATGGTTGGGAGCGCCACTGCCCGAGGAACCGTAAATCAGGCCCTTGGGCTTTTGCTTGCCCAATGCAATCAGATCGGCGATCGACCGCACCGGGCTTTGCGCCGGAACCTCCATGATGGCCCAGCCATTGACGAGTTGCGTGACAGGCTGGAAATCCCTGGCCGGATCATAGGAAACCGCCGGATCCTTGTACAGCAGCGGAGCCAGCGAAAAAGTGGTTGAGGCATGCAGCAAGGTGTAGCCGGTGGGCGCCGCCTTCTTCACGTAATCGGCGCCGATCATGTTGCTTGCACCGGGCCGGTTATCGATGACCACCGGCAATTTGATGTTCTCGGAAAGCTTCGCATTCACCAGGCGCGCGATCACGTCCGGCCCGCCCGCCGGCGGAAATGGCACGACGACGGTAATGCGGCTTGACGGGAAAGTCTGCGCCTGTGTCACCAATGACGGAGATAGCACGCAGACTGCCATGAAAACAGACGGAAGCCACTTGAAGATCACCATCTTGCTGCTCCTTTTCCCGATTGCCCGGCCGAAAGGCCATGGCGACTACGCCATGCCCCCCCTGCGAAAGATGCCCGTGGTGGGGTCAGCAAAAAGAGGCGCCCCCGCCTGTTATTTTCCGTGTACGCAAAAACCGCCGAACAAAAAAGCGGCGGCCCTATTCAGACTCCAACTCGCCATCACCTTCCTTGAAACGACGAATGGTTTCCTTGAGGCCCACTTTGGCAATGGTTGCCTTGGTCGCACGCGCACCCTTGGAGCCATGCGCGATGGCGTCAAACTCCGCGCCCATCATGACACTCTCGGAGAATCCCTGAATGTCTTCCACCCGGTTCAAGGCGCGCTTCTTGATGGCCAGCAAATCCGCTGGCGTCTTGCAAATCTGTCGCGCCAGTGCCATGGTTGCTTTCTCCAGATCCGCGGCAGGAACGGCGCGATTGGCCCAGCCCAGCGCGGCAGCGTCCGTGCCACTCATGCGACTGCCGACGATGAATGAGAGTTCCTTGGCTTTTTTCGGCCCGATGAGCCAGGCGCTGAAAGGCCCGATATAGCCTCCGCCCAGCGGCACCGAGGGCCAGCCGATCACGGCATCCTCGGCCACGACAGTCAGATCACAGCAGACCGCCAGTTGGGTGGCGACACCCATGCAGTAGCCATGCACCTGCGCGATGACCGGCTTGGGGCAGCGGCGAATATCCAGCCACAGTTCAACGCGACTGCGAATGCGCATCGAATCCGCAACCGGGTCATAGTCATGCTTGCCGCTTTCGTACCCGCTGCCGCCTTTGGCCACATCGTTGCCAACCGAAAATGATTTCCCCGCCCCGCGCACGATGATGCAGACAACGCTCTTGTCATTGGCAAGGGTCTGCAATCCGGCATCGAACTCCGCAATCATTTCCGCATTGAATGCATTAAGTCGCTCCGGACGATTGAGCGTCATGGTGCCGATTTTTCCGGACACTTCGATATCGATGAAAGCCATTTGCCACCTCCGTTTGAGTTGATCTTTCCCGCGTTGCTGTTGCGGTCTGGTCGTGTGCTTCAGCCAGGAAGCGAGTACGCTTTGCTGCTACTTGATGGCGATGGCATTCCCCGGCGAACCCACCGCGCCCGGCACATTCAAGGGCACGGCCACGAACATGCAGGTATAGCGCCCATCCTTGGCGCAGTCCTCGGCAATTTCCCCGAGTGAGAAAAATTCGCCCAGCGCAAAACCCAGCAAGGGAATCAACCGGCGATGCATCGATCCGCTTTCGGGCGCACCCGGCACGACCTCGACCGCCGGATTGTCGGCGGCAATCGCCGAGATGCCGCTGTCCCACAGAAATTCAGTCACCTCATGTCCCGCATGCAGCCCGGGGCAATCGTGGTGTTCGCTCATGTGGATGCGCTCTTCTTTCGACGCCTGCAGGTAGTAATCGACATAGCCCGTCCGGAGCATGAGCACATCGCCGGATTGCAGCGTGCTGCCCTGCTTGTCCAGGGTGGCCTTGAGCATGTCAACGGTAATCGGCGTGCCCTTGCGTGCATCCAGCGGTTGCCCGATGGACGCCTGATAGCGGGCGACATCCAGCAACACGCCGCGCCCCACCATGCCATGCTCCACCCATTTCTCGATGCCCAGAAAGGCGCCGCCTGGCCCCGCTTCGGCCTCCTGCCTGCCACCCCAGAAACCAAACTCGCGCGCCCTGACATGGCGCAGGCTGTCCCACTGCGTGGAGCGCTGCATGTAGAAAGAGTCGAGGTAATCGTCCTGGGAATTGCGGTTCGCGCTGAAAATGTTGTGCTTGTAATTCTTGCGATTGTGGCTCCAGGACGGCTCCGGATGATCGAGCGGCAGCGAAATATTGAAGCGCGCACCGCGCCGCACTTCCGCCGCCGCGGCCTGTACTGTCTCGGCGGTCATCAGGTTGATGCGGCCGAGCTGATCATCCTTGCCAAAAACTCCCCATGCATGACGGCAGTCGAGCTCCTTGAACTCGGGCAGATCCTTGTACTTTGGAATTGCTTTCATCATCCCTCCTGAAAATATCAATGCGAAACTGTGGATTTTCCTGCGGCAGTGCGCAGTATGAGCACATCTGCGACTACACCGCCTTGCTCGGTCAAGATCACCGGATTGCATTCGAGCACATCAAACCCCGCCATTGCATCGCCGACGAAGGCCGTGCCTACCGCTTCCAGTACTTCGATCAGCGCGCCTGACTGTCGCTCATTCAACAAACCGGCCAGCGCGCTGCCCGCAACATGTCCGGCAAACGCATTGGCTTCGACCGGTAGCGGCACGGTGAAAAAGATGTGCCCTGCCTCCGCCGCCCATCCGCCGATGCCAACCGTCAAGCTGGGGCCGACAATGGGATCCCGGATGGCCGCCATCAGCATTTCCGGTCCAATGACCATCTGCTGCAGAAGATAGCTGACTTCCCCGGCCGATTGTGCGACGCCATGTCGAATCGCGGAGTCGGCAATACTCCGGCAAGCCTCGCGCAATTCGTCCTCGTTGCACAGACCGACTTGCACACCCCCGACACGTCCCTTGTGGGCGATGCCGCTGTTGCCGATCTTGACCACCCAGGGACCGCGCATTGTCTTTGCCGCGGCGATGACTTCTTCGGCATTTTGCGCATGCACGCCAGGCACCACACGCATGCCTGCCCGCTCGAGAATGACACGGCCTTCGGCTTCGCCAATGGTGAGGCCGGATTGATCCGATGCGTTCTTGTGCGCGTGATCTGCGGATTTTTCCTTCCGGCCCAGCAGACCGCGCGTTTGGTACAGGTGGCGCAGCGCACGCGCCGTCACTTCGACGCCGGCCTGCACCACAATGTCCGGCCTTGCCTGTACCGCCTCCATGTGCCCGGTCAAAGGGCCGGGAAAGGTACTGCTCACCACATAGGGAATGCCATTTTCTGCCACCGCCGCCGCGGCGAAATCAATGAACTCACGATGCCGCAGGCGTACCTCGGAATCATCCGGCCATACCACCGCAAACGGTTCCAGCAGCAGGCCCACACCCGGATCTGCCGAAATATGGCGGCAGATGACGGCACGTTCCTCAGGGGTACCGGTGATGATATCGAGCGGATTGCCGATGAACGCACCCACCGGCAGTAGCTTGCGAACAACCTCCACCGTCGGCTCGCTCAAACAGGCCAACGGCACGCCCTCACGGACCAGGGCATCGATTCCCAGACCACAGGCGCCACCCGAACCCGATACCACCATGACGCCGCGCTCCGCATGCATGGGTCCGATCTTTGACATCAAGGCCGCCGTGTGCGACAGCTCCACCACGGAACTCACCACGGCGACACCTTCGGACTCCAGCCAGGCGCGCGTCAGCCTGCCCTCACCCAGCACCGCACCGGTATGCGAAGCTGCTATGGCCTTGGCGCTCTCCGATTGCCCCAGCAGCAGGAACACGTACTCGCAACCGCGCTCGCGCCCGCTGCGTATGGCCGCGGCCAGACGCTGCTTGCTCGGAATGGCCTCCACCAGCGCGCACACCACCTTCGTGGTCTCGCGCGTACCTGCATGCTCGATGGCATCCGCAAGATCGAATGCCGTGCCATTGCCAATGGAGTAACACACATCCAGGCCGGCGCCATCCAGCGTCAGGCTGTACAGCAATCCGGACAGCAAGGCGCCGCTGTTGCTGATGAGCGAAACATTCCCCGGACGCATGCTGTGGGAAATGGGCTCCGCAATGGCGCACAGTCCTTCGTGGAAACGCGCAAACCCGACGCAATTGGGTCCGACCAGGCGTATCCCATTCTGCTTGCAGATTTCTGCCAGCCTGGCTTCCGCGGCGATACCTTCAGGCGTGCCGGTTTCCCTGAAGCCATTGGAGATCAGCAATATTTCGCGCACGCCACGGGCAGCAAATTCCGCGCAGGCTTCCACCGCACGACCGGGACTGGTGATCACGACGCCCAGGCTGATGTCACCACGCACCTGGTCGATAGAAGCCAGGCATGGTTGCCCGAACACTTCCTTGCGTCCGGGATTGATCAGCCAGATATCGCCGCGATAACCGTAGGCTTGCAGATTGCGCAGCAGCCACAGCGTCCAGATTCCGGACTCGGACGCACCGACAACCGCAATCCCGCTCATAGCAATGCCCCCGCCAACGGCGCGCAGGACTTGATCACGGCCCTCGACAACCGATCAACACCATCATCATCGAGATTGGCCGTGGGCAGCTGCAGCGCCAGTTCATCGACTCCCATGGGGGCAAGACGCGCTTCAATCCGGTTCAACTGGTCGCGCGCCTCCGCAGGCGTTCCAGCCACCGCAAAGGCATCCACCATTTCATCCGGAATCAATTCCGCCAGCCGGTCCCAGTTCGCGCCGGAAGCCCTGAACTGATCCTGCAAGCGCTGCACCGGAACCTGAAATCCGAGCGCGTCACTGGGCGCGCGATAACTCGGCGTACTGAAATAAAATGCGAGCTGGCGTCTGGCCATCATGCGTGCCCGCTCACGATCATCGTCCACGGCGGTAATGATCCAGCAGGTGAAGCCGCCCAGCGGACTCTTGCCGGCACGCTCCCTGCCGCGACGAAAGGCCGGTATCACGACATCCTCGAAATAGGGCTGACCGATGCCGATGGACAACAGCGCCAGACCATCACAACACTTGGCCACCCGCTGCACCATGATCGGATTGAGCGCGCCACCGAAGATCGGCGGCTCAGGCGGGGCTTCCGCCACATCCGCGAGACGCGCACCGCTCAACTTCACCTTGAAATACTGTCCATCAAAGGAGACTCCCTGAGAGGTCGCAGCAACGCCCTGACGAACAACCGCCACCACCTCCTCGAACCAGGGCGCGACCTTGTCAATGTCCACGCCATATTGCCGGCGCACCCCGCGCGTCCCCGCACCCAGACCCAGTGTGAATCGCCCTCCGGATATGAGTGCCAGATCCGCCGCGGCACCGGCCAGTGCCAGCGGATTGCGGGAAAACGCGAATGCAATGCCGGAACCCACCTCGATGCGCGAGGTAATCGCCAGCAGCGCTGCTGCTCTGACCAGCGCGTCACGACGCGGTCCTTCGGTCGTCCATACCCGGGAGAATCCGGCTGCTTCAGCTGCCAATACGGTTGCCGGGAGCGGCTTCCAAACACGACTCGACAAGACCAGCGATCGTTTCATCTTTTCGATTCCATTCAGGCAATGGCCGCTTCAAGCTGCGCGGCGATAATTACGGCGATGCAATCTTCGCAGTCTCCGCACTCTCCGCAGTTCCCATGGTGCTAGAACGAGCGTGGCAATCCGAGCACGTGCTCGGCGACATACGAAAGAATCAGGTTGGTGGAGATCGGCGCCACCTGATACAGGCGCGTCTCGCGAAATTTCCGCTCAATGCCATAGTCGTGCGCAAAGCCGAAGCCACCGTGAAATTGCAGACAGGCATTGGCAGCCTCCCAGGAGGCATCCGCCGCCAGCATCTTGGCCATATTGGCCTGCGCACCACAGGGCTGGTGCGCATCGAACAGCTCACAGGCCTTGTACCGCATGAGACTGGCCGCCTCAACATTGACGAATGCTTTTGCTATTGGAAACTGCACACCCTGGTTCTGGCCGATCGGACGACCGAAAACGATCCGCTCCTTGGTGTACTTGACCACCTTGTCGATGAACCAGTAGCCATCGCCAATGCACTCTCCGGCAATCAATGCCCGTTCAGCATTCAGTCCATCCAGAATGTACTTGAAGCCCTGTCCTTCTTCTCCAATCAGATTTTCCACAGGAATCTGCAGGTTCTCGAAGAACAATTCGTTGGTCTCGTGATTGACCATGTTGCGTATGGGTTGCACGGTCAGTCCATGACCGATGGCGTCGCGCAGATCGACCAGGAAGATGGACATGCCTTCGGATTTTTTCTTGACCTCGGCCAGCGGCGTGGTGCGCGCCAGCAGGATCATCAGGTCCGAATGCTGCACGCGCGATATCCAGACCTTCTGGCCGTTCACGACGTAGTGATCACCCTTTCTCACTGCGGTGGTCTTGATCTTGGTGGTATCGGTACCCGTCGTAGGCTCGGTCACAGCCATCGACTGCAAGCGCAATTCCCCGCTGGCAATCTTGGGCAGATAGGTCTTTTTCTGCGCCGCAGAACCATGGCGCAGCAGTGTTCCCATGTTGTACATCTGACCATGACATGCCCCGGAGTTGCCGCCACAGCGGTTGATTTCTTCCATGATGATGGACGCTTCGGTGAGGCTTAGCCCGGACCCACCGTACTCCTGAGGAATCAGGGCGGCCAGCCAGCCAGCCTTGGTGAGCGCATTGACGAATTCCTCCGGGAAGCCGCGGACGGCATCAACCTTGCGAAAATATTCGTCGGGAAAGTGTGCGCATAACTCGCGCACGGCATCACGCAATTCGGGAAATGACTCTGGTGCGGACATCATAGAGCAACCCTTTCAGCCGCTTGATAAAGGGCGCTCCCGCCCCATGTAAACCAACACTGTCTCTGGTCCGGCATGCTCATCGCAGCCGAACTCAATCCACGTAGGGCAGGTTGGCCTGCTTCACGATGGTCTTCCACAGTGCAATTTCGCGATGGATCAGTTTGGTAAATTCTTCCACGCTCTTGGGGTTCGGTTCCGCGCCCAACTGACGCAACCGCTCCTGTGTTGCCGGCGTGGAGATGATGCGATTGATCAGCGTATTCAACTTCTGCACGATTTCAGGCGAAGTGGCACCAGCCACGTAAACGCCAAAAATAGTCCCCGCCAGATAGTCTCCCAGGCCGGCTTCCCGCGCGGTCGGGACATTGGGCAGCGAACTCAGGCGCTTGTCACCCGCCACGGCAAATGCCTTGACCTGTCCGGACGCAAGAAACCCGGTATAGGCCGACGTATCCATGATGGCGAAATCCGCCTCGCCTCTCACCACGGCGATGGCCGCCGGTCCGGTGCCCTGATACGGAATGATCTCGACATTAATCTTGTTCTGGATGCGGAACATCTCAACCGACAAGCGCGTTCCCAGTCCGCCCGAAGCCACGTTCAGCTTGCCCGGATTGCGACGCGCCAGTTCAATCAGCTCCAGCGGATTATTCGCAGCCACCTTGGGATGCACCAGAATCACGTAGGCAGCCTGCCCCACCTCGGCCACCGGTTGCAGATCCTTGATCGGATCAAATGGCAGATGACGATACAGCGCTGGATTTTGAGTCGATGCCGTCGCGCTGAAAAGAATGGTGTAGCCATCCGGCTTGGACTTGGCAACGAAATCCAGGCCGATGTTGCCACCCGCACCCGGCTTGTTATCGATAATGACCGGCTGACCGAGCAGCTTGCCCAGTTCCGGTGAAACCAGCCTGCCCATGACATCGTTGGCACCGCCCGGTGCAAATGGGACAACGGCACGCAACGGCTTCTCCGGGTATTCCGAGCGCACTGCACCTGCAGCGACCAGCACGGCCAGCATGACCAGGGGCCGCAATACGGATATGAATTGATAGCTGCGTTTCATCGAGCCTTCCTTCTTCAATCCAGGAGAGGAATCTTCGCCTTGGCGACGATGTCTTTCCAGGTTGCAATTTCCTTCAGATACCATGAGCGCGCATCCTCAAGTGACATATTGACCGGCTTGGCCCCGACCTTGTCGAACCATTCCTTCATCTCCGGCGTCAGCATTGTTTTGTTGAGCGCCGTATTCAACTTGACCAGAATGTCCCGCGGCGTCCTCGCGTTGGCATAGGCGCCAAAGGTAATGCCGCCAAGGAAATCGGCGTGACCCTGCTCTCTGGCAGTGGGCACATCCGGCAGTGCCGGGTGACGCTCGTCACCAATGATGGCAATGCCCCTTAGCTTGCCTGCCTTGATCAGGGAGATCACGGGCGAAGTATCCATGATGACGAAGTCCGCTTCCCCGGAGAGTACGGCAGTGGAAGCGCGGCCGGTGCCGCTGTAGGGAATGATTTCCACTTTGACGTGATTTTGCAGTTGGAACATTTCGCTCTCCAGCCGCGTCGTCGCTCCCCCCGCCGCCGCATTCAACTTGCCGGGGTTTTTTCTGGCGTATTCGACCAAGTCTTTGATCGACTTGAAATCCAGCTTCGGATTGACCACAAAAATATGTGGCCCGTATCCGAGCACGGCCGCCGGCGTGAAATCGTTGATGGGGTCATAGGCCAGATTGCGATAAAGAGCCGGATTCTGCGTCGCGCCGCCAGCGGTAAACAGCAACGTGTAGCCATCAGGCGGTGCTTTCGCCACCGCACCAGCCCCAATATTGCCGCCGGCGCCGGGGCGATTCTCAACGATGACCGACTGCCCCAGAACCTTGCCAAGCTGTGGCGCGGTAACTCGCGCCATGATGTCATTGGCGCCACCCGGTTCGAACGGCACGATGGCCCGCAGAGGCTTCTCCGGAAACTCCGCCCTGACACCCGTCAACGGAATCATCAACAACATCAGGGCGACGCCCAGCACCCGCTTTGTCTGCGCGACTGTTTTCATGGTTTCAAACCTCCTTCCAGTGCAAGTCATCAACGGCATTCATCACTGCGGTCAGTGACTTTCCATTTTTCCGGTACCCAATGCACCTGACGCGTGCAGGCGCTTGATTTCCTCGTCCGGCAGGCCCAGGCGCTTCAACACGGTATCGGTGTCTTCGCCAAGCGAGGGTGGCGGCTTGCGGATGCTGCCGGGCGTACGCGAGAGTTTGATGGGTATGCCCGCGGAGCGCCCATTGGGGATGCCCTCCACCGGCACCACGGCTTCGCGTGCAATTGCCTGCTCCTGCACGATGACCTCGTTCAGATTGTTGATCAGGCTGTTCGGAATACCCAGCGAGGTGGCGAGTTCGGTCCACTCCTTGGCAGTGCGCTGCTTGAAGATCGGCACGAGTATTTCGTACAGCGGCCCCTGGTTGCTGGTGCGATCGGCATTGGTCTGGAATAGTGGATGCTCGAGCAGATCCTTGCGGTCGATGGCTTCGACAAAGCGCGACCACATGGCATTGGTCGAGGCCCCCATATAGAACTCCCGATCGCTGGCAACGAAAATGCCATAGGGAGCAAGGAACGGGAAGTACGGACCCCAACGGCCGGGCAGCACGCCGGTGGCGCTGCTGTCCAGAATCATGTGTGTCATCTGCACGATGGCCGACTCATATAGCGATGTGTCCACATGCTGGCCCTTGCCGCTGATGTCGCGCTCACGCAAGGCCATCATGATGCCGATCACGCCGTGCGCCGCCGTCATGAAATCGATGGTGGAAGGTCCGATGCGCACTGCCGGACGGCCCTCTTCCCCGGTTATGCTCAACGCACCGGCATAGGCCTGCATCAGCAGATCAAATCCAGGCAGCTTGGCCATGGGCCCCGTCTGACCGAACGCGGAGATGCTGCACAGCACGGCGCGTGGGTTCAGCTTGGCGACAACCTCATATCCCAGTCCCAGCCGTTCGAGCACCCCGGGCTTGAAGTTTTCCAGAACCACATCCGACTTTTCGATGATCTTCTTGGTCAACGCCAGGCCATCGGGATTCTTCAGATCGATGACGATGCTCTCCTTGTTGCGGTTCAGCGCGCCATATTCGGAGCTGATGTCCTGCTTGGCGCCGAATCTGGCAACGCCCCATCCGCGGGCATGATCGCCGCGTGGCGCCTCGATCTTGATGACTTCAGCGCCGAAGTCTCCCAGGATCATGGCGCACATCGGGCCGGATGCATGACCACTCAGATCGGCGACGCGAATTCCTTCCAAAGGCATTTTTGCTTTTGATTCCACTGTTGCTCCTTGCTTTGTCTTGGTGATATTCGAAAATGAACTGATTCAATTGTCAGGGTCGCAGCACTACACGTCCAACCACTTCGCCGGCTTCCACCATGGCGTGCGCTTCAGCCGCGCTTTCCAGCGGCAACACTTTTGCGACGCGCGGATGAATCGTGCCTGCGGCAACCAGTTTGACCGCATCTTCCAACTGGTCGCGACGCACACTGCCAACCCCGATGAAGTGGGCGCGCTTGAAAAAAATGCGCGCCGGATTGATCGAAATGTCCTCGCGGAACAATTGTCCCACGAAGGCATAGCGTCCGCCCACGGCCAGACTGCGAAAGCTCGGCGTAAACACGCGGCTGCCGACATTGTCAACAACCACTTCCACGCCGTCGCCGTTGGTCAATGCCTTTACCTCCTCGGAGAAGTCCTTGCCATCCGGCGCAACCACGACATGGTGCGCGCCGATCTCCAGCAGACTGTCGCGCTTGCTGGCGACGCGCGTCACGGCAATGACGGTAGCGCCGGCGGCACGTGCAATTTCGATCGTGGGGATACCCAGACCGCCGCTGGCGCCGGTGACCAGCACATTCTCGCCAATCTGCACTTTGGCCACATCCCGCACGGCATTGAGCGCCACGCCGGTGGAAGCCCCGAGCATGCAGGCTTGCTCAAAGCTGACACTGTCGGGAATCCTGACCAGGGCTTCTTCGGTGATGGTGACAAATTCAGCGTAACCGCCGCGCACGCCACGACGCTTGGTGCAAGCCGTCTCCATGCCATTGCGGCAGCGCCGGCACATGCCGCAAACCTGAAATGGTTTGCAGCAGACACGGTCACCCGCTTTCAGCGTTGTCACCAGGCCCCCCGTCGTTACCACCGTACCCGCGACTTCATTGCCGATGATCATGGGAAAGTGCACGCCGCGCTGGTAGGTGCCATTGCGTTCCACCACGTCGTGATAGGAAACACCACAGGCCCCCACCTTCAGCAACACCTCATTGGGCCTGCACTCGGGAACCGGCACCTCCTCGATGCGCAGCACACTCGGGGCGCCCTGCTCATGCATGACTGCTGCTCTCATTTCTTACTTTCCTTTCGTTGCAAAGCGAAACGCCGGAACGTGGCGACCATCCGGCCATCGTTCAATCACCATCTCCACCGGCGCACCAATACTGATCGGTGCGTCCCTGTCCAGCTTGTCGAGCAGACGGCCAAACATGCGCGCGCCCTCTTCCAGCTGAACGCTCAGCACGACATAAGGCATCAGATCCTCAAACTCGGGCAGATAACTGCGCACGTAGCGCACCCAGCTGAATACCGTCCCTTTGCCGCTTAACGTCTTCCAGTTCCATGCCGTACCGCCGCAATAAGGGCATACCGGCACAATGGGGTAACGCGTGCGCTTGCAACCATCGCAGTTCTGCGCAATCGCCTCGCCGCGGCCAAGCGCATCCCAGAACTGCTGATTGTCCGGGGTAATGGCCGGCAGCAGATCTTCAGGGTCGATCGGAAATACGCGATCAATGATGGGCAGGGTCATGACAATTCCTTTGCTCCGGTGCGATCCCGGCCAAATATGATGGAGTCCCCGACAACCGTGCCCCATTGGGCGAGTTCGGCGTTGCGAACCTGGCGTTCACCGGCTTCGCCGCGAAGTTGCCGCACGATCTCCAGTATTTCGCCCCAGCTGTTGAAATGGCCGGCGGACAGAAAGCCGCCGTTGGTATTCACTGGCAATTCTCCGCCGAGTTCAATTCGGCCATTCTGGATCCAGTCGGCCGCTTCACCCGGTTTGCAATAACCATAGCGTTCAAGCGCCCACAGCACGATCGGCGAGAACGCGTCGTAGGTCGTGAAGAGGTCGATATCCGCCGGCTTGACGCCGGCCATTCGAAAGACCAGATCATCGGCACCAGCCGGCTTGTAATCGAACACGTCGGACTGATTCACGCCCAGTCCGGGCTGACCGAAGATGAACTCATTTGGCCCGGCATGAATACCCTGAACGCCGAGCAACTGAATCGGTGGCTTTTTGCAGTCACGAGCACGCTCTGCCGTGGTCAGGATAAACGCCACGCTGCCGTCCACCGGAACAGAGCAGTCAAACAGGCGTAGCGGCTCGACGATATAGCGCGAAGCAAAATAATCCTCGCGCGTCAGTGGTTTTCTCATCACCGCCTCGGGATTGAGCATGGCATGACGGCGAAATGCCAGCGGCACCGCCGCGAGTTTGCCCGGATTAATGCCGTATTTGTGGAAATAGCGTTGCGCTGCCATGCCGGCACCAGCCACCGGGGCCGTCAATCCTGCATGGGGCGTTTCGGCGTGGGGCCCGCCGCCTTCGCGCAAGGACTCGCCATAACTCGGACGCTCCTTGGATCCGTGCCGGCCGAAACTCGAGTTGTTATAGGCGGCAAAGCACAGGATGTAATCGGCCAGCCCCCAGGAGAGCGCCATTGCCGCGTGCGTGAGCACGGTGGCACCGAAGCGGCCATGGGCCCACGGCTGCGCAGCAAACCGGACATTCAAACCGAGCATGCTGGCGGCAAGATCGTAGTCGGTGCCCCGCGGTGAACCGATTTGTATGATCAATCCGTCAATCTGACTGCGCTTCAATCCGGCATCGTCCAGCGCGCGCGATACGGCCTGCTCCGCCAGATTGATGGGCGTATCCGGACTGGCACGGAACAATCCGGGCGATCCGGCACCAACAATGGCAACTGCGCCACGCGGGTTCATCGATTGCCCTCGCATACTGCACACTTCATGATATTTAACGACTTCAATTGAATTGCCTCCTATTGCGGCGTAATGCCCGCATCACGAATGACTTTCGACCACCGCGGTATTTCAGTCCGGATAAACTCGGCGAATTGCTCAGGCGAACTGCCCAGCGGTTCGCTGCCTGCGGTGATAAGCCGCTGCCTGACCTCTTCAGTCTGAAGCATTTTCAATAGCGCAGCATTCAATTTGCTGACAGCCACTTTGGGCATGCCGGCTGGCCCCAGCAACCCGTACCAGCCTCTTGATGAATAGCCGGGTACGCCTCCCTCTGCGATGGTGGGGACGTCCGGCAGGAACTGCGACCTCGTCACGTCAGTCACACCCAGTATACGCGCGGTGCCTGCGCTTACCGCGGGCTGGGCTGTCGAGTAGGTGGAAAAAATATAATCAGTACGCCCGCCGATCAGGTCCGTCAACGCCTCCTGGCTGCCCTTGTAGGGAACACCCAATACATTGATTTTTGCCATCGTGTTGAACAACTCCCCAGCCAGATGCTGCGAGGTCCCCGAGTAATAGCCCATGGTCAACTTGCCCGGGCTGGCCCTGGCAAGTTCGATCAACTCCTTGATGGATTTCGCCGGGAGGCTGGAACGCGCCAATGCAACCGTCAGATTGGTCGCAATGAATGAAATGGGAGTGAAATCCCTGACCGAATCGACCGGCATGGCCTTGAACAAGCCCGGACTGATGACGTGCCCGGTGAATCCGATGAGCAAGGTATGGCCATCCGGCGCAGCCCGCGCAACCGTCTCCATCGCGATCAGTCCGGCACCGCCGGTACGATTCAGGATCACGACAGGCTGCCCGAGGTCTCGCGTCAACGGACCGCTGATGATGCGTGCGATCAGGTCTCCGCCGCCCCCGGGCGTGGACGAATTGACCAGGGTAATGGGGCGCGCAGGATAGTCCTGCGCGCCGGCCGGGATTGCCCAAATCATGGCAAACACAACCATGAGCATGCCCACGTGCCGCAGTCGCGACAACGCGAGCAGCTTAATCCCTTCGCGCATACTGCCTGCACCTTCTGGCCCACGCATGGACATCAGATTCCCCCTTCTTTCGCCAACCCGCTCAAATACCCTGAGTGCGCGTGAAATCACTTCGCGCGGAAACCGCCAGCAACTTTGAACCACAGGGAACGAACAGTATTCAGTCAATACAGGCAACAGTGTGATCAATGCCCAATGTTTGAATTTAGCATAACACCTGTGCCAATTCAGAGCCTCCTATTGAGCATCTGATAATGGAGAGCGTGAAAGTATTCCCGCATTTCAGGCGGACTCAGCACGAACTGAAGCTGGCGTATCGCAATAATGCATGGAAGCTTCTAGAATCGCGTCATGCTGCGAAAATGCGCGCATAACACAACAACAGGCACATCATGAATGAAACTGGAATGCGCGGCGTGGCCTCCGTCGTCGGTGTGGGACATACCGACTGGGCCAAGGATTACGAGCGATCAAGACAGGGGCTCGAATCGGGCGACTCCTATGATCTGGGCGCTGCCGCCTTCCAGCGCGCACTCGCCGATGCCGGTCTGCAACGCGACGATATTGACGGCCTGATCGTTGGCCCAAAGACGGCCTATGAAAGAATGGGAGAAGTGCTCGGTCTGAATACCCGCTGGGGCGGTCAGGCCGACTCGGTGCAGGCGGTCGCGCAGGCCTGCATGGCCATCTACAGCGGCATGGCGGAAGTGGTGGCACTGGTCTATGGATATGACCAACGCACCTCCAAAGTCCAGTATGGCGGCTCGGGCACCGTATCCGGCGGCAGTGACCACCTGTCCTACATCTACCATTCCCCTTGGGGCCTGACCTCGCAGGGAGCGCTCTATGCGGTGATGTTCCAGCGCTACAAGGAAATCTATGGCATGACAGAACGCGACCTGGGTGCTGTGGCCATGGCGCAGCGACTTGCGGCCAGCCTGAATCCCAATGCCATCATGCGCAAGCGGGTCAGCATCGAAGATTATCTCGCCGCGCCGTATGTATGCCAGCCACTGCGCCTGCTGGATTACTGCCTGATCAATGACGGCGGGGTATGCCTCATCATCAGCGAGAGTTCCAGGGCAAAGAAAATGGCCAAGAAGCCTGTGCCCATTCTGGGAATAGGCCGCTATGACTTGAACGAAGGTGCCACCAGCCTGGAACCACGCCTGGTGCACTTCTACCTCCCTGCCCAGCAAAAGGCGGCGGCACAGGTCTTCAACATGGCGGGACTCGGCCCCTCAGACATGGATGCCATACAGGTCTATGACAGCTTCAGTTGCCATGTTCCGTTCGCACTGGAGGGTTTTGGCTATTGCGCAGAAGGCGAAGCCGCCAAATTCATGGCCGAGAAAGGCATTTCCCTTGAAGGCGCCCTGCCCGTCAATACCGGCGGAGGTCATTTGTCGGAGAGTTACATGCAGGGCTGGAATCACCAGGTCGAGGCGGTGCGCCAACTGCGCGGTGAATGCGGCGAACGTCAGGTTGCCAATTGCCGGCATGTGCAGTACTGCTCCGACGTCGCCGGCAAGGCGGTCACCATTATTTACGGTTCGCAAGGCTGATCATGGAAACGACATTCCCGCCGCTGATCCGGGTCTTTGGCGATGCCCCCTTCTGGGACAGCATCAAGGCCCGTCGCATGACCATTCAACGCTGCGAAAAATGCAGCCGCTATCGCTACCCGGTGGCATCGCTATGCCCGCATTGCCTGTCTACCGAAGTGCAGTGGGTCCCGGTCACAGGACGGGCCAAGCTGTTTTCCTGGGCGATTTTTCATCGCAAATATCTGCCGGCTTATCCTCCGCCGCACAACATCATCGTGGTGCAACTGGACGAAGGCCCCTTGATGGTCAGCAACCTGGTGGATGCCATGCCAGCCGACGGCTGCATCGGCGCCGAACTAGAACTGGTGTATGCCGAAGACTCCGCAGGCTCGGTTCTGCCACGTTTCCGGTTGCGCTGACTTGCTGACCTCCTGACCTCCTGACCTCCTGACCTAGGGCAGTCTCAATACGAGGTCCCGCCGCAGGGTGAATTCACCTTGAATGAAATCACCCTGACATCGAGATGCACGCAAACCGGCGCCGCTGACTACAGGCCCAGTATTCCCTTTGCTACAACATTGCGCTGTACCTCACTGGTGCCGCCATAAATGGTTGCAGCCCGCGCGATGTAGTAATTGAGCGCCGAGGTGGCCTGCCAGACTTCGCCTGAGGGATGCTCGTTTCTTCCCTCGAGCACGTCGACCTGGCGCGCCATGGCCTGCGGCCCCGCCACTTCCATCAGGATTTCAGTCGTGGACTGCTGCAAGTCGGAGCCCTTCATTTTCAGTACCGAAGTCCTGGGATCCTGGCCCTGATCCATACGCTTGCCCATGCCGGCCACCACAATCATGTTGGTGATTTCCAGCGCTTTCAGTTCAACCTCCACGCTGGCGAGTTTTTCGCGAAACTGCTGATTCTCAGACAGCGGCTTGCCATCGATCATCACTTTTTCCGCCATGGCCTTGGCCAATTGCACGCGGGCCTTGGACAACCCGACACGGGCAATGCCGACACGTTCATTGCCGAGCAGATATTTGGCGTAACTCCAGGCCTTGTTCTCTTCGCCAATGAGATTGCCGACGGGCACATGCACATTTTCGAAGAAGACTTCATTGACATGCCGGTTTCCATCCAGCGTGATGACCGGGCGTACGGTAATCCCGGGAGACTTCATGTCGATGAGCAGATAGGTGATGCCACGCTGGCGCTTGACATTGGGATCAGTGCGCACCAGCGCATACATCCAGTCCGCGTTATGCGCGCCGCTGGTCCACAGTTTCTGGCCATTCACCACATAATGGTCGCCCTCGCGCTCTGCCCGTGTCTTCAGGGATGCCAGGTCCGATCCCGATCCTGGTTCCGAGAAGCCCTGGCAGATCCAGATATCCAGGTTCAGCAGCTTGGGCAAAAAGAAACTCTTCTGCTCATCCGTGCCATAGGCAATGATGACCGGCCCCAGATTCTGGATATTCTGTGCGAGGACATCCGGGGCCCAGGCCCTGTAACACTCTTCCTTGAAAATGAAATAGCGCACTGCATCCCAGCCGGTTCCGCCGGCTTCGACCGGCCACAACGGCGCGACCCAGCCTTTCTTGTTGAGTATGCGCTGCCAGGTGACCACATCCTCCCTGCCCAAACGCTGCCCGCACATCTGCTTCTGGCGGATATGCTCCGGCAGGTTCTCCTTGCAAAAAGCGCGCACCTCGTCACGAAATGCAATTTCTTCTTCGGTATAACTCAGGTCCATTTTTCATTCCTCATGTTCTGCTTCCGCACTAGCCTGCCTCGATACCATCCATGACAACAACCCGTTCACTCACAAGGCGATCCAACTGATCGCGAAGTCCGATCTCTTCAAGAATGCTGCCGGCATCGGCACCGGGCTTGGGCGCGGGCCGTCCGACAACGGCGGGTGTGCGCGACAGCCTGACGCCAGGCGCAGTGGTGGTGACAGGCCCGATGACATCATGTTCGCGTGTAATGCTCAATCCTCGCGCTCGCACCAGTGCGTCTTCCATCAATACGGCAATATCGGTGACAACGCGTTGCGCGCCGAATCCTGCCATGGTCAGAATGGGTAGCCACGCATCAACAGTGCGCCCGGCGATGCGCTCTTCAATCGCCCGTTCCAGACTGATACCCTCCTTGTCGGCCACATCAGCGAGTTCAGGAAGCCTCGCCAGATCTTCGCGTCGCCCGGCAAGAAACAGCCAGCCATCGCTGGCCTGGTACATCCGGTGCAACGGGCCACTGCCAAGCGCTTCCTGACCATGCGGCTCATCCCATTTCTTCCCGGGGTAATCCTGCAACAGCCCTGATTGCAGCATGGTGGCAGTGTAGGCCAGTGCCGTGTCCACATGCTGCCCCCTGCCCGTATGCTTCTTGTGCAGTAACGCCAGCATCACGGCGTAGGATCCCATCAACCCGGTGCCATAATCATTGGCCGGGAACGGCGCCAGCGCCGGTTTGGCACTGCCGAATCGAACCATCATGCCGGACATGGCCTGCGCGATTGACTCATGTCCGGGGCGCTGCGCATTCGGACCGAGCTGACCAAAGGTATTGAGAGAGCAATAGACAATCCCGGGACGACGGGCACGCACCGCTGCATAGCCTATTCCCAATTGATCGGCGACCCCCATACGGAAGTTCTGCAGGATCACATCCGCACCATCGATGAGTTGCCACAATATCTGCATGCCTTCCGCAGTTTTCAGATCCAGCAAGATGCTGCGCTTGCCGCGGTTGATATCGTTGTGCGATGACACGGGATTGCGATGCGGGCTATCGATCTTGATGACATCGGCGCCAAATTCGGCCAGCGTACGGCCACATGTGGGACCTGCGAGAATGATGCACAGATCAAGAACCCGAATGCCCTTCAAGCAGGAAGTGAGATCCGGCATCGCCGCCGCGGACGCAGGCGCCGAACGAAACGTGGACAGTTCCTTGAGAATTTCGTCGTGATGCGCATCCAGCCTGGGCCGCGGTGAGCGCACCTTCCCAGGTGTTTGCGACAAGCGGACATTGATACCAGGTCCGCGAAAGTTGCCCAATTCAGGATCAGTGAAATCGGCAATGATTCCGGATGCCAAGGCATGCGGATGCTGCAGCCACTCCGCACTGGTATTGCAACGCGCGCCCTCCGTGCCGAGATTGGCGCAGAACTCCTCCCACTCCATTGCGGTACGCGTGCGGAATATTTCGT
Organism: Betaproteobacteria bacterium; assembly: GCA_947479645.1. GTDB lineage: Bacteria > Pseudomonadota > Gammaproteobacteria > Burkholderiales > SG8-39 > CAIYPG01. The sequence goes on along the minus strand of CANKAJ010000005.1, from coordinate 11,130 downwards.
CAAAGCGCCGCCCCAACTCCTCGGCGCTGGCCCCCGCATCACGATACGCAGCCATACCGATAACCTTGATGAATTCCTCGAACTTCTTGTTCCCGGAAAAATATCGCACCCAACGGCCATCTTTGGTGGGCAATTGACGCGACCAGTCGAACTCCTTGGCCGGCTTTGGCTGATTGTGAACTTTCAGGCCGAGATTACTCAGCGCCGTGAAAGTGGCGTCAAAAAGTGGCACTTCAATGCGCTGCCCGACACCTGATAATTCGCGGGCATTCAGTGATGCGGTAATACTGACGGCCGACAGAAATGCCCCGTAGGCCGACGAAAACGGCATCACGGTATAGACAGGCTGCGCCTTGCCGGTGTCCGGGCTGGCGCGATAGGTCGCAGTGGACGCTGCAATGACGCCTTCCCAGGCGCGCATGCCGGCCCGCGGATCATCCGCTGCAAAACCGGGAATGGAACAATAAATCAGTCTGGGATTACCCTGCATCGACTGCACATGCCCCAGGCCCAGCCTGTCCATGACACCAGGACGGAAGTTTTCAATGACAACGTCCGCAGAGGCAATCAAGCGGCGCGCGACATCGACATCGCCTGCCTGCTTCAAGTCCAGCACGATACTGCGTTTGCCGCGATTCCAGGTGGCATTGGCCGGTGTGTCATAGCGCACTCCCCCCGGCGGATCAACGCGGATGACATCAGCCCCCTGATCCGCGAGCAGCATTGCCGCCATTGGCCCTGCGATGTACTGGCCAAAATCAATAACGCGAATGCCGTCCAACACGCACTTGCCCGCCATCTTCTGCCTCCTGATTATTCTGTTACTTCATTGCGACGGAGTCTCACGTACACACCGCGCTGATCATGGATCATCCAGCGGAATCTTGGCCTTGGCTACAACGTCCTTCCACGTCTGGATCTCCCGCCGGATCAGTTGGGTAAATACCTCGACGCTCTTTGGATTGGGCTCCGAGCCGAGCTTTCGAAGTTGCTCGACTATTTCCGGAATGACAATGATGGCGTTGATAGTCTCGTTGAGCTTCTGCACGATGGGAGCAGGCGTTCCTGCCGCAACATAAACACCAAAAATCGCACCCGCCCTGAAGTCCGGAAAGCCGGCTTCCGCAGTGGTCGGCACATCGGGCAGCGATGGCAACCGCTTTTCACCAGCGACCGCGAACGCCTTGATTCGGCCTGAAGCCAGATAGCCTACGAAAGCCGACGTATCCATGGTTGCAAAATCGACCTCGCCCTTGAGCAATGCCGTCGCGGTGGGCCCATTGCCGTTGTACATGATGATTTCAAGCTGAATGTTGTTCTGGATTTTCATCAACTCGATGGCCAGGCGCGTCCCGGCCGCGCCACCCGCACCGCCATTGAGCTTGCCGGGGTTTTTCCGGGCGTACTCGATGAGCTCACGCAGGTTCGTGGCCGGCACCTTCGGATTGACCACGACAACATAAGGGCCCTGGCCAATCTCGGCGACCGGTTGAATGTCCTTGATCGGATCGTAGCGCATGGCCTTCGACATCGCCGGCAGCACCGTGGATGCCGTTGCACTGAAGAGAATGGTGTAGCCATCCGGCTTGGACTTGGCCGTCGCTTCAATGCCGATATGCCCCAATGCACCGGGACGGTTGTCAATAATGACAGGCTGGCCGAGCAACTTGGTAATCTGCGGCGATATCACCCGAGCCATGACATCGTTTGCACCACCTGGAGCAAACGGAACAATGCCGCGAATCGGACGATCAGGATATTGAGCCATCGCGGTTGATGCGACCAACACAGCAGCCAGTGCCATCAAGCGGGTGAAGGCACTGCAACACCGACTCGAACCTGCTGTTGCCGTCAGTTCTCTCATGAGATTGTTCCTCCGCGTTGGGTATGCCGCATTGGGGCTGCCGCAATGGCAATGGCTATTCTATACAGATCATCCGATTGACACTTTCTAGGTGCCGGTAGTCTTCTTAACTCCGAACTGCGCAAACACTTCCTCGGTATGCTGTCCGATGGTCGGTGGATTGCGTACCGGTCGGTCCGCCGCCACATCGCGCCAGGGCATTCCCGGCGTCTTGATCCGCCTTCCGCTGCCAGGCGGATATTCGACTTCAATAAAGGTGTTTCGCAGTGCCAGATGTTCTTCGGCCATGATTTCCGGAATGGTATTCACCGGCGCAGAAGGCAGCCCCAGCCGCTCCAGTTCCGCCAGCCAGTATTCGGCCGGTCGCGTGCAGAATATCTTGTCCATTTCCGCACACAACACCAGCCTGTGTTCATTACGCAATTCCTGGTTGGCGTAGATATCCTTGCCAAACAACGGCGCGAATTCAGGGATCGTGCACAGCAATTCCCAGCGTTTCTGGATGGTCAGCGAAATGACAATATCGCGGGTCGCCGTCCTGAAAGCCTGATAAGGCGCCATCAATTGATGCGCATTGCCCTGCCGTGCCGGCGACTCGCCGCTGATGGCGTAGGCAACCACAGTCTGGCCCAGCAGCGTCATCATGGCATCGAGCATGGCAACATCAATCACGCGGCCTTCGCCGGTACGATCGCGCTCCCGAATCGCCGCCAGAATGCTGAACGCGGCGGTATATCCGCCAAACAGATCTGCCATTGGCGCCGCTGCCTTGACCGGCCGTCCTTCCGGTTCGCCGGTAATCGACATCATGCCGCTGATGGCCTGAATCATCAGGTCCATGGCCGGGCGATTGGCAAACGGTCCCTTCTGGCCATAGCCCGAGATTGAGCAATAAATCAGGCTCTTGTTGTGGCTGCGCAGGGTTTCATAGTCAACGCCGAATTTCTTCATGGTACCGGGGCGAAAGTTCTCCAGCACCACGTCGGCTTTTTTGACCAGCTGTATGAACTGGGATTGCCCCTCAACCGTATGCAAGTCGATTGCCACGCTGCGCTTGTTGCGATTAAACCCGACAAAAGTCGGGCCACTGTCGCCGGCAAACGGCGGGCCCCAGCGCCTTGCGCCATCGCCGCCCTTGGGCAGTTCGATCTTGATGACATCCGCACCGATATCGCCCAACAGCATTCCGCCAAACGGCCCCGCCAGCGACTGGGTCACATCCAGCACGGTGATGCCGGTCAGCGGCCCGTAAGATCCTTGCGCCATGCTTATTCCTCCCGCAGCTTGAACACGGGCAGCAGAAAGCCCTGCTCGAGCACCTGGAAATCCACATCCACGGGACGATCAATCTGCACATCGGCATTGTTACGCGCCATGAACCGGCTGAACAGATGAACGCCCTCTTCCAATTCAGCGATGCCGACCACATAAGGGGTGGACTTGCTGAACACGCCGGCGGAACGGTGAATCTCACTGAACGCATAGACCTTGCCTTTGCCACTGGACCGCGTCCAGCCCAGGCCGCTTTCGCCACACCCAGAACACAGTATCCTGCGCGGATGATGCAGCTTGCCGCAACTGTTGCACACCTTCAGCAGCAACTCGTGACGCTTGACTCCCTCCCAGAACCCGGTGGTTTCAGGTGACGGTTGATACAGGCCGAGGAACATGTCCCCGACACGCAATGGCTGCCCTTGAGACCAATCCATACCACTTACCTCCCTGCTGAATTCGAATTTATCTGCGCAATGAGATCTGTCACTGCAGTTGCTCACCACTGACCAACATCACCGAATGGCAGGCATTCGGCCCGCCGTGACCATGTACCATTCCAATCTTGGCATCCGGTACCGGTCGTCCTTCCGGCTGGCCGGCAATCTGGTCGGCGACTTCCTTCAGCAGATACAGGCCCTGCCCGGACTGTCCAAAGGATAAATACCCCCCCGTGGTGTTAAAGGGCAGACCGCCGTCGTAGTCGACGCCGCCCGATTCAACAAAGGCACCGCCTTCGCCGACACCGCAGAATCCCAGTTCTTCCAGCATCAGGACATTGGCAAATGTGAATGGCGCCGATGTCTGCACCAGATCCACGTCCTTGGGAGACAAGCCAGACATGGTGTATGCCTGCTTCGCCGCAACGCTGGCGCCCGTACGCACGAGATTGGGCCCATCCTTGACCGGATCCACGCCCCAGAATCCCATGCGCTCGCCTATCCACTCATGCGTGGAACACTGCCCGAATCCGGCAACGTAGAACGGCGCCTTCTCGCGTCCCTTGGCCAGTTCCGCCCGGGTCACGATGGCCGCGGATCCGATGCCACCAGGAAACCACGTCGCGCAATCGAGCATGCGCATGGGTGAAGCAATCATTTTCGACGACAACACATCGTCAACCGTGATTGGCCCGCGGCGCCGCATGGCGGCATGCGGATGATCCAGCGCCCACTTGCGATTCTCCACGGCTACGCGCGCCAGCTGGGCTGGCGTAATACCGTATTCGTGCATGTAACGCTGTGCGCACATGGCGTAAAGCGATGGCGTCGTCGCGCCGTAGGGACCTTCGAACTGAAGATCCGCTTCCCAGTTGGCACTACCCTCGACCATCTCGATCCACAGCGGGCTCGCCTCACCGCATACGCACAGCGCATAGTCGATCATGCCGCTGTTCAAAGCCAGGATAGCCAGTTCGATCGTCCCCAGTGCGCCTGCTCCGTGTGCCGTCACCTCAGTGCAGAAAGTGGGTACGATTTTCAATTCATTGAGGACAGTCTGGTTGTATTGCAGGGAACAATACGTGCGCGGCATGCGCCCCGTGAACAATGCCCCGACCTGGGTGCGATTGATCCCGGCCTCCTTCATCGCCAGGCCTGCTGCTTCCACCATCAGCTGCAATGGCGTCTTCTTTTCCGGTTCACCGCGCTTGCAGATGGACCGTCCCATGCCGATGACTGCACAACTGCTTCCTAGCTGCTTCACGAAGAAATCCCTCCAGACTCGATTGACTGGCCCGATAGTGACTGATAACGACCTAGAATGGAATCTGATAATGTAACTATCTATTATTCCAGACTGGAATAGCATGACTGGAACACGACTATGAACCTGAAACAGCTCGAATACTTTGTCCAGGTTGCCGAAATGGGAAGCTTTACAAAGGCCGCCGCAACCTTGTCGGTGGCACAACCCGCCTTGAGCAAGCAGGTGCGCCAGCTGGAAGTCGAATTGCGCCACACGCTCTTGCACCGCAATGGCCGCGGCATCGGCCTCACCCACGAGGGCAATCTGCTCTTCGCGCACGCCAAGGGAATCCTGGAACAGGTCGCCAGAGCGCGCCAGGAATTGAACGACAGTCAGCAATCCCCCATCGGCAAGGTCATCATCGGTGCCCCGCCATCAGCAGGCAAGGCGCTGACCGCGAAACTGGTGACCACGTTTCGCGAAAAATTTCCGCGCGCCTCGCTGGAGATCATTGAGGCGAAGAGCTGGTCGATTCATGAATGGATACTCACGGGCCGAATCGACATCGGCATCCTGTACGACCCGCGCCCCTCTTCACTGATCGAAGTGATTCCCCTCGAAGACGAGGCAATTTACCTGGTGTCGGCGGCAGCCAACCCGCCACTGCCCAAATCACGGATCGTCCGGCCTCGCGACCTGGGCAAATATCCGTTGATACTGCCCAGCTTCCCGCATGCCATGCGCGCGCTGGTCGAAGCGGCCGCAACCGAAGCCGGCGCCAGGCTGAATGTTGTGCTGCAGATGGAAGGAGCGCATTTCATACTTGAACTGGTGCGCCAGGGTCACGGCTGCACGACACTGCCCGTGCATGTCGTCCAGGAGAGCCGCTTTGCCAACAAGCTTCAGCTGAATGTCATTTCGCAACCACGGCTTACCCGGCAACTCACCATCGCCGTGCCATTGCAACGTCCAACGACTAGGCTCGCCCGTGAGACGATCAAGTTGATTCAGTACTACCTGGGGGGGAAATCCGAATTTGCCTCCAGATAGTGCCAACCATGCCGGCGGCCACTGTCGATATCGGAATTCTGCTGCGGTACAAACTGAATGACCGTTCCAATAAAAAAGCCCCTCCGAGCAGGGGCATTTGACCCGCTAAACCAGAACAACAGTTCTGGTTTAGCGGCAGCTACCTGCACGCTGCATTGCGCCCAGGCAGACACCCTGTTCTTGATTAATACTCGTTACCCTCGTATGTTTCGTTGCTCCGAACCCACCCAAATAAAGGCAATCCATGGATAACGCCCACATGACGACACTGCTCGACTGGACCGAAAATGAATTGTTCGGTACGCCCACCGGAGTGGATATTGCCAAGCATGCCCCCGACCTGACCGCGCCGGACGCCTATCGACTCAACGCTGCCTTGGTGCTTCGCAGAGTCGCCCAGGGCGATACCCACATCGGTTACAAGATCGCCAGCGGTGCCAGCGGCATACGCGCCGAGACTGACGAACCCAGGCAACATGTGGTTGGTTCGCTGATGCGATCAGGGCTGTTTGCCGGGCCGGATCCAGTGCCATTCGGTACAGCGTCAAAAATGGTCGTCGAAGCCGAGGTCGCCGTGCTTCTGAAGCGCGACCTGCAGGGCCCTCGCCTCACCATGGCTGATGTCATCGGCGCAGTCGAAGGCTACTTCCCGGCGATTGAAATCGTACCGAGCACAGGCGGCCCCAGAGGCAGCCATCTGTCGCGCATCGTCAGCAGCAAATTTACCGGAGGAATCGTGCTGGGCAATCCGTTACACGCGCCCCATGGCATCGATTTGCAACTGGAAGGCGCCATCATGCGGGTCAATGGAGAACCCATGGCGACCGCCACCGGCGTGGTCATCATGGGAAATCCGCTGACGGCAGTGGCGGCAATCGCCAATCAACTGGCGGAAATCGGCGTTGGCCTCAAGGCCGGCATGGTACTCATGACAGGGACATTCACCGGCACGACGCCGGTCAAGCCCGGCGATTTTGTGGAAGCCGCGTTTACACGGCTGGGCAGCGCGACGGCACGATTTGTCGCATGAGCATTGCGTGAATTCCAATGGCCGTACACGCTCAGAGCTCAGGCTTGATGCCCGCCGCAGTAATCACCTTGCGCCAGCGCTCGGTCTCGGTGGCGATGCGCTGCCTGAAATACTCCGGTGTACTGCCGACCATGATATTGCCTTCAGACTCCAGTTTCTTTGCAATGTCCGGATTTTTGACTGCGTTGAGAAACAGGGCATTGAGTTGATTGATGATCGCAACCGGCGTGCGCGCCGGTGCAATCAAACCGGTCCACTCGGATAAGTCGTAGCCCGGAACCCCTTGTTCTTCCATGCTCGCGATATCGGGCGCAACCGGATCACGATCACTGGAAGTCACGGCGATGGCTCGCAACTTTCCTGCTTTCAATTGCGGCATGATCAGCGAAAAGGTGCCGATCGCCGCCTGAATACGTCCGGCGATCAGGTCCTGCACCCGTTGCGGCGGCGTCTTGTAATGTACAAAGGTCACCTTGGTGTTGGTCAGGTAATGCAGTAACTCGCCCGGCAGGTGCGTGGCGCCACCCAGGCCGGCAGTTCCGAAATTCAGTTCCCCCGGATGCGCCCTGGCATAACCCAGGTAATCGGAAACATTCCTGAAAGGCGAAGCTGCATTCACCACCAGCACATAGACTTTCTTGCTGAGCAACGAGACCGGCGAGAGATCCCTGCCATTGTCATAGGGCAGATTGGAATAAATGGATGGCGCGATCGTCAGACTCGAACTGCAGCCAAGCAGCGTATAGCCGTCCGGCGCAGACTTGGCGACATAACCGATTCCAACTGTGCCACCGCCGCCCACCTTGGAGTCAATGATGAAGCGCTTGCCGGTACTGTCGAAGATGCTTTGCATGTACAGACGGAATTCAATCTCGACAGAGCCGCCGCTGCCGAATGGCGAAATAATGGTGATCGGCTTCGATGGATAGGTGTCTGCCGTGCCTTGTGCGAGAACAGCACTGGACATCAAGGTCATCGGAACTACCAGTGATAACATTTGTTTCGCCAGCATCTTCATTTATTTCCTCCAATGACGAATCCGATCATTACTCTTCTGGTTTTATACCCGCCGCAGTAATCAGTTTTCTCCAGCGCTCGGTCTCGGTTGCGATCACCTGCCTGAATTGCTCAGGCGAACTGCCGACCATGATGGCGCCATCGGCCACCAGTTTCCTGGCAACGTCGGGGTTGCGCACCGCGCCTGCAAACATGGCGTTGAGCTTGCCCACGATCGCCGGTGGCGTGCGCGCCGGCGCAATCAATCCAGTCCAGCTTGAAATGTCATAACCCGGCACGCCCTGCTCTTCCATGGTGGGCACATCCGGCGCCAGGGGATCGCGCTCTCGCGTCGTCACCGCAATGGCGCGCAATTTTCCGGCCTTGATCAACCCATTCACCAGCGTGAAGGTGCCCACGGCGGCATGCACGCGATCGGCCATCAGATCCTGCAATCGTTGCGGTGGCGTCTTGTAATGCACGAAGGTCACCCTGGTATTGGTCAGGTAATGCAACATCTCTCCCGGAAGATGGGTGGCACCACCCCGTCCGGCGGTGCCAAAATTCAATTCACCCGGATGGGCCTTGGCGTAGGCGAGGTACTCCGCCAGATTCCGATAGGGTGATGAGGGATTCACGATCATCACATAGACCTTCTTGCTGAGCAGCGATATCGGAGAAAAATCCCGCACATTGTCGTAGGCCAGATTGGGATAGAAGGAGGGTGCGATCGTGATGCTGGAACTGGCTGCGACCACCGTGTAGCCGTCCGGCGCCGCCTTCGCGACATACGCCATGCCCACCGTACCGCCACCCCCGATCTTGGCGTCAAACAAGAATATCTTGCCGGTGCTTTCGAGTATGTGTTGCAGGTACATTCGAATTTCTATTTCGACCGACCCGCCTGTGCCAAATGGAGAAATAATCGTCACCGGTTTGGATGGATAGGCGTCAATGGCGCTTTGCGCCAATCCTAACCTGGGAGATGCGGTCGCCGCGATTACGCCAACAACCAATCCCCTCCCGAGGAATTGCCGAATCACACGCATACGCATCGCTACTCCTCCAGCTTGATATCGTTTTCCCGAATCACTTTGCGCCAGCGTTCGAATTCGGTGGCGATGTGCTGGCGGTACTGCTCCGACGTTGTGCCCAGCATGACGCTGCCGCCACTGGCGAGCTTCTGGATGACATCCGAGGACTTCGCCGCCCTGGCAAAATTGGCGCTGATCTTATTGATGAGCGGGCCCGGCACCTGCCTGGGCGCCAGAATGCCGATCACCGCTGAATATTCAAAGTCAGACAGGCTCGAGTCCTGCTCCGACACGGTCGGGGTATCGGGTGACAGAGGCGTGCGATCAAGACTGAGTATGGCCAGCGCCCGCATTTTTCCCGATTGCATGAAGGACAGGGACATTGCGAGCGGATTAACCAGCACATCCACGCGGCCCGCCAGCAGATCCGGCACACCGGGCGCGCCGCCCTTGTAATGGATGAAAGTCACCCTGGTATTTGTCGCGCTATGCAACATCGCGCCAACCAGATGCTGGGGACCGCCCGCCCCCGAGGTCGCGAAATTGATTTTCCCGGGGAAGGCCCTGGCGAAGGCAATATAGTCCGACAGGGATTTTGCGTGAAATGACGGACTGACCAGCAGCACATTGGGCTTCTTGCTCATCAGCGATATCGGCGCAAAATCCCTTGTCGCATCGTAGGGCAGGTTCTTGTACAGCAAAGAGGCCACGATGAACGCGGACGAAACCTGCAACAAGGTGTAGCCATCCGGAGCAGCCTTTGCAACATAGGCGGTGCCTATGGTGGATCCGCCACCGGGTTTGAAATCGACCTGGAACGGCTGCCCCAGAATTTCCGTCATCTTCTGCGCGTAGATGCGCACTTCCGACTCAGTAGCGGACCCTGGTGAATAGGGAATCACGATGGTGACGGGCCTGGATGGCCACGCATCGATGGCCGCCTGAGCACAGGCAGAGCCTGAAACAACGATGGCCGGGACGACAGCCAGCAAAGACAGCCGTGAAACAAAACTCATCGCATGCCTCCTGTTGCCAGCCGGCGGAGCCGCCCACACATTTGCCTTGTGCTCGGTATCCATTCGACTATCCGCGAACAATGCTTCAGCCCATCAGACGAATTTGACGTCATCATTGACGGCCACAAAGACCACCAGGCGGTCTTCGGTTCCACGGCCACGGGTGAGATGCCCCTTGCCGGTCAGGTCTTCGAGCAGCGTAACGACACCGGGCTTCACCACCAGCCTCTGGCCATCGCCCGTTTCGATTTCGCCTTCGCCCTGGATGGTGATGCCCAACTGGCGGCGCGGCGCGGTATGCCACTTGACCTGTCGGTCGGGCGGCGCCCGGCGCAGCACCGCGCCATCGCCCGACAGGCGCTTGGATATCCAGCCTGTGGTGTACTCATCCAGCGTCAGGTGGACTCTCTCCATGCTGCTGGAGCCATCGGCAGTGCTGTAGATGCGCCAAAATTCAAATTTTTCGGTCGCCACGACTTCCCTTCCAATTCAGCACTGAAAATCCCCATTGTCATTCGCCAAACACAGCTGGCCTACCCCACTTGATAGCAGTTACCTTGATCAGCTGTGCGATGAGAAATCGGCCGGAAAGAACCTATCCTGCTGCAACGATGCATGGCTGAGCGTCCTGGCCATCATCGTCCGCGGCGGGATATCGTGTGCCGACTAGAACTCGATCATCTCGAAGTCGACCTTGGTCGCCGAACAATCCGGGCAGCCAAACGTCTCCGGCACATCCTCCCAGCGAGTTCCCGGCACAATGCCTTCATCGGGCATGCCCAGCGCCTCGTCATAGACAAACGCGCACAAAATGCATTGCCAGGTCTTGTAGTCGGCAGCCGCATTCAAATCAGATCGGCCGGGAATCGGCGCAACACCTGGCACGGGAAAATTCAGGACGATGGCTTCCATACCTTCGGGCCCCGCCACCAACTCAAACGCTCCTTCGTTCTTGGCCACCCACACGACGGTCAGGCCATTGCGCAGTTTGCCCTCATGCACCAGGCCGCCCTTCAACACGACGATGTACTGCCCGTCACCCTTGGAAGGATCGGGAGCGAAGCCCTTGGCATTGGGTTTCATCACCAATGAATAACCGGCCAGGCCGCGATCGTCCTTGATTTCGGGAATCAGCTTCATGGCAATGCCATGTTCCCCGGGCTGGATATTGAAGTCCGGCAT
>CANKAJ010000004.1 GCA_947479645.1 Betaproteobacteria bacterium | reverse complement strand
CGGTATTGGCCGGATAAGCGATCAGGGTGGCCTGCGCTGGCACCATCTCGTGCGCGCACGACTACCCAATTCCCCAATTTCTCTGTCCCATTCGATTTCCATAGCCCATATGACTCTTAAATTCAACCCAAGCCCGACAGGCTGCTAGAACCAGTACCCCAGTTTCAGCGTGAAGCCGCTGATGCTGGGTCCGTGTGTATAGCTCATGCCTGCACGCAGATAGCTTCGTGCAGACGTGGCCCGCTTCGAAGTCCCCAGGGTGACACCGACTTCCTGCGTGTTATCCATGAACACGTCCGTGCCCAGATATCGTGTATCAATAATCGAATACTCGACAGACATCGCCTGTCCGAGGGCCATGACCGGCTGGGTAAGCATGACGCCATTTCGCAGAACCGTGTTCTTGATGCCAGGATTGAAGCTGTAATCGCCTGCCGTAAATTTCTGCGTGGCGTAGTAGCCGATCATGTTGCCGACAGTGATGTCAAATGCGTCCTGCTCGAATACATAAGTGCTCGCCACTGAGCCGGAAAACAGCCCGGCTATTGACGCCTGGTCCTTCGACACCGTGGCGGAGTAACGCGCCCCGGGCGTAATGGTCCAGCGGTCACTCATGGGAATGCGGTAGGCAGCGCCGAGGCCGCCGTGATAGGTTTTTGCGTCGCCCACTGACACCACGGTGATGGGCATGCTGATATTGAGCTGCCGGCGTGGGTCGATGTCATTCTTGATTGAATACGACAGCGGCAGGGTGAAGCTCGATATATTGGGGCGGTTTGAAACACTGAAAGAACTGTAGTTCAGTCCAATGCCAACCGCATTGTTATTCACACCACCCGGTTGCGCCGCAATCTGTGATCCGGTCTGATTGAAGTTCGCGTCGAAATCGGAGGCAACCGTACTTGGAATCAGCCCCCCACCCCGGAGATCGGGCTCGATGCCGAGTTCTGCGCCTGGTAACGCCAGATCTGGTCAAGTATGCCGTTCTTCTTCAGATAGTCCCCAAGTTGCCGGGCTGCGTCATCCCGCTGCGCACTAATCCCTGCACCCGAACCTGTGAAACTCTGGTTGACTCCCAGCTGCGGAATTGAAAACGTCAGGATCGGACTATTCAAGACCGCATAGCCGCTGGTGATATCAACATCGTTGAAGCGCCCAACGACTGAGATCGGCTGATTTCCCGTGTATGTGGGCGCCAGGCCTTTCAGCCCACCCGTGTTGAACGCATCGATAAACTGCTGCGCTTTGTCGAAGCACGCCTGCCCTGCCGAACCGGGCGCGGATGCGGAAACACCATAAGAGCTATTGCAATTCAAAGTCTGTGCCTGCGGAGAAGCAGAAAGACCCAGGAAAAATACAGCCAGTACCGCTGACAGAAAAATAGCTAACGGATTCATTCTTTACTCTCCCTATAAAGAAATTTTTCGGACGGTATTTCTTCGCAGACTTAGTCTAACGATACGCATGAATCAGTGCAATCGCACTCGTAATGAACCTGGTTCGAAAACTTGTTGAGAATTTCCAGGCATGGAAAGATGTACCTGTATTTGATTACAAAATATCGATTAATACTTAATGGATAATAATGTATTACTTATATTGATAACAATGTTAATTGATCTATTACTTGCTTTCCTCGACTGGCGCCGCTGGCATGGCCTTACACATCCAGTCTCAGCAATTTTGCCGCCGTCCCACCCAGAATGCCTCGCGTAACTTCCTCGCCCAGCCCCATCTTCTCGATAGCAGCCACCTGATTATCATCACCCATGTCCGCCGGGTAGTCCGAGCCCAGCATGACATGCGCGGGGGCTGCCTCATTGACCAGAAAGCGCAGCGAGGACGGACTGTGCGTCAGGGTATCAACGTAGATGCGCCTGTTCAACGTGGATACCGGCGTGGTGGTCTTGACGTTGGCCTCCTTGCGCACCGTCTGACCATGCGCCCAGCGCCCCCAGATATAAGGCGCCGACCCGCCGCCATGCGCAAAGCAGATGTTCAGCCCGGGGCAGGCATCGAGCACGCCGCCAAATATCACACTGGCAATCGCCACTGCCGTGTCCGTGACGTTGCCGATAAAATTACGCAGATAGTAGTCCTTCAGGCGGTCCGAACCGATGATGCCATTCGGCGTCGGGTGCACGAACACCAGCGTCCCCAACCTTTCCGCCGCCTTGAAAAAAGGCAGCAGTGCCGGGTCATCCAGATTGCGTCCGTTCACGTTCGAGCCAATCTGCACCGCCGGGAAACGCCTTGCCTCGAGTTCGGCCACGGAAGCATCGACATCCTGCAACGGCACATGCCCCATGGCGACCAGGCGGCCGCCATGGTCCCTGGTAATCTCGGCCAGCCCGTCATTGATCAGCGTGCAGATGCGTTTGCCAACTTCGATCGGTTCTGCATAAGAGAAAAACGGTGGCAGGATCGACAGCACAGCGATATCCACCTTCCCTTTGTCCATGTCGGCAAGCCGCAGCTTGGGTTCGCGCTGGCGCGGATCCCAGCGGAACTTCATGCCGGAGCGCAGATGGAAGTGCTGGCCTTCGAGTCGAGCACCGTAAAGTTCCGGATCCGAGCGCACTGCGTCAAAGTACCCTTCGGGAACAAAATGCTGATGTATATCAATGTTCAGCGGCTTTTTGTGATTCATTATTTTTCCTGTTCTGCCATTCCAGATTGACGGCGCTTATTCGGCCTTGATATTGGAACTCTTGATGACTTTCGCCCACTTGGCCGACTCCTGCTGGATGAAGCCCGCAAATTCGGCAGGAGAATTGCCAACGGCATCCGCGCCTTCCTTGCCAAGACTTTCCTTCATCTCATTGCTGTGAAGCGCTTTCACGGCAAGTTGATTGGCCCGGTTGATGATTGCGGCGGACACCCCTGCCGGCGCAAAGAATCCCCACCACGTGACCACTTCAAATCCCGGCACACCGGACTCTGCCGACGTTGGCACATCCGGCATCAACGCTGAGCGCTTTGAGGCAGCCACCAGCAACGCGCGCACCTTGCCGGCCTTGACCTGCCCGACAACCGTCGGCATGGACACAACCATCACGTCGGCACGGCCGGCGATCACGTCCAGCAACGCCGGTGCCGCGCTCTTGTAGGGAACATGCACCATGTCGATCTTGGTCGCTGATTTGAACAACTCCGCCGCCAGATGCGGCGTCGACCCTATACCCGAGGTCGCGTAATTCAGACTGCCCGATTTGGAACGGGCCCAGGCAACAAATTCACGCGCATTGTTTGCCGGCGCAGACGGATTGACAACCATGACATTGGCACCCGAGCCGATCAGCGTGATGGGCGCCAATTCCTTCAACGGATCATAGGACAGCTTCTCGTACAGAAACGGACTGGTGACGATGGGACCCGGACTGCTGACCAGCATGGTGTAACCATCCGGCGCAGACTTGGCCACCATTTCAGCCGCCAGATTGCCGCCGGCACCAGCCCGATTGTCGATCACGACGGGTTGCGCCCACGCTTCACTCATTTTCTGTGCCATCTGCCGCGCCGCGTTATCCGCTCCACCACCGGGCGCAAATCCAACGACAAACTTGACCGGCCGCTGCGGAAACTCCTGCGCCCCGACGCTCAAACTGACTGACATTACCAATGTCAGCATCGCCCAATTCCCTTTTTGCATTGCCTTTCCCCTCCGCATTGATTTGACTGCCGGATTAGACGACATCGGCCAAGGCGTGCACGGTACCTGAGAATCGCTCAAAACGTAAGTGAGAATCGATTCCGTTTCTGTCCTGCGCAGATGCCCTCGGATTGACGTCAGAGCCCGCCTCAACGTATGATTAATTCCTCCGAGAATAAATGCAGATACCTGATTTGCTTGTAATTTTTCACAGCCTGATTTCCAGGCTCATGGCGTCCAACGCGAGCCATGCACAAGAAAGGATACCCACGATGAACCCAAACCGGGACGCAGTCTTGGCGGCGGTTTTCTCCACTGCGATGTTGACGTCGACGCTTTTGACGATGGCGATTTTGACGATGACGATTTTGACGATGAGTTCACCGGCAAGAGCGCTCGACTTCCCGGTAAAGCCCGTCAAGGTGATCGTGTCCTTCCCGCCCGGTGGACTGACCGACGTGATCGCCCGCCTGATGGCACAACGGATGGGCGAGCGCCTCAAACAACCAGTCATTGTGGAAAACAAACCCGGTGCAGGTGGCGCCATCGGCACTGAACTCACGGCCAAGGCCGCACCCGATGGTTACACCATCACATTCACCGCCGTCAGCCATATCATCCAGCCGCATTTGTCCAAGAACATCCGCTATGACGTGCGCAAGGACTTCTCATCGATTGCCATGATCGGCAACCTGCCCAGCGCATTCATCGTCAACCCGGCCTTTCCTGCGACCCATCTGGCGCAGCTGGTGCAGCACGCGCGCGCCAACCCGGGCAAGTTGACCTATGGTTCGTGGGGAGTGGGCACTTCGGCGCATGTACGGCTGGAAATGCTCAAGACCGAGAACAAAATCGACATGCTGCACGTTCCCTATCAGGGCTCGGCCCAGGCGCTCACCGGCGTGATGAGCGGCCAGATCGACATGATGATGATCCCGTTGTCGCTGGTTGAGGGTAACCACAAGGACGGCCGGGTGCGCATGATCGGCGTCACCACCGCGAAGCGCATTACCTCAGCACCGGATGTTTCCACTTTTTCGGAACAGGGAATACCGGCGAATGGCGCGTCCTGGCAGGGTTTTCTCGGGCCGGCGAATATCCCGGCCGACATTGTCGCCGTGCTCAATCGCGAGATCAGCGCAACTGCAGAAGAACCTCAAACTCGCGCGGCACTGGTCAAGAATGGATTTGAAGTCGTGACCAATTCCCCGCAGGAATTCAAGGCTTACCTTGACTCCGAATACGAATACTGGGGCAAGGCCATCCGTACGGCGAAGATTCCCGTCGAGTAAGCGGTACGATGCGCGCCTGGCTGCGTGCCGGCGCGCCATTGCCCTATACGGCGGTGTCTGTCTGCGCCACACCTATTTGAATCATCTATCCCAGCAACAGGAGAAGGCCATGGCATATCCCAGGAAGATCGCAGTCCACGAACTCGGCCCCCGCGAAGGAATGCAGATTGAAAAAACACCCATTCCGACCTCGGAAAAAATCCGCCTCATCGACATGCTGTCAGAGTGCAATTTCCCCGAGATCGAAACCACTTCCTTTGTAAGCCCGAAATGGGTTCCACAGATGGCCGACGCCGAGCAGGTCGTGGCCGGATTCAAGCGCCGTCCGGGCACGCTCTACACCTGCATCTACCTAAACAAGGAAGGCATGGCGCGCGCCGTGGCCACCGGCAAGCTGGATGTCGCCGGCAACCTGAGCATCACCGCCAGCGAAACCTTCTCCAAAAAGAACACCAATCGCACCATCGAGGAGTCGCTGGCCGAAACCGAGCGCCGTATCGAAGCATTGCAGTCGCTCAATGTCCCCATCAACCAGATCGGCGTCATGGCCGCCTTCGGCTGCAACTATGAAGGCAATGTCGATCCCCATCACGTGGTCCGCCTGATCGACCAGATGATGCAGATTGCGAAGGATGGTGGAGCCAACATCGACCTCATCCAGCTTGCCGATACCATGGGCTGGGCCAACCCCGATTCGGTGCGCCGCCTGGTCGGCCTGGTACAGGACAAATGGCCCGAACAGAAAATCAACCTCCATATGCACGACACGCGCGGCCTCGGGCTTGCCAATGTCATGGCGGCGCTGGAGATGGGCGTGGACGATTTTGACGCCGCAGTGGCCGGCCTGGGCGGATGTCCCTATGCCGGATTCAAGGATGCCCCCGGCAACATTCCCAGCGAGGATCTGGTGCACCTGTGCGGCGAACTCGGCATCGAAACCGGCGTGGATCTGGAACGCCTGATTGAAGTGGCACGCGAAGCCGAAAAAATCGTCGGTCACCCGCTTCCGGGCAAGGTGATGCGCGGCGGCAATCTGAATGCCTACCGCCGCAAGGCGAAAGAAGCCGGCATTGTGCCTTCGGGCAGCGCGGTCTGATTTTCAAGGAGAGCCGTTAATGCAAGCTGCAGAACCCAAAGCCGAGGACTTCGCCAAATACATCGGGATGACGGGCACACCCAAGGTGGCGCATATGCCCCTCGAACGCGATTCGCTGCGCCGCTTCGTGCAGGCCATCATGGACCAGGACCGTCTCTATTTCGATGAGGCCTACGCCAAAGGCTCGCGTTATGGCGGCATCGTCGCCACGCCGTTGTATCCAGTGCACGCATTCCGTTCGCCCGCCGGCAGCGCCGACCGCCTGAACACGGTGCAAGCGGATCCGGATGCCGACGGGACCGACTCCAGCGATGGCGCTTATTCGTCGCTGCCGAAGATTGAGTCTGCGTTCAAACGATTGCTCAACGGCGGCAACGAAATCGAGTTCTATCGCTGCCTGGCCGTTGGCGAGATCTGCATCGCCACACCGAAATACGCGAATGTCCAGCTCAAGCACGGCAAGAGTGGCTCCATGTTGCTGGTCACCATTGAAACCGAGTACCGGACCCAGGCCGGGGATCTGCTGCTGGTCAATGTGCAAACCCTGATCTGGAGATAAGACCATGGCGACGATTTGTTACGAAGATCTTGAGACCGGTTTCCGCCTGGCCCCCGTCGACAAGGGCCGCATCAGCACTTCGCACATCATGCGCTGGTCGGCCGCGGTCGAGAACTGGCACCGCATCCACTACGACTACCGTTTTGCCACCGAGCACGACAAGCTGCCCGACGTGTTGATCAACGGATCCTGGAAGCAGCATGTGCTGGTTCAATTGGTCAAGGATGGCCTCGGCGCCGGCGGCTGGTTGTGGAAGATGAAGTTCCGCTACAAGAAAATGGACATCGCCGGGGATTCGCTCCGTGCCACTGCCGAAGTCACGGACCGGCAAGTCGTCGCTGGCCTGGGATTCGTCACGCTGCGTATTCTGCTGCTCAACCAGAAGGACGAAGTCTCAACTGCCGGTTTCGCCATCGGCGTCGTGCCTCTGCGTGGTGGTCCTGCGGTTCCGTACCCCTTTGTGAAGAAGCCGGAATACCAGGACATCCGCCTGCCCGCCGATGACTGATAGCGCCGGATCCGAAGGGAGGGCAAGACTCGTTGATCTGCTGCACCACGATGTAAGGCACTTCGGCAGCAAGCCCGCCCTGCGCATCGACGGGAATGCGATCACCTATGGCGAACTGGGACAGCGCGTGGCCGAAGCAACGCGCGTTCTGGGCAGGCACATCAAGGCGGGCGATCGGGTCGCCATCTGGTTGCAGAATTCATTTTCATGGGTCGCGAGCTTCCTCGCGCTGAATTCGCTGGGTGCAGTGTCAGTACCGATCAACACGCGGCTCACACCTGCGGAACTGTCCGTCATTCTTCGTGATGCACAGGTGCGTGCGCTGATCACCACGCCGCATTATCGCGGCCGCGATTATGTGGATGAAGCCCTGGCAATGCTTTCGCCTGAAGACAAGGATGTCCTTGTCTACGCCGTATCCGACGACCTGCCGGCTACGGACTGGCGCCTGTATGGCGCCCCTGGCAAAGGATCAGCCAGCGATAGCGCTGTGGCGATTCCTGTCGATGATCTGCTCTGCATCCAGTACACATCGGGTACCACCGCAATACCCAAGGGGGTGATGCTGACCAATCGTGCTTATCTCCTGACGGCCGCCTATGTCGCCCGTTGCCAGGGCCTCACGCCGGCCAGCAATTTCATCAGCGCCGGACCTTTCTTCCATTGCAGCGGCACCATGCATGCAATCACGGTGTGCCTGAGCGCCGGCTGCACGCTCAATTCGATGTCGGTGTGGGACCCGGTACGTTACCTGGACGAAGTCGAACGGCACGGCTGTTCCGTGTCGCATGCCTGTTTACTGCGCGACGTGATCGCGCTGGGCGCTGACCGGGCGCGCCCCAAACTCACATCGCTGCGCGTGGCGCACGCCCTGGGAACGCAGACCTATCTGATGCAACTGCATGACGAACTGGGCATCAAGGGCATATCCAACATCTACGGCATGACCGAAACCGCCGGGCAGTACACCATGTGGTTTGCCGATGACGCATTGGAGAAGCGCACTTCCGGCAACGGCCGACCGCAGGCCGGGAACTACATCCGCCTCGGCGATCCAGCCACCGGAGCAGTGCTCCCGGCCGGCAGCGCAGGCGAAGTGCAGATGAAAGGCGCCACCATCACACCCGGCTACTTCAATCGACCGGATGCCAATGCCCAGGCATTCACATCCGATGGCTGGCTGCGCTCAGGCGATCTCGGGAAACTCAGCGAAGACGGTGAACTGATTTACCTCGCCCGCCTGAAGGAGATCATCCGGGTCGGCGGCGAAAATCTGGCGCCGGACGAAGTCGAGCAGGCCATACGCGACCTCACCGGCATTCAGCAGGTGTGCGTGCTGGGAATACCCGATGCAAGACTGGAAGAGGTGCCTGCGGCCGTGATCATCGGCGCCGAGGCCCACGACTGGAATGAGATCCTCGGGCGACTGCGCGGACGACTCGCCGGATACAAGATGCCAAGGGCAATTTTCTCCGCAACTGAATTCCCCATGACAGCGACCAACAAAGTGCAGCGCACTGCGCTGAAGGATGCACTGATCAAGGACAGGCTCAAACGTATTCTCTGAGCCACATTTCCGTATCAGTCAGTGCAGCATCGATCCACGAACCTTATCCTTTCGGTGCGCTGTGCCAACCATGGATCTCAGCTAGCAAACCACTCAAGCTCTCCGGCCCGGCATCCAACAAAGTGCGCCGATTGGCGCG
The DNA here is from genome assembly GCA_947479645.1 of Betaproteobacteria bacterium. Classification (GTDB taxonomy): domain Bacteria; phylum Pseudomonadota; class Gammaproteobacteria; order Burkholderiales; family SG8-39; genus CAIYPG01. Next base: position 70,402 of record CANKAJ010000004.1, on the reverse strand, counting down.
GCCGATTCGATCTGACACCGACAGCGGTGAACTGACCGCCATCAATTCGGCAGTCGTCATCTTCGAGATATCAATATAGTGCGCACCGCCGGGATCGTTCCCGCGAACCGCACGCAGCACACTGGCGCGCACCAGTTGTACGGTCGGGTCTGGAGATCTGCGAATAAAGCGCACGGCGCGATGCTCGTCGGCAAGGTCTGCCGCGAAGCCGGGATGGAAAGCGACGCAATAAAACGGCGTATCGCCGCGCGCGTGGCGTGCCTGCATGCGCTCGCGTACCGTACGCACCATCTGCTCGAACCCGCGCGCTCCCTCCATTCCTTGCGAGAGTGCATGATGCAGCGCGGGGAGCAAAATGAGTCCGACCTCGACCGCATCGGGCGGCAGTTGTTCCAGTTTTTCTATCGCGATCGACAGGGAGTGAACGACCGATTCGAACTCAGGCGAATCGGGTGGACCACCCGGATCTAGAAGCACCTGCCTGTGCAGCTTGCCCGTTTCGCGACAGCGCCGCGCATAGGGACACAGATTGAAGCCCTCGACAAATTCGCGCACATAACGATCGTTCCGCGCCAGGGCCGCGGCTATTTGATGATCGTCAGCCGGTGCTTTCATCGGTCGGTCGCGTCTGCAGCCAGACTCACGCCGCCGATTGGCAATTGATACTGCCCGTGGGACTGGTGCTCACGGCAATGTCGTTTGAGAGGGGCAAGCGCGGCATTTTCGGACTCATTGAAATTGAATCGGTCACGTATTGAATCGGTCGCCTGGTTGGGAGCGCGCTGCCAACCGTTCGAGAACATTCTATTCGCTCCCGCCAATCGAGGCTCACCCGATCAGGCGGGCCTGACTGCATTTCATGTTATGTTTCAGCCATCCATCATTGCCCACCGATTGCATTCCAACATAAGCAAAGGCCATCATGCGTATCTGGTTTCAGAGCAATATCGCATTGCGCTCAGACAAGATCTGGGACAACTACACCCGCGCCATCGAAGAACATGTCAACCGGATCAAACGCCCGGACACCGAGGTCAGAGTCGAGGGCGTTGAGAAGCAGGAGAGCAATCTGGAAGGGTCGGCCTTCCGCCGCCATGTCAATGTGCGCCAGGTGCTCGAACTCGGCCTCAGGGCACAGGAAGAAGGCTATGACGCGTTTGTCATGGCTGGCATGGGCACCGCCGGCCATGAAGAATTGCGCGATGCATTGAAAATAGCCGTGGTCTACGCCGAAGCCGTGGCCTGGAATTTTGCGGTCTGGCAGTACCAGCGTTTTGGCCTGATCGGGCACAGTCAAGACGTGTACTTTCGGCGCCTGGAACAGATCCGCGTGCATGGTTACAAGGACATGTTCGCTGCGGGCGACTACGCCAATTTCCGGGACACCGAAATCGCCACGGCGTTCAAAGACCCATCGCCGGTAATCAACTCGCTACAGGCGGCATCATTACGCGCAGTTCGCGACGGGGCCAAAGTGCTCATCCCCAGTTTCAATGTCCTGAACGACTTGTTCATCGCAGCCGGTGTGAGGGAGTTCTACGGCGTTCCGATCATGGACACCGGGGGGGTTGCACTCAAGGCAGCGGAGTTTCTGGTGGATGCGCGCAATGCGGGACTGGCAGACAAAGCCGTCTGAGTTTCAGTCGCTTTCCGCCTTGATGTCGTTCTCCCGGACCAACCTGCGCCAAAGTGCGGTTTCAGTGACAACGATCTTCGCCAGTTGCGCGGCGGAATTACCGCCGCCGGAAGGAACTGCATCTTGCGCTTCCAGTGTCGCGGCAATATCCGCCGATCTGGATGCGCGCAGGAATGCATCTCCAAGTTTGATCACAATTGCCGCCGGAGTTGCCGCCGGACCAAGGGCTCCCGTCCAAAGTGTGTAATGGAACTCTGGAATCCCCTGATCCGCAATCGAGGGAATGTCGGGCAGCAACTTGGAGTGATTGACATCGGTCATGGCCAGCGCGCGCAATTTACCCGTCTTGACGTGCTGCGCAATCAGCAATGCCGGAAACAACCCCACATCCAGACGTCCGGCCAATAGTTCGATCACCTGTGGCCCTGCGCCTTTGTAGTGAACAAAGGTCACTTTGGTGTTGGTTGCGCTGTGCAACCATGCGCCCAGCAGATGCTGGGTGCTGCTGGCACCGGAAGTGCCAAGATTGATTTTCCCGGGGTTGGTTTTTGCGAAGGCCAGATATTCTGCAAAGGTCTTCGCCGGAAATCCCGCGCTCGACACAAGCACGAAAGGCGACTGGCTCATCAAGAATATCGGTGCGAAGTCCTTGACCGTGTCGAATGGCAGATCCTTGTACAGCGCCGGGCCTGCGGTAAAACTCGCGCCGCTGCCAAGCAGCGTATAGCCGTCGGGCTTTGCCTTTGCAACGAAGGCGGCTCCCAGGGTGCCGCCGGCGCCGGGCTTGTAGTCGATAAGGAATGGCTGGCCTGTGAGTTCACTCATCCTCGTTGCATACAGGCGAACGATGAGTTCGGTGGGGCCGCCGGCCGAAAATGGGAGTATCAGCGTGACCGGCCTTGATGGGTAGCCATCTGCAGACCCCTGGCCCACGGCTGCGCCTGAGGACAGCAAGAAGACGATGACGGACAGGCCTTTCAGATACCACATGTTCGCCTCCGGTGCTTTAGCCAATCTTTGCTCACCCCTGTAACGTATTGCTTAAATCCGATATGCCGCTATGCGGCCCTCAGTTTGGCATTCGGCTCAGGGTAAGGATAAAGGATATTGAGCGCCACGCTTTGGCCAGGGCTTTGCACAATGCGCACGTGCTCTCGCTTGAGTTCACGCGCATGCCGGCATCCGCACGAATGCGCAATCATGTCGATTTCCTTGTTCATGTTCATCGCGTAATTCGCCACGCGAAGAAATTTCTCCTCGATGACGAGGCCGCGCTGCAACCGCGGGTTGTGCGTGGTAACGCCGGTCGGACAGGTATTCTGGTGGCAGCGCAACGCCTGAATGCAGCCCAGCGCGAACATGAATCCCCGTGCCGTGTTGATGTAGTCGGCCCCGACGCACAACGCCCAGGCGGCCCGTGCTGAAGTAATCAGCTTGCCCGATGCAATGACGCGAATTCGATCGCGCAACCCGGACTCAATCAAGGCATCCACCACGCGCGGCAGCGCCTCGGCTATGGACATACCCATATGATCCATCAGCGCCTGTGGCGCCGCGCCGGACCCACCCTCTCCGCCGTCGATGGTCAGAAAGTCGGGGGCATATTCATGCCCACGCCGATTGACGGCTTCGGTCAGCTGATTGATGAATTGCCAACCGCCGATCGCTGTCTTCACTCCCACCGGCTTTCCGGTCAGTTCGCGAATCAGCGCGATCCGGTCAAGCAACTGATCGACATTCGCGATGTCCTGATGGCGATTGGGGCTGATCGAATCGATATTGACCGGAATGCCGCGTATTTTCGCGATCTGTTCGGTCACCTTGGCTCCCGGCAATACGCCACCCTTGCCAGGCTTGGCGCCTTGCGAGAGTTTGATCTCGAACGCCTTGACCTGGGGCAAGGCTGCGATTTCCCGCGCCCGCTCCCGGGAGAAATGGCCGTCGGCATCACGAATACCATAGTTGGCGGTGCCGATCTGCATGATGACATCGCAGTGCCCTTCCAGATGAAAAGGCGACAGTCCACCCTCCCCCGTGTCCATCCAGCATCCAGCGGTGGCCGCGCCGCGCGACAGGGCTCGCACTGCCGGTTCGGAAATCGCACCGAAACTCATGCCACTGATATTGACAATGGACTTGGCAACAAACGGGTTCTTGCAATAGCCGTCACCCATGGCCAGCGGCGGCGTCGGCAATCGATCCTCTTCAAGGACTGGATAAGGCGCATTGACGAATAAGATTGAGCCAGGCTCGTTCTGATTATTGGTTGAACCGAAACCGAGCACACCGGCCTCGTCCTTTGCGAGTCGATAAACCCAGCCGCGAGTCGCGCGATTGAAGGGCAACTCCTCACGGTCGTTCATGAAGAAGTACTGACGCAAGTACTCCCCCAGTTCCTCCATGTAATACCTCAGCCGCCCTACAACCGGGTAATTGCGCAGTACGGAGTGCTTTTTCTGGGTAATGTCCTGAATGAACCACACCAACAGTGTGGCGATAACGACAAAACCAACGATGGTTCCGAGGCCATAAGAAATGAATCCCAACATGCCGGACATAGACCATCCCTCCTCTTGGGTTCACGACAACCGGCGACATGCGTGCCGTTCAATCGCGGCACTGCATCGCAGGGTCTGCAGCATCGATAATAGGGTAAATCCAGACGACATGCCGCGCTATCCTAGCCAGCGCCCCTGTACTTCAGCTGGCGTCAATTCGTGCATACATTCGTTGGCAATTCGGCCCACTGACTGGCAACACCTGCGCCGGGAGCTGCGGCACCGCCCCAGGACAAGCGGAAGCAACCGACGACCGATTCAGAAGCGTGACTCCCCTCAGGGCAGTGCGCGAAACACCAGCGAACCGATATCATCGGCACTGCCATTGGCAATCTCCTGACTGCTGGCCGGCCGCACCTCAACCACTGTGCAGGCAAACTTCAGCGCCAGACCAGCCAGCGGATGATTTCCCTCCAGTACCACCTTGTCATCGGCAATGTCGGTCACCGCAAAGAATATTCCCTCATCGGCGGTACCGACCTCCCCTTCAAAACGCATGCCGACTTCAAGGGTGTCCGGATACTTGGAGCGAGACTCCACCCTGAGCAATTGCTCGTTGTAATCGCCAAATGCCTCTTCAGGCTCAAGTCTGACTTCGATGAAGTCACGGCCACTCCTGCCATCGAGCATCGCCTCAACAGCAGGAAAGATATCGCCGTAACCCCCGTGCAGATATTGCACCGGCTCGTCTGACTGCTCGATGAGCGTTCCCCACAAATCTGAAAGCTGTACATCCAGTGACACAACAGTATTGGCGGCGATTTTCATTCAGCGAAACATTTCCTTGACCAGTTTGAGCATTTCCAGAGCATGCCCACGCGGATTGGTATTATAAATCGCGTGCTGCACGGTTCCCTTCTTGTCGATTATGAATGTCGCACGCGTTATCGTGCTCCGCATATTTCCATTGCCATCACTGGCACCGTCGGCCTCGTCAAAGCGCAGAACACCATATCTTTCACATATTCTGCGGTCCGTATCGGATAGCAATTGAATTGACACCCCGTTCGCATCACGAAACTCTGCGTGACTCAGGCAGTCATCAGGACTGATCCCGACAATCATGCAATCATGACGCGCAAACTCTTCCTCATGGTCAGAGAAATCGGTGGCCTGCAAGGTGCATCCCGGCGTTCCGTCACGTGGATAGAAATACAAAATGACATTTTTCTTGCCACGGAATTTTGCGAGACTGACCGGCTCCATGTCCGAGTCGGGGAGAGAAAATTGCGGCGCCGGTTGCCCGACTTTAAGCATGGCGTGATGCTGATGCATGGATCATGCCTCTCCTGATTTGCTCCCGTTATACCCTCTCGATGCAAACTGCGCCCACAGACTATAATCTGTCCCAATGAAAATGCAACTGCTAGGCGCAAGAACGGCGCCCCAATTTTTTTCACGCTATTGGCAAAAGCGCCCTCTGGTTGTGCGCAATGCCATTTCCGGTTTCACGGATTTGCTGCCGCAGGCCGATTTATTTCGTCTCGCGAGCGACGATGATATCGAGTCAAGAGTGGTGCGACATGACGCTGGACGCTGGACGCTGGAGCATGGCCCATTTGCGCTATCGGCATTCAAGCGGATTCCCGCCGCCAACTGGACTTTGCTGGTACAAGGGCTGAATCTGCATAATCAGCGTGCGGATAAACTGCTTCGGCTTTTCAATTTCATTCCCTACGCCAGGCTGGACGATGTCATGGTCAGCTATGCCGTGCCGGGAGGGGGCGTCGGACCACACACAGACTCCTACGACGTGTTCCTGCTGCAAGGGTCCGGTCGCAGGCTGTGGCGAGTCGGACGAGTGCGAAATCCCGAGTTACTCAAGGATGCGCCACTGCGCATCCTGAAGCATTTCGAACCAGAAGCCGAATACACCATGGAGGCTGGCGATTTGCTCTATCTGCCGCCCGGCTGGGCACATGATGGCGTCGCCATCGATACCTGCACCACCTACTCCATCGGATTTCGCGCCCCGGGTCGGGGCGAACTTTTGTCAGAATTTCTGCTTCGATTTTCTGAACGAATCAGTGAAGAGTGCAAGTTCCCGGGGCTGTATCGGGATCCGGATCTGCGTGCGCAGTCGCGGCCATCAGCCATCCCCGGTGCAATGGTGGACAAGACGGCTGCAATGCTGTCGCAACTTCGTTTTACGCGTGGCGATATTGCCCGTTTTCTCGGAGAGTATCTTTCCGAACCGAAACCCCGGATCGTTTTCAGTCGCCCCCGTCGAAGGGTTTCGCCTGCGCAATTTGCAGCAGCACTGGGCAAGCATGGCGTAAAGCTCAGTTCCCGGACATTGATGCTGCATAGTCAGAATGCAGTTTTCATCAATGGCGAACGGCTATCGTTGCAAGGGCCTATCCGAGCGCGCCTTGTCCATCTTGCCGACAACCGCGAGCTGCCCGCGGGCCGGTACAGCCAGCCCTTGCGCCAGTTGCTGCACGATTGGTATGTGAGCGGCTGGCTGCAAATTGGCAGTGGCATGTCGCATACCTGAAGCAGCCAGATAGCCGGTTCTACCGACAGGAGGCATACCGTATGACCGAATCGCAAGCGTCCGACCGGGAAGGTCTGCAAGGTCATTGCGCAGCTCCTTCAAGAACCCTGATGACCACCAGAAGCGAGTACCTGCAGGCTGCGGATAAATTGCTTGAACTGGCACAGCTGGAAATTCGGATATTTGATCCTGATCTCAGCCAGACACGGCTCGACACCCCGGCTCGTATCGAAGCATTGCGACGCTTTCTTGCCAGAAGTCGCCTCAATCGCGCCTATATCGCGCTCCATGATGTTGAATACGTCAAACGCCATTGCCCCAGGCTAATTTGCCTGCTGGGGATTTTTTCCGGATCCATGGCCATTCACCGTACCGAAGGCGAAGCAACCAAGACACAGGATTGCTTCATGCTGGCAGACCGCATGCATGTCATTCGGCGCCCTGTAGCAGCACAGGGACGCGGCGTTTGCATACTGAATGACTCGCACGAAGGTCAGGCCATGCGGGACCGTTTTGATGAAATCTGGGAATGCTCGGAACCAGGCGTATGTGCCAATACCAGCGGACTGTGAAAGGCAGGTTGCTACATCCCCCCTTTTTCTCTGGCATTCTTGCTGTGTTGTGACCTATTAACGCATGAACTCAGCATTTTCCTGGGCCAGATTGCCTCTAAATTGGTAAAATCAACGCATTCGACCAGACTGGCTTTGTCCCACGCGTGCCTGGGCGAGTAATCATCTAACACTCACTTTTTGGAAAATTAAATATGAAACATGCAATCATCGTTGCAACTGTCGCTGCACTCGCCCTGGTAGCATGCGGCAAGGAAGAACCGAAACCCGCTCCTGCCCCCGCAGCTGCTGCAGCTGCGCCAGCCGCTGCACCGGCTGACGCCACCAAGGCCGGTGAGGCTCCTGCTGCAACCACCACGACTACGACCACTACGACATCTGCTCCCGCACCGGCACCAGCTGCTCCCGCAGCACCGGCCGCGCCAGCCAAGTAACCACGCTGTCAGATGGACAAAAAGCCGGCTGAATCCAGGCCGGCTTTTTTATTTCCTGTGAAGGTGCTACTCGCGCTGACACCCGACTTCAGCGCACTCAGCACTTCCTGCTAGACCAAATCTCTCCAGGAAAAGCCTTCAGCCTGATTTGCCAGCGTCACCCAGGCAGGCTCACAATCCAGAACAGCCACTAACGCATCGCGCGCCAAATCCGGCGTATTGTTCTGATGAGACAAGTGTGCGGCAATCACATGCTGAAGACGGGAGCGATCCAGCGCTTGCAGCAGTTGCGCTGAAGCAGCATTGTCCAGATGCCCGAACCGACCACCGACGCGCGCCTTCAACCACGCAGGGTAGCTGCCATTCATCAGCATATCCCGGTCATGATTGGTCTCCAGCACAAGCGCATCACACCCCGACAGATGTGCTTCAATGTGTGGGGTCGAGCATCCGGTATCGGTCAGCACACCCAGTCGACGCATGCCATCGGAAAGCACGTACTGCACCGGCTCGCGCGCATCATGGGGCACCGTGTAGGGCTGCACTTGCACATCGCCAATGGCGATGGCACCGTGCCCGTCCACGATATTGACCGTTACTCCCTTATCCACGTTTGCATTGGCTGCCCGCAGAGCTGATAGGGTGCCATGGGTTATCCATACAGGCACTTCGTTCCGTAGTGCAAACGGGAATACCCCTGCCGAATGATCCGAATGTTCATGGGTGACAATGATTCCCGTCAGCGCGGAGGGCTCAATACCGATTCGTGCAAGCCTGGCCTGCGTATCGCGCGGATTGAATCCGCAATCGAGCAGGACTCGCGTTGAGTTCACCTCAAACACCAAACCGTTTCCCTGACTGCCACTGCCAAGCGATGCGAATCGTGTCATACGCCAATCAGCGGATTTCCCGGCAGTTGTACCGCTCCGAGCGGTACTGAGCGCATAGGAAGTGCTATTGACGAACTGCCTGCACTTCGCATCTAGCGATTCAGACCCTGGTTATTTCAACTGGTCGTGCAACAGGGACAGAATTCTTCTCCCGATTTCGCTGCGGTCGGCACTGCCATCCTTGGCCAGCACTTGCACCTGACTTGTTTCCTTGCCATCTTTTACCAGCACCTGATACTGCTCATTCTTCGCGGCAGCGTTGCTCGAAGAGCGCCAGAACGCAAGTTTGGAGAGCAGGCCATCATCCTTCTTTGCGGTGTTCGCTGCATCGACGCCGGGATCAACATAGCGCACGAAATAAAAGCCCTTGGACCTGTCACGGTCTTCAACGGTAAAGCCAACCCGATCCAGAGCCAGTCCGACGCGACGCCAGGCGCGGTCAAACGTCTCCGGAAGTTCAAGCGCGCCACCACCATCTGCTGACTTGATCAATTTGGCGCGTTCAACCTTCTCACCCGCGGTCACCACCTCGCGGGCACGCCCTTCGTCCATGCCAAGGCGAACCATGAGCTTGCTCAAAAACTCTGACTCAAGTTCCGGATCCGACGGACGAGGCTGCCAGACAAAGTTATTGATAACACCGTCATCGCCGCCACCACCGCCAGACCCGGCAACCACTTCAATAACGCCGCGATGGCTGATGTAAATTTCCGTGGTATCCGCCTGCGCGCCGCGCTCAAGCCGCGTTCTGAATTTGTCACGCTCACCGGTCGAGTACAAGTTGTCCAGCAGGCGCCCCAGTGTGTTGCGAATTAAATCCTGTGGAATCTTGGAACGGTTCTCCGCCCAATCAGTCTCCATCACACCCGCCTCGGGAATTTCCAGATTGATCAGAAACCCCGACTCCTGCCAGAACTCTTTCACAAGCGGCCATACCTTTTCCGGCGATGCCGGAACCACCAGCCAGCGCTGACTGCCAGACCTTTCGATGCGCGCCTTGGATGTTATAGGCAGCAAGTCGGTCGATCCTGTTCGGGGGCCGCCCTGATCAGCGCTATATGATGAGAATGTCGTACTGGCACTGGCTGTATTGCTGGGAACACTGAACCGATCATCACCGGTCGGGCGGCTCAGATTGGGGGGAATTTCCAACGGTGGCAGTGATTGTTTAGCGACCGACTTGTAATCGGTTTTGCCAGCCTCCATCAAGGACGACACTGTGCCGCATGCGGGCAACAGCACTGCAAACACGGGCAACAGCCAATTGATTGGTTTCATACTGCCTTTCCTTCAACACCGCGCGAACCGCTTTTGATTGTTATATTGGCTTCGCGCATGGCATCCCTGACTGGTTCATAAAATTGTTGCGCCAATGGCGTCAGAGGCAGGCGAATGCCCTCACCCATCAGGCCCATCTGCGCCACTGCCCACTTCACCGGAACGGGATTGGCCTCGACAAACAGTTTCTGGTGCAACGGCAGCAACTGGAAATTAATCTCCCGTGCCCGTTGCACATCACCGGCGAGCGCAGCGACACACATGTCGTGCATCAAACGCGGCGCCACATTTGCCGTGACAGAAATAACCCCATGCCCACCCAGCAACATCAGCGCAAGCGCAGTGGCATCGTCTCCGCTATATACAGCAAAGTTTTTCGGGAGACGACGCAACAGATCACTGCCGCGCTCAATATTCGCTGTTGCGTCCTTGAGACCGACGATATTGGGCAGTTCGACCAATCGCATCAAGGTGTCATTTGAGATGTCAGCAACCGTGCGCCCCGGAACGTTATATACGATGGTGGGGATATCCACCGTTTCGGCGATAGCACGGAAATGCCGGTATAGCCCTTCCTGCGACGGCTTGTTGTAGTAAGGAACAACCGATAGGCATGCAGTCGCCCCGGCTCGTTTGGCCGACTCCGTCAGTTCAATTGCCTCTGCGGTGGAATTGGCACCTGTTCCTGCAATGATCGGAATACGGCCGGCTGCATATTCGACAGCGCGCCGGATCAGTTCCTTGTGCTCGTCAAAGCTGACGGTCGGCGATTCACCGGTCGTCCCAACGACAACAATTCCATCCGTGCCTTCGGCAATGTGAAAATTGATCAGGTCGCGAAAACGCGCCAGATCAAGAGTCCCGTCATCAAGCATGGGCGTGACGATCGCAACAAGGCTTCCAGTCAGCATACTGAACATCCCAATATCATAGCTTGCTATTTTAGCCCAAAACTGCCCCCCTTCATGTAACCGATACAGCTGTTACACGTATCAAACAACCCATTGCAATAGAAGAAGATATTCCGGCAAATCCGTATCATCCAGGTAAAACTGCCTCGCCCCGATCGAAGGCTGATTTGCGGGGTCCAATTCGGGGCGTGTCTGCTCAAAACGAGCCACGGCTTTGCTATAGGGTGCCATGAACTTCCTGGCAGAATCGGCGCATACCGCCAATCACCAAAAGACAAAAAACGCGACGGATTCGAGAGCGACCTGCTTGCGAAGGATATAATCCTTCCCGGCGCATTTGGCATTCGCCCCCGTAGCTCAGTGGATAGAGCACCTTCCTCCTAAGAAGGGGGTCACACGTTCGATTCGTGTCGGGGGCACCAAGAAACTCAAAGGCTTACAGCAAATCATGCCTTTTTCGTTTCATTCCACCGCAGCTAAATCGTAGCGACGCACCCTCCCTCCTCCAACTGCCATGCCGGTAGTCGATCAAAGTTCCCGGCTGGACAAATTTGTCCATTGCACTTCGCCGGCAACGTATCACCCCGACACAACCGCCGATTAAGCCCTTATGACCCAATATCTTGATTTGCATCAATCGAACCTCCGTTCTTTCCACCCTCGACCAATCCAGAACGACGCAAAGCGATTATCATGAAAACATGGATCTGACCGAGCAGCATTCCACCTGGCGATGGACATCGCCCGTTTTGAATCCTGAAAGGCATTCGCGCAATGCCGTGTTGCTGATGGCCGCTTGGTTGACGCTCGCATCACCGCCGATATGTGCTCAGGTCAGCTATCACGTAATACCGGCAGGAGAGCCACCGATTCCGGGCAACTCACTGCCAGGTGACGCACTGGCCGATACGCATGTTGGCCGCGGTAAGAATGACATCGTGCAGGCCTGGCTGGCCCAGCCGACACGGCGCTATCCGCATGGAGTTCTGGGAGATACGGTCGAGGCAACTGCCGTGAGAGTGCGCACCCGCGACGGCTCCGTGCTCAGTTATGTGTTGCCAGAGGATTCGGTTTTCGAAGACCTTCTACCTCGCGTGTACGACATCAACCGCGACGGACTGGATGAAATCATTCTGGTGCGAAGCCGACAACAAAGCGGCGCTTCCCTGATCTCCCTTGGCATTCGCGACGGCAAGCTCGTCTCGCTGGCAGAGTCCGAGCCGATGGGAAATCGCAATCAATGGATGAACCCGATCGGGGTGGCCGACGTTGACGGAGACGGCAATCTCGAACTGCTCGTGGTGCTCTCGCCACACGAGAATGGAATGCTGATCGAGTACAAGTTTGATGGCCTCAGCATTGTTCCCGGTCATCGCATCAGCGGCGTAACCAATCACATTGCCGGAACGCGTGCCCAGGGGATGGCGGCACTGATGGATGCCAATGGCGATGGCATCCCCGACGTGTTGATTCCTTCAGCAGACCGACGTTCGCTTCGCGCAATTACCTTCTCCTTTGGAGTGCCCATGGAATTTGCGCGGTTTTCCCTGCCTGCACCTGCGGCGGGAAATTTTGAGAATACTCAGCCCCGCACACTGTTGATCCCGCTGGAAGACGGGCGGCGGGTACGAATTGAGTGGCGCGGCAAAGAGTAGTTTTAACCCGACTCGACTTGTCGGCGCTACAAAGCCACTCGTGGAGATTGCCAAAGTTCCCACACCATTCATACTGCCGTCACCGAGGGGCCTGTGCGTGACTGCTGATGCAACAGGCTGGGCGTGCGACTTCCATGCCTGCGATACCCAAAAAAGGAGGGGGCAATGAAAAACAGCAACGACGACATGTTGATTACACGGGACTTTTTTGTACCGCATATTTCCACCGTGCGTGCCAATGCCGGCCAACTGGTCGGTATCCACGTGCGCCAGAAAATTTCAGCTAGCACGGCACGAGCCAAGAACGGGCCAGGCAAGGGGCGCGTTTTGCTCTTCGTGCATGGCGGCAACGTGCCAGTCGTACCTGCGTTCGACCTTGATTACCGGGATTACAGCTGGATGGCTTACCTTGCCCTGGCGGGATTTAACGTCTACGGGCTGGACCTTAGCGGCTACGGCTCGTCGCCACGGCCCATGATGGATGATCCGGCCAACGTTGATTCTGAAAGCCAGGGTGTTCTCGTTCCAAGGCAACTCAAGGCCCCCTGCCCGCCCAACTACCCATGGCATTCACACACCATCCACAGCGACTGGGCAGAGATGGACTCGGTCATAGACCAGCTCATGATCATCAACAAGGTCAGGAAAGTCCACTTGATCGGATGGTCGGCCGGCGGGCCACGTGCCGGCGGCTATGCCGCGCTCCACCCGGACAAGGTGGACCGGATTGTTTTGTTCGCGCCATCTGCCCCCGACCCCGGATTAAAGAACATTCCGGAACAACCCGGACGTGGCGCTCCGACCAAAATCCAGACGCGTAAAGAACTGGAGCAAGACCGCTGGGATCCCAACGTCGGTCGCCGTGGTCAGGTGGCGCCGGGCGTGCGCGATGTGATCTGGAAGCAGATCATGCAGTGGGACGCAATTGGCGCGTCCTGGGGGCCGCCCGGCGGCGTCATGCGCAGCCCCAATCGCACACGCTCGGGCTGGACTCCCGAGATGGCAGCGAGCGTCAAGGCACCGGTGCTGATCGTTACCGGTGAATTGGACAAACCGGAAGTCAGGCTAAAGGCTTATGACCAACTCGGATCCAAAAACAAGGCATACGTTCGGGTCGACAGCGCGTCACATTTCATGATCTGGGAAAAGCAGCGCCACGTACTTCATGCCGTATCCATGGAGTGGCTCGCAGAAAATCGTGTCAATGGAGTCCCGCGCGGCCGGTTCAGTGTTGACTGGAATGGCCGGTTTAAACCTGTGCCCGCCGCCACCATCAGGCCGGGCAACTGACCCGGCTCCGGTCAATTGCGTTATTTGAACTCGATGATTTCTACGCGGATCGTCACACAGCATCCGGCCAGGCGACCATCACCAGACCTGACAACACCGCGCCTGCCGCCCCCCGCACACTCAGGTGGACGGCATCGGAGATACGCGTCGGCTCAGGATTGATTTCAATAACCGTGGCCCCGCCCTGCAGCGCAAGCATGGGCAGTTGTGCCGCCGGATTCACCATTGAAGAAGTGCCCACCGAGAAAAACAACTGACAGCGAACCGCAGCCTCCTGAGCAGCCGTCAAAGCGGCCGGCGCGAGCGGATCACCAAACCACACCACGTCCGGACGCAGCAGGCCGCCGCAGCGTGGACATTTCGGCGGGCGTCCTTCGTCACCTGCGGCCGGTTCGACAACAACATTCTCGTCAAGGCACCGGTTACGCATGAGGCTGCCGTGCAATTCAATGACATTGCGGCTGCCGGCGCGACTGTGCAGGCCATCGACATTCTGGGTTAGCAGCGTGAACTCGGGTACGCGTGCTTCAAGTTTCGCCAGTGCCAGATGCCCCACATTCGGAGCTACGTCAGCAACCAGGCTACGGCGCCATGCATACCAATCCCAGACCAACTGGGGGTTTCGCCGAAATGCAGCCGCGTTGGCAAGGTCCTCGGGACGAAATCGCGACCACAGACCCGCCTGGGGATCGCGAAAGGTGGGCACACCACTTTCGGAGGAAATGCCGGCCCCTGTCAGTACTGTTACGCTGCGCGCGTTGCGTAATGCCTGTATGAGTTGCGGAGGAAATGGCGAAGGCATATGTTATGATAACAATACTGTTTTCATATGTTTATTATAAGATATTTATTGTTTAAAACGATCATAATATGTCAGCTAGAAATCGCCTGGTCATCCCCTGCGCACTTGCTGCTGCATTACTGCAACTGTCGCAAGCGCTGATCCACGTAGTTCAGCAGTTCCACGCTGAGGCCCCCGGCGGAACGTGCACGTCGGAAAGCCTCGATCGCATCCTTCCTGAAACCTGAAGCTTCCTGCGAAATCCCCAACCCCGCCCACCAAGTTCCAGAATGAGGCGACAGACGCAATGCCAACTGATATGCATCGATGGCCTCTTTGTGACGCCCCAATCGCTGGTAAATCGCCCCGGAGAAGGCATGGTAGTCCGCATTCCCGGACGCGGCAGACGCATGTTTCTGCATCAATGCAAGCGCACCCGCGAGATCCTGGCGCTCCACCAGGATTCGCGCCAACAACATTGCTGAACTGCTGTTAGCCGGATTCAGATCCAGCCCCTGCTGCAGAACCACAACCGCGTCATCCATGCGTCGTTGCTCTACCAGCAGCGCAACCAGAGTCTGCCGGGCCGTCTCATAACTGCCGTCCGCGGCGAGTGCCTGGCGCAATCCTTCCATCCCCTCGGATACCCTTCCCTGGTTGATCAGCACCATTGCACGCCGGTAATCGGCTTCGGCATGCTCACGTGCGTTTAGAACCGCAGGCACAGAATTACGTTTGTCGACCCCACCGCTGATTGGACTCGCCGCCGATGGAGTGGATGCGCGCGCAGTCGGGGACGGCTCGATGCGCGCCGAGGCCACCGTATTACCCGGGTTCGTCGCAGTACTCAGCGTCCCACTGGCTGTGCCTGACCTGGCCGGGGAGGCTGCAGTCGATGGGCGTCGCGTATTGACTGGATCATGCCCTCCCTTACCCATGTCAGCGCCATCGACTCGTGGCGCAACGCGCGCAGTCCTCGCAGTAATTGGCGTTGTGATTTCGGTGGCCAGCCTCAGCATGTCGAGTCGCGTCTGTTGCGGCATAATCGGCGGCAGATTTCCCAATCCTGAAGAGCGGGGTTCAGGCACTGCCACAGCAGGCGATTGCACTGGCAAATTTTCAGACCCCGACATTGAGGCGCCCGTCGTTATTTCGGTCCGTTCATTTACCGAAGTGCCAGACCGGGTCGCTGCACGCAGCACCCCTTCGTTGACCACCGTATGCGGGGTCAACTGCCACATTACCCAAAGCAACCAGGCAATGGCAACTAACATTGCACCCGCCATAACCCACCAAAACATATCCGAGCCAAAACGCTGCTCTTTGACCGACCGGATATTCCGGGCGATCTGGGCAGACGCAGGCGCGGCCGTTGCCGCACCTGCTTGAGCGGCATGACGCCTGTCCAATTCCTGCAACATCTTGTTGATCAGGCTCACGCTGCTACAGTCTCCTGATGAATAACCAACCGATGCTGGAGCATGCCACGCATGCCAGAGCCAGCCAAGTCCACACCTGCCTCAATCCGGTTGCGGCCGGCGTGTCGCGGACCGCTGCACGGACATGCTCCCAACTTACACGCCTGACGCCTGCACCATAGGCCAGCATCAATGACTTGTTGGCCAGAATGTTGATCAGCCGTGGCACACCGCGGCTGGCCCGGTGGAGCGAGCGCACCGCCCAGTTGCTGAATACAGCATCACCCGAATAACCTGCAATGGCCATGCGGTGCCCCAGATAGTGCTCGGTCTCAATGGGCGTCAGCATTCCCAGGTTGTGCTGAAACGTGATGCGCTGGCGCAATTGACGGATTGAGTTTTGTGCCAATTTGATATCGAGTTCAGGCTGCCCGAACAGGATGACCTGAAGCAACTTTCGCTTTTCCGTCTCCAGATTAGTCAACAGGCGCAGCGTTTCCAGAGACTCTATTGGCATGGCCTGCGCTTCATCCAGACATACCAGCACTCGCTTCTTGTGTCGGGCAAATTTGAGCAGCGCAAGATTGAGCGCCTTGAGCAGATGGTGCTGATCCAGGCCTTGCTCGATCTTCACACCCAGCTCATCGGCCAGCGCAAACAGCAGCGTACGTGGCTCCAGATCGGGATTGGGGATATAGGCACTCACCCAATTGTCATCCAGGGTACCCAAAAGCTTGCGGCAAAGCAGGGTCTTGCCGGTTCCCACTTCACCTATTATCTTGATGAAACCCTCACCATTGGCAACCGCAACCAGAACCGTGTTCAAGGCTTCCTGAGCACTCGTATAAGCGTAGAAAAAGCTGGTATCAGGAGTGATCCCGAATGGGGGCTCGCGCAATCCGAAATGTTGAAGATAAATCACTTGGCCTGCTCAAACCCGGCGGGCCCGCCATACCCTTGAAATCGGCCAAGCCCGTCCAGGAGGTTTTGTTCCCAATTGCGGTCGCTTTGCAGCACGGTGGGCTTGATGAGAATGACCAGTTCCTTCTTCAGCGCAGATCGGGCCCGATTGCCATCAGACAGGCCCGCACTCGCGGCGTCCTGGATTCGCGTATTGACTGGCAATCCGCCTTCCAGACTGATCTGCATCAGACCGCCCAGGGCCACGATATTCCCGTCCTGAACCCTGAGTATCGTATCCGCCTCGTTGATCGTGGTTTTCGCGATGGTCAGGTTTTGCTGGCCAAGCCCAATGCCGAAATTGAATGGCAGAGATCCATTATCCACTCTGCTCACCAGGGGATGAATGTGCAATAGGATATTGCCGTCTTCATTGATCTGCGGGGTGATGTCCAGTGACACTCCGGAAAAATAGGGCGACAGGGTGGGAGAAAAGCTGACTCCGGCCTGAGCACCTGTGGCCGGATTGACGACTGGCGTGGCCTGGACCTGGCTCACATAATTCTGATCAAGTCCAACCTTAAGCACGGTTTTCTGGTTGTTGATCGTCGCGACCCGCGGACTGGACAGAACCTGTACCGCGCCCTGTGATTCCAGAAAATGGAGCAACGACGCAAAGTCCTTCGTCAGAAACGCCAGTCCCGGCGTTCCGTTGCCCGACGACAGCGGCGATCCCGATCCGCCCCCTGCAATATTTGCCGCACCCAAAGCCGCCCAGTTCACCCCCGCTTGAGTGCCTTCGTTCAGCGTCACTTCAACGATCTTGGCTTCGATAATGACCTGACGTTCGACCGAAAGGCGCATCGCCTTCAGATAAGCCTCGACCGCCCTTAACTCATCGGGCATGGCCCGAATCACAACCACTCCACTTTGCGGATTCAATATCACATTACGACCATCCGCCTTACCGACCAGCTGGCGCAGCGAACTGCCCAGTTCAGCCCAGAAATCACTCTGCGCCTTCATCGATACAGCCATTACAGCCTGACCTACCTGCGCACTTGTGGCCGCCATGGCAGGGGCCTGAGTTGTTGCGCCATCAGCTGAACCTGCACTTACCGCCACGTTGCTCGACCCCGAGCGGATACCCAGCAGATAATTCACCTGAAACAGGCGGGTCTGCAACGCTGCCGGCTGAATGTAGATTCTGGTCCCGTCAATACGGTACTCATACCCATAAACTTCACGAATGGCATCCAGCGACTCCAGGACTGTGACATCCTTCAGATTGACTGAGATCAATCCCGACACTGCCGGGTGTACCACCGCGCTGAAACGGGTGCCCGACACAATGGAGAAGAAAACCTGCTGCGCCGGAGCCCCGTTCGCAAGCAGATCAAAGCGCTGCTCAACCTGTCCAGTCGCCGGCCGTGGTATTTCAACGCGTAGCGGTGGCATCAAGGCATCATTGACTGCCATTGATTGGCGCGGGACTGCCTCCACAAAAGGACGCTCAGCATCGCCACGAATATGATCATCTTGACGAATTAACGAAGGAGAATAAGACGAACAGCCGGTGATAGTTATCACTGCTATTAACAGGCTGTATTTCATCTTCATGATACCAGTCTGGTCTGCGACAGTAAGTTGAATGGCCTTCTACAAGGAGGGACGAAGCGCGCGACGCGTGTAACGGCCCCCCCCCAACAAGGCCGACGCCATGCCATTCGGGCGATTGCGGCCATTGCAACCCAGAGCGCGAATACCTCGCGTTAAATTCAGACTCCACCTCAAAATAAATCAATAAACTATTGTTGTCAATGCGTTTTTCTGAACAATCCAGCAATCCTCGTGGCACAAAAAGCGGCAATTTCATTGCAATTGCGCGTCCCATTAGTCGGGATCAGACAGTGTGACATGACGCTTATGCCAGGCTCACGGTAACAGACGTCAGACAGGCGTGTCGCTGACGTTCGAAGTAAAAACAACGCTCCGTCCAGGAGATGTGTCAGCACGTATTCATGATTCCGACTCCCCTCTAAAGAGGATTAACGCTTTGGCGATCACCTCGCCATTCTGAATGGTGATCGGATTGGGCTACACCTGATGCCACTCGAAATCCGGATTGAATCTTTCAGAGATCCATTATTTCGCGCCGGGTTTTAATGGCACTTCAGATATCATAGGATCGCAATCCTCATCCAATGACCTTGATCAATATGAATTTCTGTGACAACTGCGGCACCAAAGTCGTAATTCGCATACCCGCCGGCGACGATAAGCCCCGGCATGTCTGTGACAATTGCGGCACCATTCATTACCGCAATCCGCTGATGGTGATTGGCGCCATCCCGGAGTGGGAAGACAAGATTCTGCTGTGCCGGCGCGCCATCGAGCCACGACTTGGACAATGGACACTACCGGCAGGCTTCATGGAACTCGGAGAGTCAACGGGCCAGGCGGCGATGCGCGAAACGCTCGAAGAGGCCAACGCACGTATCGAGTTGATCGATATTTACACCATGCTTTCAGTTCCGCACGTCAACCAGGTACATTTGTTCTTCCGCGCCCGGCTGTTGGACCTGGATTTCGGACCGGGTACGGAAAGCCTGGAAGTAGCCCTCTTCAAGGAAGATGAAATCCCCTGGGAAGAACTGGCATTTCGGACCATCTCAACCACGCTGCGCCACTACTTCGCCGACCGCAAGGAGCGTCAGTTCCGTGTACATACTGGTGATCTTTATCCGCCGCCACGGCAAGCCAAAACGTAGGTCAATGCCCCCCCCACCAGGGTCGGCTTTCAGGAAAAGACTCTTAGAGGCCATTTCAGGATTGACTGAAATGGCCTTTGCTGCAGGAGGATTGAAAGAGCCATCCCCTCATCTTGAGATGCATTATTACGAGTCCGGCGTCGCGGAAATCCGGTGAATTGAAAGATCGGCACCGTTGAACTCCTGCTCCGGATCGAGTCGGATGCCCATTGTCATTTTTAGCACTCCATAGACGATAGTGCCGCCAATGAATCCGACTGCAATACCCAGTCCGGTCCCGACAAGCTGAGACATGAAGGTAACGCCGCCCATCCCTCCCAGGGACTTGGTACCGAATATACCGGCCGCAATCCCCCCCCAGGCACCGCATAACCCGTGCAGCGGCCATACACCCAGCACATCATCAATGCGCCAGCGGTTTTGTGTAACCGTGAACATGTAGACAAAAATACCGCCCGCAGCAGCACCAACCACGAGTGCACCGATCGGATGCATAACGTCCGAACCTGCGCAAACGGCAACCAGCCCCGCCAGCGGACCGTTATGCACAAATCCAGGGTCATTGCGCCCGACAATGAGCGCAGCCAAGGTTCCGCCTACCATCGCCATCAATGAATTCATGGCAACCAGCCCACTCACCTTGTCCAGTGTTTGCGCAGACATGACGTTGAATCCAAACCAGCCAACTGCAAGCACCCACGCCCCCAGTGCCAGAAAGGGAATACTGGACGGCGGATGTGCGGCCATGGGCTTGCCGTCCTTGCCATAGCGGCCTGCACGCGCTCCGAGTTTGAGGACCGCAGCAAGACCTATCCAACCGCCAACGGCATGCACAACAACTGATCCAGCGAAGTCGTGGAACTCCTCGCCGAAACTGGCCTTGAGCCAGGACTGCAGACCAAATTGCTGATTCCATGCAATCCCTTCAAAAAATGGATATATCAGGGCGACAATGACAAAGGAAGCAATCAGTTGCGGCCAGAAACTGGCACGTTCAGCGATCCCCCCGGAAACAATGGCAGGTACTGCGGCAGCAAAAGTCAGCAGGAAAAAGAACTTAACCAGTTCATAGCCATTGTGCTGGGAAAGCGTTTCGGCATTACCGAAAAAACCACTGCCGTAGGCAACCAGATATCCGACAAAGAAATAAGCCAATGTCGATACGGAGAAATCCGTGAGAATCTTGACCAGGGCATTGACTTGGTTCTTGGATCGAACAGTGCCCAGTTCCAGAAATGCAAAGCCCGAGTGCATTGCCAAAACCAGTATTGCACCGAGCAGCAGAAACAACGTGTCGGCACCAGTCTTAAGGTTCTCCATTTCCCCCCCTGTTATTTGTTGGGCAGAGGCCAGTCTGTGCCGGTCGTACTCTGCGGACGCTATTATGCAACGCGGCATACCTGCTTGTGTACCAGAACCTGACTCAAAAATTAGTGCCTATGCATATTTTTGCAGTTGGGTTCAAGGCAGTGGCCGCAGACAAGTTTTAATTTCGTAAAATCAAGGTCCGTATCACTTCATCACGAAACCGGCATCTCTCCACCATGGTCCCATGGCTCAATCAAAATATCGAGTTTCCGCCTGTGGAAACAGCCCTTGCCTCGCCCAATGGCTTGCTCGCCGCCGGGGGCGATTTGATGCCGCAGCGGCTGCTGGCAGCCTATCGGCAAGGGATTTTTCCCTGGTATTCGCCCGGCGACCCGATCTTGTGGTGGAGTCCGGATCCGCGCATGCTGCTCATTCCAGAGGAATTGAAAATCTCGCGCTCACTGGCCAAAACACTTCGAAACCGCGACTATTCAATTCGCTTCGACAGCAGCTTTGCCGCTGTCATGGAAGCGTGTAGTGCACCGCGGCCAGGACAATCGGGAACCTGGATCAATCCGGACATGCGTATCGCTTACGAAACGCTTCATCGCATGGGCTATGCCCATTCAGTAGAGACCTGGATCGGAGAAGAGCTCGCCGGGGGACTTTACGGAATTGCGATCGGACGTGCATTTTTTGGCGAGTCCATGTTTTCATGCGAGCGTGATGCATCAAAAATCGCACTGGTTGCTCTGGCTCAGCAGTTGCGCAGCCTTGACTTTGGCCTCATCGACTGTCAGATGCACACCAGTCATCTAGCCTCCATGGGGGCAAGGGATTTTCCTCGCAAGCAGTTTTCCGACTTGCTCCGCGAATTGGTAGACTTCCCATGCACATTGGGCTCCTGGGCATCGGCATCCACGGTTCTTGATTTACCAACACACTCAAGACATTCATGTCCAAACTGAACGACCTGCCACAAACAGTACTGCAGTTCTATGTGACAGCCCCCTACCCGTGCAGCTACCTGCCCGGGCACATGGCGAGATCCCAGGTTGCCACTCCGAGTCACCTGATCGGGAATGACCTCTATGGCGACCTGGTTAGACAGGGATTTCGTCGCTCCGGCATCTTTACGTACCGTCCCTATTGTGATCATTGCCGGGCCTGCATCCCGGTACGGGTACCGGTCGCAACATTTGCGCCGTCACGCAGCCAGCGGCGGGCATGGCAAAAGCACCAGCATTTGCCCCCTGCGATGACCGGCCTGCACTTCCGGGCTGAGCACTACGCGCTATATCTTCGCTACCAGTCCAGTCGTCACGCCGGCGGGGGCATGGATCAGGATAGTCGGGATCAGTATTCGCATTTCCTGCTGCAGAGCAGAGTCAACACGCGATTGATCGAATTTCGCGATGCGGGACAATTGGTTATGGTTTCAATTGTCGATCAACTCAGCGACGGCCTTTCGTCTGTATACACGTTCTTCGACCCGGACATCATGGGCGCCAGTTTTGGAACTTACAATATCCTCTGGCAAATTGATCAGTGCCGAAAACTGGGCTTGCCCTATTTGTATCTTGGGTATTGGATAGGTGAAAGCACCAAGATGGCCTACAAAGCCGGATTCTTGCCGGTAGAGGGATTTTTCGATGGTCAATGGCAGGATTTGAATAACGGCAAAACGCAAAGCTGACCGCTGCAATTGTTACAATGCTGCAATGATTTATCGCCTCGCACGCCCACTGCTGTTCAAAATCGACCCCGAGTCGGCACACACCCTTAGCCTGCGGCTGTTGAGTCTGCTTCAGCAAAGCGGCCTGCTCAAATTGATTGCGAGCTCTGCCCCGCCAAAACCTGTAAGCGCAATGGGGCTGGATTTTCCAAATCCGCTCGGACTTGCCGCGGGTTTGGATAAGAATGCGGATTATGTAGATGCTCTGGGTTCCCTTGGTTTCGGATTTCTGGAAATCGGTGGCGTTACACCACTACCGCAACCCGGGAATCCGCGACCACGCGTATTTCGATTGCCCTCTGCCGAAGCCATCATCAATCGATTCGGATTCAACAGCGTTGGCATAGAAAAGTTTGCAGACAATCTGCGACAGGCGCATTACAAGGGCATACTCGGCGTCAATCTTGGCAAGAACAAGGACACACCGCTGGAACTTGCCGCCAACGACTACATTCTTTCTCTCGAAAAGATCTACCCGCTGGTGCACTTTGCCACCATCAACATCTCATCGCCCAATACGCAGAATCTTCGAAATCTGCAGGCCCCGGAGGAACTGGCCCCGTTGCTTGCAGCAATGCATCAGACGCGTGAGCGTCTTGCACAAAAGCATGGGCGACGAGTTGCCCTCGCACTCAAGATTGCCCCCGACATTGACGATGCAACCATCGAATCGATCGCGCGCATCGCCGTCGCCGAAAAAATGGACGCGGTGATTGCAACAAATACGACACTGTCGCGCGAACTTGTGCAGGGACTTCCACATGCCGACGAACAAGGTGGCCTGTCAGGTGCCCCACTAAGGGAAGCATCAACGCTGGTCATATACAAACTGGCGCGCGCGCTCGATGGAGCACTGCCCATCATTGGCGTGGGAGGCATCATGAGTGCCGAGCACGCACGCGACAAACTGAACGCCGGTGCAACACTACTGCAACTTTACTGCGGCCTTGTCTATCGTGGCCCTGGTGTTATTGGCGAAATTGTGAGCGGGCTGTGAACCGCCATTAGGTGCATGGAAATGGACGATTTCGTACATGATCTAAGCGCCCGCATTGATGCGATTCTCCCGCAGTCGCAGTGCACCAAATGCGGCTACGCCGGCTGCCGGCCTTATGCAGAGGCGCTCGCCAGAGATGTTGCTGACCTGAATCAATGCCCGCCCGGCGGAGACTCTGGCATTCGAAAACTTGCGGCGCTTCTGCATAAAGCCTACAAACCACTCAATCCTCACTTTGGCACGGAGCAGCCACTGTGTACTGCGCAGATTGACGAGGCACTTTGCATTGGCTGCACCCTGTGCATACAGGCATGTCCTGTAGACGCCATCATCGGCGGGGCGAGGCACATGCATACGGTCCTAACCGATCAATGCACCGGCTGTGAATTATGTGTTGCGCCCTGTCCGGTAGATTGCATAACAATGACAAAAGCCGAGGGTGAGCAATCCATATGGAACAGTGACCGTGCCAGCCTGGCTAGGCAACGACATGAACGGCACCAATTGCGGCGGCGCTTTGAACAGGAGCAACGCATGGATAAATTTTCCGCACGACCGCAGTCTCCGACTCAACAGAGCAAGCCAAAAATGCGATTGATACAGGCGGCAATCGAACGCGCCAAAATACAACGCGCCCACCCGGCAAAAGCGTCACTAGCTGCTGATGCCACTTCGCAAATTTACGATGGAACTTGAGATCCAGTTCTCGTGGATGCAACCGCGCAAGTCAGCCTAAAATGAACCCTAAAAAGCGGCTACAAATTTTTGAACGACTGCGGGAGGCCAATACCAAGCCAACCACCGAACTCGTATTCCATTCACCATTTGAACTGCTTGTGGCAGTAATGCTGTCCGCACAGGCCACTGACAAGAGCGTCAATCTCGCCACGCGAGCATTATTTGAGCGTGCCGACTCCCCGACAGCGATCCTGGCACTGGATGAAGAGGGACTGATACCCTATATCAAAACCATAGGTCTGTTTCGCTCCAAGGCAAGGCATATCATTTCGACCTGTCGTTACCTGCTCGAACGACACGATGGAGAAGTTCCCGATTCCAGGGAGGCGCTTGAGGCACTTCCCGGCGTAGGCCGAAAGACAGCCAATGTCATTCTCAATACTGCGTTCGGCCAGCCGACCATTGCTGTCGACACCCATATCTTTCGCGTGGCCAATCGTACGGGGCTGGCCCCAGGGAAAAACGTCATAGAAGTCGAAAATCGCCTGCTCAAATTCGTGCCGCCGCAATTTCTGCTTGATGCGCACCATTGGCTTCTGCTGCATGGTCGTTACGTGTGCAAGGCGCGTTTGCCACAATGCCCGAATTGCCTGATTCGCGATCTGTGCGAATTCCGCTCCAAGACCAAGTTCCTGGAAGAACGGTCCTGATGTTCAATCCAAGCCGAGAGCAAGTCCGAGAGTTTCTGTCAGGAACGTGGGAAAAATATTGTGCCGGCATGCCGCTGGCTGGAATGGAAACACAGGTCATCGAAATCATCCTGCTTCATCCAGAATATCATCAACTACTGACGAATCGCGTCGAATCAATTCATCGCGACTTCACGCCTGAAACCGGGCAAATGAATCCGTTTCTGCATCTCAGCTTGCATCTGGCCATAGAGGAACAACTCGCCATTGATCAACCGCCGGGAGTCCGGGCTGCATTTCAGCGCATCCTGGAAAAAAAGACCGACCGCCACGCGGCGCTGCATTCTGCTATCGAATGTCTTGGCGAAATGATCTGGCGCGCTCAGCGCGATTCAAGCCCCCCGGACGGGGCTGCCTACTTGAATTGCCTGAGGCAACGCTGACTGCCGTGCGGCACACAGCAAAGCCGCTTACATACCTGCTGAATCAGCGCTTGACTTGCAACGGACCAGGCTGCGACGCAAACCATGCAGTCACATCACTAATATCCTTGGCGGTCAACGGCTGCGCCATCGCACCCATGATGGCATTCTTGCGCGCACCGGACTTGTAGTCTTTAAGGGCCTTGGCAAGATAGTCGACGTGCTGACCCGCAAGAATGGGGTATTCAGGCTGCAACGGCTTATCACCGTTTTCCCCATGACATGCTGCGCAGACTTGCTTGGCTTTCGCCTGACCTGCAGCAGCATCACCGCGGGCAAGAACCCCCGAGGAAAAGGTTGCAATCACACTGCACAACAGCAATTTCAGCGCAGTCGATTTCATTTGCCGCTCCCCCCGTAATAAGACGCAAGGCTGGCTATGTCCTGATCTGAAAGTGTTCTTGCGATTCCACGCATGGACGGATGGCTTCGCTCCCCGGAACGATAGGACTGCAACGCCTTCACAATATACTGAGGGGATTGTCCGGCGATTCTGGGGACGTGATAGACCTCTGGAAATGCCGTGTGGTATTCGGCAATGCCATGGCAACCAATGCACATTGAGATATTGCCCTTGTTAGCCGAAGGTGCGGCCGATTGCGCATGTGCTCCGACAGCGAATGTCCCTGCTGCCAGTGCCGCAACAATCGTTCCCAGCGATATTCTCATCATGAGGTCTCTGATCAAAACTTGTATGGAAGAAGACTTGCAGACTTTCTAAACCGGGGCAATTCTAGCCGACGTGACCCACCACGGTCAAAGAGCTTCAAAAAAGTCATTTATGGATCGCTACCACACGCGAGACTCCGCTTGATCGAAAGACTGCAACATGAAAAAGCCGATAGATTGCAACCCTTCCGCGTATCAGGAATGTCCCCCCATCATTACCCCTTGGGGGGCGATCGAAAGGGTGCCTATTTTCCAATTTCCGAAGTCTGGCCCAAGCCGGCTATAATGCGATTCCTTTTTTCCAATAGGCAAGGTTCCCGTCATGCGCTTCCAAGGCTCATCCACGTACGTCGCAACCGATGATCTCATGCTTGCAGTCAACGCTGCCGTTACGCTGGAACGGCCTCTTCTTGTCAAGGGCGAGCCGGGCACCGGCAAAACCAAACTGGCTGAGGAAGTTGCGGCGTCACTTGGCATGCCCTTGCTTGAATGGCACGTAAAATCGACGACCAAAGCGCAGCAAGGCCTATATGAATACGACGCCGTATCAAGACTTCGGGACTCGCAACTCGGAGACCAGCGGGTCAAGGACATTTCAAACTACATCGTCAAGGGAACGCTTTGGCAGGCATTTTCTTCGGATGAGCCAGTCGTGCTGCTCATCGACGAAGTCGACAAGGCGGATATCGAATTCCCGAATGACCTGTTGCGTGAACTGGACCGCATGGAGTTCTTTGTTTATGAAACACGCGAACTGATCAAGACGAAGCATCGACCGATCGTCTTCATTACATCCAACAATGAAAAGGAACTTCCTGACGCATTCCTGAGACGCTGCTTTTTCCATTACATCCGATTTCCTGACAAGGAAACCATGGAAAAAATCGTCGAAGTTCATTATCCGGGAATCAAACAGGCACTGCTGAAGGAAGCATTGCATACATTTTTCGAGATTCGCGAAGTCCCTGGCCTCAAGAAAAAGCCTTCAACCTCTGAACTGCTGGACTGGCTCAAGTTATTGCTCGCCGAAGACATCCCTCCGGATGCGCTGCGCAGCAATGACAACAAGAAGATTATTCCGCCATTGCACGGTGCACTGTTGAAAAACGAGCAGGATGTTCATCTGTTCGAAAAACTGGTATTCATGACCCGCCAGGGTCGCAACTGAATCTACCTGACCTCAACCGACAGCCACACTCACTAAGACGCCACTAATCCATCATGCTCGCAGGATTTTTCCTAAAGCTGAAAGAAGCCAAGATCCCTGTCTCCATCAAGGAGTACCTGACCTTGATGGAGGGCTTGAAACGCGGAGTCATATCCGCCTCCATAGAGGATTTTTACTATCTTGCACGAATGACCTTGGTAAAGGACGAAGCGAATTACGACAAATTCGACAAGGTTTTTGGTGGTTTTTTCCACGGCATAGAAACGCTGGTTGGGGTTCAGGTTGATGTGCCCTTGGAATGGCTACTTAAACAAGCCGAATTGACTTTATCTCCCGAGGAAAAAGCGGCCATTGAAGCCATGGGCGGCTGGGAACAACTCATGGAAATGCTCAAGAAGCGCCTAGAAGAACAAAAGGAGCGGCACCAGGGCGGCAACAAGATGATTGGCACCGCCGGAACGTCACCATTTGGCGCTTTTGGGTACAACGCAGAGGGCGTGCGCATTGGACAGAAAAAGTCGCGCAACCGCGGCGGAGTCAAAGTTTGGGATCAGCGTGAGTATCGCAATCTCGACGACAAGATTGAACTGGGCACACGCAACCTCAAAATTGCCTTGCGCCGGCTGCGCCGCTTCGCGCGCGAAGGTGCGTTAGACGAACTGGATCTTGATAACACAATTCATCGCACGGCGAAGAACGCCGGATATCTTGACATTGCAATGCGGGCCGAGCGTCGCAATACCATCAAGGTTCTGATGTTTCTGGACATTGGCGGCTCGATGGACGATCACATAAAGCTGTGCGAGGAGCTTTTTTCCGCATCCAAGACCGAATTCAAGCACCTTGAGTACTTTTACTTCCACAATTGCCTTTATGACTACGTGTGGAAGGACAACAAGCGGCGACGTGAGGAGCGAACCCGCACATGGGATATCCTGCACAAGTATGCTCACGACTACAAACTGATCTTTGTTGGTGACGCATCAATGAGCCCGTATGAAATACTTGAACCGGGCGGATCCGTCGAATACCACAATGAAGAGTCCGGGCAAGCCTGGATGAAGCGAATGCTCGACATCTATCCCAAGGCTGTGTGGCTCAATCCGGAGCCTGAGGAAGTGTGGTCATACCGCCAATCCACGCAGATACTCAAGGATGTCATGAGTAACCGCATGTTTCCGACCACTATTGGCGGTATCGAGCGCGCCATGCGCGCACTCAACAAGTAGCACGTTTTCTCATGACTGCGCTGCCGCGATTTCCACAGCAGTGCAGTCGTCACCTGCTTGAAAATCAGACTTGCTTGGGAGGAGGGGCCACCTTCAACACCTCCTCAAGCGTGGTAACACCAGCGGCGACCTTCATCGCACCACTGATGCGCAGCGGCTTCATGCCTTCCTTATAGGCTTGCTCGCGAATTTTTGCCAGGTCGGCATCTGCATGAATCAAGCGCTTGACCTCAGTCGATAGCACCAGTACTTCGTAGATACCCACGCGTCCAGAATAACCGGTATTACGACATTCAAGACATCCCGCCGGCTGGTAGACGTATTCTGGCTGCTTGGACTTCCAGGGCGCCACAAATTCATCCCAACTCGGATCGTCTGCACGCTGACCAAAATTCACTTTCTGCTTGCAATGTGGGCATAACGTACGAACCAGTCGTTGCGCCATGACGCCCAGGATTGTTGAATTGATCAGATACGGCGCGATACCCAAGTCAAGCAGACGTGTAATGGCGCTGGCGGCATCATTGGTATGCAGGGTCGACAGCACCAGATGGCCGGTCAGCGCTGCCTGAATAGCCATTTCACCGGTTTCAAAGTCGCGGATTTCACCCACCATGATGATGTCAGGATCCTGCCTCATCAGCGCCCTTACCCCATCTGCAAATCCCAGATCAATACTCGCCTGAACCTGCATCTGATTGAACGCAGGCTCAACCATTTCGATGGGATCCTCAATTGTGCAGACATTGACTTCGGGAGTTGCAAGCGATTTCAGGGTTGAGTAGAGCGTTGTTGTCTTGCCAGATCCTGTTGGGCCGGTAACCAGAACAATGCCATTGGGCTGGGCAGTCATCCCTGACCAACGCGCCCTGTCATCGTCGGAAAAACCAAGCTCGGAAAAATCCTTCACGATGACTTCAGGGTCAAATATCCGCATGACTAATTTTTCGCCAAATGCGGTCGGCAACGTCGACAGCCGCAGTTCCACTTCCTGGCCGCTTGCCGTTCGAGTCTTGATTCGGCCATCTTGCGGCCTGCGCTTCTCAACCACGTCCATGCGACCCAGAATCTTGATGCGGCTGGTCATTGCAGACATCACCGCGGATGGAATCCTGTACACCTCATGCAACACGCCGTCGATCCGAAATCGGACTATCCCGACATCACGGCGTGGTTCCATGTGAATATCGCTTGCACGCTGATCAAAGGCATATTGCCAAAGCCAGTCAACCACGTGCACGATGTGCTGATCATTGGCATCAAACTGGCGGTTCGACCGCCCCATCTCCACCAGTTGTTCAAAGTTACCCAGACCTGAGCGCTGTTCGCTGCTCCGCTCCGCACCCTTTATTGACTTTGCGAGATTGTAGAACTCAACCTGATATCGGCTGATGTCGAGTGGATTCGCCACGACGCGCCGGATTTCCAGCCTGAGCATTTGCTTCAGTTCCTTTTCCCAGGCACTGACATACGGCTCACAAGTCGCGATGACTACTTCCCGCGTCGTAACTTCAACCGGAAGAATCTTGAATCGTCCGGCATAGTGATTCGACATGACGTCCGTTACCGCCGCGAAATTGATCTTCAACGGATCGATGTGGTAATACTCCAGCCCGGTCTTTTCCGCCAGCCATTCGGTCAATGAGTCCAGCGTCAGGAGCTTTTTCGGCGCCACCAGCGACCGCCACTTCTGGTCAGCAATAACAACCAAGGGATGATGATCACCACGGTGCATGCGTCGCTCCGCGACAAGCCGGTCAGCGTCAGCACGGTTGACGATGCCGTCTGTCACAAGCGAATCGAGCACTTCGGAAAGTGTCAAACGATGTTCGGTTACTGGTTCGGAAACAGCGCGCATAAGGAAACCATAGGGTCAATGCCCCAATATAGCGGGCACAGACTCTGCCGGCAAGCGGATGCTCCAATTCCTTCCCAACCTATGAAATAGGTCTTTCGACTCCACATTGTGGTATGTTTCAACGCGGCAATTTTGGCACCCTTCAACTACTTTGGAGCAATATATGACCATCAAATCTGGCGACCGATTTCCAGACGGCACACTGACTGAATTTATCGAGGTTGAAACTGCAGGTTGCAGCGTGGGACCCAATCAATTCAAAGTTGCAGATCTCGTCAAAGGCAAAAAGATTGTTATTTTTGGTCTGCCAGGTGCATTTACCCCG
This sequence comes from Betaproteobacteria bacterium, assembly GCA_947479645.1. Lineage (GTDB taxonomy): Bacteria > Pseudomonadota > Gammaproteobacteria > Burkholderiales > SG8-39 > CAIYPG01. The sequence continues at coordinate 39,673 of CANKAJ010000004.1, read as the reverse complement.
ACCTGTTCAGCAAAGCATGCGCCAGGCTATATCAGCAATAGCGAAAAGTTGAAAGCCAAGGGCGTCGACGAAGTCTGGTGCATTGCAGTCAATGATGCATTTGTCATGGGCGCCTGGGGAAAGGATCTCAATGCAGCTGGAAAGGTCCGCATGATGGCGGATGGTTCCGCTGAACTGACCAAGACACTGGGTCTGGAACTGGACCTAATTGCGCGAGGCATGGGCGTTCGTTCACAACGTTATTCCATGCTGCTCGAGGATGGCGTTGTAAAGAAAGTCAACGTCGAACCAGCCGGCCAATTCGACGTGTCCAGCGCCGAATCAATGCTGGCGCACTTGTAAGTGAATTTTAGCGGGCCACCGATTAAATCGGTGGCCACGCTACTGATACCACGGGGAGTCGCGTTGACTCAGGCTCCCGGCGTCCAGATGCGTGAAGTTCCCCCTGCCATTTCCAGCATCAATTCATTCAAGCGCCTAACAAAACCGGCTGGATCCTCCAGCGTTCCCCCTTCAGCGAGCAGTGCCTGATCAAACAAAACGTTTGCCCAATCAGAAAAGTGTGCCTGCTCGTCATTGAGTCTTTGCACCAGTGGGTGCTCCGGATTGATCTCAAGGATGGGCTTGGATACAGGCACTTTCTGCCCGGCAGCCTTGAGTATTCGGGAGAGATTGCCGCTCATATCATTTTCGTCTGATACCAGACATGACGGCGACTGTGTCAACCGTGACGTCACCCGTACATCCTTGACTCGCTCGCCCAGCGTGTCCTTGAGACGCTTTACCAGTTCAGAAAACTCGCCAGCCTGCTGTTCCTTCGCTTTCTTGTCCTCCTCCGTAGCAACCTTGCCCAAGTCAAGATCCCCCTTGGCAACAGAGGCAAATGACTTACCCTCAAACTCCGTCAGATGCGACACCAGCCACTCATCTACTCGCTCGGACAACAACAGCACTTCGACGCCACGCTTGCGGAAGATTTCAAGATGCGGACTGTTCTTTGCCGCAAGAAACGTCTCGGCAGTCACGTACCAAATCTTGTCCTGCCCTTCCGGCATACGGGATACATAGTCAGCAAGTGAGACGCTCTGCGCATCACTTTCCCCGGCGGCTTCAGTGTGAGTTGAAGCAAAACGCAACAGTTTCGCAATACGATCGCGATTGGTATGGTCTTCGCCTACTCCCTCTTTGAGCACCTGGCCGAACTGACGCCAGAACGTCACATACTTGTCCTTTTGAGCATCAGCCAACTCCTCAAGCAGGGACAATACTTTTTTGGTGCAACCTGCACGGATGGCATCGACATCCTTACTTGACTGCAGAATTTCGCGTGACACATTCAAAGGCAGATCATTTGAATCAACGACACCGCGCACAAATCGCAGGTACGCGGGCATCAGATGCTCCGCATCATCCATGATAAATACCCGTCGAACATACAATTTAAGGCCACGACGGTGCTGCCTGTCCCAAAGGTCAAACGGGGCCCGCGCCGGGATATACAGCAATTGCGTGTACTCCTGCCGTCCTTCTACTCGCGTATGGTTCCAGGCAAGCGGCGGCTCAAAATCGTGAGCAACATGCTTGTAGAACTCCTGGTATTGCTCATCCGAAATATCCGTCTTCGATCTTGCCCAAAGCGCACTGGCCTGATTGACGGTTTCTTCCAGCCCGGTTGCAATTGTTTCCTTCTTTTCCTCGCTCCAATCGAGCTTCTGCATCACGATCGGTATGGCAATGTGATCCGAATACTTGCGAATAATGTCCTTCAGTCTCAGATCAGAAAGCAACTCGTCGTCGCCTTCACGCAAATGCAGCGTGATATCAGTGCCGCGCGTGGCCTTCTCGACGGTTTCGACAACATAATCGCCGGCACCTTCGGATTCCCAGCGGACCCCTTCGCCAGGCTGCACCCCTGCGCGCCGTGTCACCAAAGTCACCCGGTCGGCTACGATGAACGCAGAGTAAAAGCCCACGCCAAACTGTCCAATCAGATTGGCATCCTTTGCCTGGTCTCCACTCAGCGCCTTGAAAAATTCGCGAGTCCCAGATTTTGCAATGGTGCCGATATTGGCAATAACCTCCTCGCGTGACATGCCAATTCCGTTGTCGGAAATCGTCAGCGTGCACGATGGCTTGTCGAAACTCACCTTGATCTTCAGTTCAGTGTCCGCCCCCAGCAGGCTGGAATTCGACAACGCCTCGAAGCGCAACTTGTCTGCTGCGTCAGAGGCATTGGAAATCAACTCCCTGAGGAAAATCTCCTTGTTGCTGTACAGCGAGTGAATCATCAGCTGCAGCAGTTGTTTTACTTCTGCTTGGAAGCCAAGCGTTTCTCGATTAATCGCAGTCGTTGTAGTCATACTCTGGATTTCCCTTGCAGTTTTCTCGAATATGGAATTGAAGGTGAGGTAAACAGGAAGTAAGCCCCTGATTTACAGTCATTTTCAGTACACCCACCGGATTGAATGGGGACGCCTTCAGGAATTTTCAAGGCCATACGTTCAGATCCACAGGACAAGCCACCGTTCCAGTTAGAATCCCTTGTGTCATTGGTGCCGAACCTTCCACCTCTAGTATGGTCATATCCGCATTGCCAACCTCTTTATGATAGCCCACATGCAGATACGAAACCGCTTCGTTTCCATTCTTCTCACCGCACTGCTGCTTGGTTCGCAGTCGGTACTGTCCGCCGATTCCCAGCATGACCAATCCTCAAGCAAGGTGACACCCACCCACCCAGGCGGAATGGTTCGCGCGTCGGAAGTTGAAGGAGTAACCGAATATCGACTTGCCAATGGGCTCAGGGTCCTGCTAATTCCCGACTCCTCGGTTGATACCATTACCGTCAATGTCACCTATCTCGTTGGATCCCGTCAGGAGGGTTATGGCGAAACTGGCATGGCACACCTTCTCGAACACTTGTTGTTTCGAGGAACGCAGCGTCACTCGGATATCAAGGGAGAGTTCCAGAAACGTGGGGCACGTTACAACGGTTCAACCTCATTTGATCGCACCAATTACTTTGAGACCTTTCCCGCAACTCAGGCGAATCTCGACTGGGCACTGGAACTTGAGGCGGATCGCATGATTAACTCCTCGGTGTCCCGAGCGGATCTGGACGCAGAAATGACGGTGGTGCGAAACGAGTTTGAGTCCGGGGAAAACAGCGCATTCAATGTGCTGCGCGAGCGCATTACCTCCACGGCCTATCTTTGGCACGGCTATGGTCGTGCAGTTATCGGCGCGCGCTCTGATATTGAAAACGTGCCCATCGAACGCCTGCAAGCCTTCTACCGCCTTTACTATCAGCCAGATAACGCCGCCGTCGTAATCGCCGGACGCTTCGATGAGCCCACTGCACTGCAGTCTGTGCAAAAGCACTTCGGAGCAATTTCACGGCCTGCTCGAAGTCTGCCCGCCACTTACACGGTGGAACCCACCCAGGATGGCGAACGCACAGTTACATTAAAGCGCACTGGCGATGTGCAGATTATCGGGGCACTTTATCATGTCCCACCTGGAAACCATCCGGATTACGCTGCGATTGACGTGTTGGTCGGATTAATGTCGCATGTTCCGTCGGGACGCTTGCACAAAGCGCTCACCGAGGCAGGCAAGGCCAGTTCCATATTCGGAACCGAACGACAACAACGCGAAGCGGGATTCGCCTACTTTGGCGCCATCCTCCGACAGGAGCTCCCGATTGGGCAGGCGAGAGACACCCTGCTCAATGCCCTCGAAGGCATTGCCAAAGCGCCGTTCAGCGATGATGAAGTCGAACGCGCACGGACACGCCTGCTTAACCAGATTGAAATGGTGATATCCAATTCACGCTCCCTTGCATTAACGTTGTCCGAGACTATTGCACTTGGTGATTGGCGCATGCTTTTTGTACACCGCGATCGCCTACGCTCGGTAACAACTGCTGATGTGCAACGTGTGGCAAATTACTATCTAAAGTCGTCCAATCGAACGCTCGGAATGTTTCTGCCGACCAGGGAAATTGATCGTGCCGAAATACCGGCTCCGCCTGACATTTCAGAGACGCTTGCGAATTACCGTGGACAGACCGCCATTGCGCAGGGAGAGGGATTCGATCCAACCCCAAAAAACATTGAGCAACGCACTATTCGCAGTGTCCTTCCGGGCGGAATGAAGCTCGCGTTGTTGCCAAAGAAGACTAGAGGAAATACTGTCGTTGCCTTGCTTAATCTGCACTGGGGAAATGAGCAATCCAAATCGGGGCGTGCAACCGCATGCGGAATAGCCAGCGCCATGTTGTTACGAGGTACCCAGAAAAGAAACCGTGAACAGATCGCCAACGAATTCAGTCGCCTGAAAGCCAGTGTCGGAGTCAGTGGTGAAGGTGGCTCAATTGAGACAGTCAGGGAAAACCTCCCCACTGCGTTGCGACTCGTATCGGAAGTGCTCCGGCAACCTTCATTTCCTGCTGCCGAATTCGAGCAATTACGGCAATCGTCACTTGCTGGCATCGAAATTCAACGCAGTGATCCAGCCGCGTTAGCCGATTTGGAATTATCTCGCCATCTCAATCCGTATCCAGAGAATCACTGGTATTACAGCACAACCCCCGCTGAACGTATCGCACGGCTGAATGCGCTTGCCATCGACGATGTGCGGCAGTGCCATCACGATTTTTTCGGCGCATCGGACAGCGAACTGGTTATTGTTGGTGATTTTGATGCAGGCGAGATTGCCAAACTAGCCAATGAGCTCTTTGGTGACTGGACGAGTCCTGTTCCCTATGCCCGCGTGCCAACAACCTTTGTACAGGCCCCTCCCCTGGACCGCATCATCAGCACTCCGGACAAGGCGAACGCGGTTTTCCGTGCCGGACAGAACCTGCAAATTCGTGACGATCACCCTGATTACCCGGCCCTGGTTCTAGGCAATTACTTGTTGGGTGGCTCCTCTACTGCACGACTGTCGCAGCGTATCCGTGAACAGGAAGGATTGTCCTATAGTGTCTCTTCTTCCCTGGCAGTCAGCAGCTTTGACCCAAAGGCGGTATTCGCGATTTCGGCCATACACGCTCCGCAAAATGGCGCACGATTGGAGACTGCGGTACGCGAGGAACTGCGACGCGCACTAACCACTGGATTCGATGAACAGGAAGTCGAGTCGGCCAAAAAGGGATTTTTGCAGTCGCGTCAGGTAGCGCGAAATCAGGATGGCCTGGTTGCCGCTCGGCTGGGCCTGTATCTGCAGCTTGACCGAACATTTGCATGGGACGAACAACTGGATGCACGCATTGCGGGGCTGAGCGCAAGAGATATCAATGAAACACTCCTCCGTTATCTCGACCTGCAGAAACTATCTGTTGTCCGGGCGGGGGATTTCAGGCCGACGGATGCCTCGCGAAGCGAATCAAAATGACCGACTGGACTATTTGAGCTCTTCGTAACGAACATCAAGGATCTCCAGTTTCTCAATTCCGGCCGGGGTCCTCAAATTCACAATATCACCGATGTGCGCCTTGAGAAAGGCCTTTGCAATCGGCGAAATCCAGGATACCCGGCCATGTGATGGATCCACTTCATCAATCCCGACGATACTGATCGTATGCCTCTCACCCTGACTATCAGCGTATTCCACCGTAGCACCGAAAAACACGCGTTCGGCATTCTGATCACGGGGATCCACAACTTCCGTATTCTCCAGGCGCTTCATCAAGTAGCGGATCCGACTATCGATCTGGCGTAACCGACGCTTGCCGTAAATGTAATCACCGTTCTCCGATCGGTCGCCATTGGAGGCCGCCCAAGACACCGTTCGAACCACTTCAGGGCGTTCCTTTTCCACCAGGGCTTTCAACTCGCCTTTCAGACGCGCATATCCCGCTGGCGTGATATAGTTTTTCCTGCCAGGAGCAACTTGCTCTGGCGCTGGAAGCTCATCCTCAATATGGTCGTTTTCCTTGGTAAAGGCTTTGTTCATTATTTTGCCGTATCGAGCCGATGACTCCAGCAGGTTGAGTTGTGAGTTAACATACAATCCAATTATAGTAGCGCACTGCATTGGCATACAGTGCAACTGCCGTTAGCAGTGCTGTAATTCAACAAAACAGGAGAGTTTTATGCAGATCAGCAAACGCGCAATGGAGTGGACGCTGTTCGGGCTGGTCGGACTGATCGCCATACTCGCAAACCTGCCGCAGAGCTGGCTCGAGTACGGCAGCATTAATCGTAATCTATTGCTCGGGATTCTGGTCCTGACCGTGTTTATTGCACTATTTCTCTATCTTAAGTTCCAGTTTTTTATCCTGGTTGTACTGCTGGCGCTGGGCGCGAATATGCCTGGCGAAGTATCAGATTCACTGGGGATTTCGACAATGCCACTGGTTATCGCCATGGCGGCAATGGTGGGCATTTCACTGATCAACTACGTTGTTGACCTGCTACCAACAGGACTGGAGGAAAAACCCAAGGAACAGAGTGCGGAAGGGATCAAGGCGCTGTTCTATGCCATAGAGAAAGGCAACCTTGTTTATGCGCAAAAGGTCTTGTCCATGAATTTTGATCCCAACCTGCGGGCAGAAAATGGCTATACGCCGCTGATGTATGCCTCGGCACGGGGTGATGCCAAAATGTGCGAATTACTGGTTCGGAATGGCGCCGATGTCAACATCATCAGTAGCGATGGAGATACTGCAATCGAATTGGCTCTGCGTGTAGGGTCGCAGGAAGTAGCTGACATTCTGAAGAAGGCTCGCATTGAACAGGCCGCTCGCGAAGAAGCTGCCAACGTCAAGACAGCAGCAGCCTAAGACACAGGCGGGGAAACTGTCATGACCGTTGGCCTGCGTCTTCCGCCTGGAAGACCTGCTGCAGGCTTTCGGTAGCGGCGTAACAATTTGTAAGGTCTGTGAAACTGCTGAACTCCGTGGCACTCCTGTGATCCAACTGCGAGATCAATCACTCGCAGGAGTTTGCCATGGCCTTAAATTCAAATGCTTCAGCACGCGTCAAAATCAGTGTCATTGCCGGGGCCTTTTCAATATGGACCTTGGCTGTCGCCGCTCTGGTCGGCAGTCAAACCATCAGTCCTATTCCCGACTCCCATGCCGCCTTGCACCCGTCCTCACCGGATACTATCGCACCTGCAGGAACTGCCCGAGGACTGCCTGACTTCAGTGTCCTGGTCGAACAACAGGGTCCGACTGTCGTCAATATCAGCACGGTCCGGAAAGCAAGATCCTCCAACATCCAACTACCCGGTCAGCCCGGCGACCCTTTCTACGAGTTTTTCCGCCAGTTTCAGCCACAGCAGCCCGAAGCTCAGCCCACCTCAGCTATAGGCTCCGGATTCATTGTCAGTTCCGATGGCTACATCCTGACCAATGCGCACGTCGTTGCAGATGCAACCGAAGTCACTGTCAAACTGACGGACAAGCGGGAATTCAAGGCGCGAGTGATCGGAACCGACCGTCGCACCGACATTGCCTTGCTGAAGGTAGACGCCAATTCCCTGCCAGCGGTACGCATTGGAAGTCCAGCCACGTTGAAAGCCGGCGAATGGGTCGCCGCAATCGGCTCCCCCTTCGGTCTGGAAAATACCGTGACAGCGGGCATTGTTTCAGCCAAGTCACGCTCTTTGCCTGACGGTACGTATGTACCATTTATTCAAACTGATGTGGCCATCAACCCTGGCAACTCTGGTGGGCCGCTGTTCAACCTCAACGGCGAGGTGGTAGGCATCAACTCCCAGATTTACAGCCGTTCCGGCGGTTATATGGGCCTGTCGTTTTCCATACCCATCGACGTCGCTATGAATATCAAGGATCAGTTGCAAAAATACGGTAAGGCCAGTCATGGTCGCATCGGTGTAGCCATACAGCCAATCACCCGGGATCTGGCAGAATCGTTCGGACTCAGTAAGGCGCAAGGTGCGCTGGTGGCTAGCGTCGAACCAGCCAGCCCGGCAGAAAAAGCGGGAATCCAGACAGGCGACATCGTGCTTGCCGTGAACGGCAAGGCGGTCGAGGAATCTGCCGACTTGCCGCGTATCGTTGGTGATATGCGGCCTGGTGTCAGCGCCACGTTCAGGATATGGCGTAAGGGAGCCAGTCACGACATGAGCGTTTCCATTGGAGAAATACCATCAGACAAGATTGCTTCGGCAGCGGAAATAAAAACCTCCTCTTCAGGCGGCAAACTCGGCCTTGCCGTTCGCCCACTGAGCCGTGAAGAACGCGAATCTTTAAAGAGTGACGGTCTGGTCGTCGAAGGTGCCAACGGACCGGCTGCAGCCGCTGGTATCAAAGAAGGCGATGTAATCCTTGCGCTGAATGGCGAATCAATCAAAGGGGTCCAGCAATTACGAAAATTAGTCGACAATGCCAAGGGCAAGGTCGCATTGCTGGTGCAGCGCGAAAATACGCGTATCTATATACCCATCAATCTCGGCTAAATAACGGCGTGACCGGCCCAGAGGCCATTTCGAATCAACCGAATTGGCCTCTGGCTAGAGCGAGAATGAATTAGATCGACTGCCAGATCTCTCAGCATTGACTCCAGGGCAATGCCATCTTCGAAATCGAATCGTCATTTTGACGCGCCAAAACATCAGTCGGCGCATCCCGCTGTCAATGGCGACGTCTTGTTCGATGGTGATTTCAACGACTCCTGCCCCCTACTCCGACCTGCCCAGTGACCAAGACATAATGGCATGTTATGGTTTGAGATGTGCCAGGCTGATAACCTGACAATTTACCCGTAGATCGTTCCTCTGCAAGGCCAGTATGATAACGGGCATGACTATGAATAATGGGCCGTTATTTTTTATGCATTGATAATATTAATCAGAATTTACCACAATAATAATTGATTATTATTCATTATTGATAATAATATTCACTGGAAATAAAATATCAATACTCACTAAACATTGCACTAAGACTCATATAGGAATGGATCAAGAATGTCCTTATTTGATTTGGCCGGAAAAGTGGCAATCATTACCGGATCCAGCAAAGGCATAGGCAAAGCCATTGCTGAGCGCATGGCGGAGCACGGTGCCAAGGTGGTGATCTCCAGCCGCAATGCTGACACTTGCGAATCTGTGGCCAGTGAGATTCGAGCCAAGGGTGGCGATGCGTTCGCAATGTCATGCCACGTGGGAAAGAAGGAGGCTCTGCAAGCCCTGGTTGATACGACCATGAAACGATGGGGACGGATTGACATCCTGGTCTGCAATGCGGCAGTCAATCCCCACTACGGCCGATCGATTGAAATTACCGACGAGATTTATGATCGGGTAATGAACACCAACGTCAAAAGTAATTTCTGGTTATGCCACATGGTGCTGCCGCAAATGGCCGCCAGAAAAGACGGTGTCGTCATCATCGTATCCTCCATCGCCGGGGTCCAGGGTTCCGATCGCCTGGGCCTGTACGGACTGTCCAAGGCAGCAGATATGCAGCTCACTCGCAATATTGCGGTGGAATGGGGGCCACATAACATTCGCGCCAATTGCCTGGCCCCTGGCGTCATTAAGACAGAATTCTCACGAGCCCTATGGGACAACCCGAATAGCGTATCACTGCAGGCGACAATGCAGTCTCCTCTGCAGCGCATCGGGGATCCTGACGAAGTCGCTGGTGCTGCAGTCTTTCTGGCCGCCAAAGCAGGTACTTTTATCACCGGGCAGACCATCCTGATTGACGGAGGCAGAACCATCGGCCGTGTCAGCCAATAACGACATGGAGGAAGTTGACGCCCTCTCAGACAGCGCAGTCCATGATTAATCGCTCAAAGACAGCACCACGGGCTGATGGTCTGACGCATCGGTATCGGTGTTGACCGAGATGCTTTCGATCCTTTTCGCCAGATCTTCGGTGACGAGCACAAGATCGAAACAGGATGGGCCATCCGGCCATTGCTTTCTGTCATGAACTCCCACCGTTGGGGAATGCGGTCTGTCGCCATGCGCTACTTTCCACGCATCCATATAGTATGGCGCCCCTTCAATCGGCCTTTGCAACAAGGAATACTCCAGATCTGATGGTCGAAAATTGAAGTCGCCTGTCAACACCCCCGTTCCGGGACGTGGCGCAATGGAAAATGGGCCGGTACCGTGGTTCCTGCGTGTGACATCGAAACTATGCGCTGCTGCCTCTGCCTGCAAACCACGCAAGCGCCCGATCTGCGCCATGCGCTGGCTTGCCGAGTAATATTCCAAGTGCGTCGTGGTTACTCGCAACGGCCCGTTCTTTGTCAAGAGCACCGTCTCGACAGCAACGCGCTGCATGCTTGAAACATCTGTGTCGGGCGGCCACGGTAGGAGATGGCGAAAGGCCTGCAAAACTGGCAAGCGCGTCAGAATGGCATTGCCGAACTGGCTGCGCCCACCACTCTTGTTCAGACGATCGGTTGCAATACCTTCAATCAACGCATAGCCAGGCAATGCAGCGGCCAGCAAATTGAACTGATCCTCTCCTTCGCTTCCGCTCAAATCAGGAAAGTTTCGCGCGACTTCCTGCAGACATAACACATCGAAATCAGCCATATCACGGGCTACCTTAGCAATTCGTGATGGATCAACCTTGCCATCACAGCCACGGCACCACTGAACGTTCCAGGTGATAATGATCATGAAAACTGCCTCCTGGAAAAACTCGTATTATCCACTCACTGAATTAAGTTGGATGCTGACTGTGCTTAGAACCCTTAGTCTTGCGGCTATTCTTATTGCCCTCATCACCTCATTATTTCCGATCGATGCTGATGCGCAACGCCTCCGTCTTGACCAAATAAAGCTGCCGCCAGGCTTCAAGATTACGGTCTTTGCAGAGGATGTACCGAATGCAAGATCGCTGACCGTAGGCAAGAGTGGCACAGTGTTCGTCGGAACTCGCAGCGATGGCAGGGTTTATGCCGTTCGCCACAAGAACGGCAAGGCGACTCAAGTCGCCACTGTTGCATCCCGACTGAACATGCCCAATGGCGTAGCGCTGAAGGATGGAGATCTATATGTCGCTGAAATCAGTCGAATACTGCGTTTCGAAGACATCGAGTCCAGACTGGACAATCCGCCAGTACCGGTTGTGGTCGTATCCGACTTTCCCACAGAGTCACATCACGGCTGGAAATTTATCCGCTTCGGCCCTGATGGGTGGCTGTATATCCCCGTGGGCGCCCCATGCAATATCTGCGATCCCCAAAAGGACCGATACGCATTGATTGCACGTATACGAACTGACGGTACGGGCTACTCGGTAGTAGCGCGAGGCGTACGCAATTCGGTTGGATTTGACTGGGCTCCTGATAACAAGGAATTGTGGTTCACGGACAATGGGCGCGACATGCTTGGAGATGACCTGCCTTCCGATGAACTAAATCACGCTACAAAGGCTGGTCTGCACTTTGGTTACCCGTTTTGCCATCAGGGTGACACTCCCGACCCCGAATTCGGCCGCGGTCGCAATTGCATGGAATTCGTTCCACCTGAAGTGAAACTCGGCCCGCACGTGGCAGCACTCGGTATGCGCTTCTATACTGGAAATCAGTTTCCTCCGGAATACCATGGCAATATTTTCATCGCAGAACACGGCTCATGGAATCGTTCGAAGAAGATCGGCTACCGCATCAAGCGCGTCATCTTGGAAAACGGCAAGGCGGTACGTCAGGAGGTGTTCGCCGAGGGCTGGCTTGTTGGCGATCGCGTCTGGGGCCGGCCAGTGGATGTCGAGGTAATGCCAGACGGGTCACTCCTTGTATCAGACGACCATGCTGGTGCCATATACAGGATATCTTATCGTGCCCCCTGACTTGCATGCCTGGGAGTCGAGACACAATATCTACGATACAACCTATGCGACATCCAAACGTTTCTGCAACATAAGCAACCCCACTACCGTTTTCGCATCTGTAATTCTTCCCTCAGATAGCCAATCCAGGGCCTGAGCCACAGGAACATGTAGGGTTTCCAGGAATTCATCGGCATCAAGATCTGATCCGCGATGTGTCAGCCCCTGTGCAAGATACAGATCTATGCGCTCGTTGGAGTACGCAATAGCCACATGAATAGACGCAAGAAACTCCCATTGATTGGCCGTATAACCTGTCTCTTCGAGCAACTCCCGCCTCGCCGACTGCAATGGCTCCTCCCCAGGATCCAGCTTGCCGGCAGGAAACTCAATGAAGTCACGCCCCAGCGGATAGCGGTACTGACGCTCCATGACAAGCTGTCCCGAATCAAGAATCGGAATAATCATCACTGCACCCGGATGCACAATGTGCTCGCGCGTTGCCGTATGTCCATTGGGAAGTCGCACGGTGTCGGACTTTACCTTGAGCAAGCACCCTTCGAACGCCCATTCGCTTGAGATGAGATGCTCGCTAAGGTCTGTTTTCGTGTCTTCGCTCATCGACGTATTTTCCTGCATTAGCGAATCATAAGCTCCGGCCTCTCCAGCACAATTTGCAGACGACTGGAAGTCTCAGTGAACTCCCTGTCATACACATGCTGTCGCACGGGTCATGCTAAAAATGTGCGCGATCGGGAATATACGTCGCAAGATCGGACTGCGGCATTTCTATAACGCAGCAGCCATCATCTTTTGGGCTCCAATCGCAAACTTCGATGACCTTACTCGAAGCAATAAGCGATTAATCAGGACGTAACTTCTGCCTGAGGAATAGAAATTGGCAAGCAGCAGTAGCCTGGTCGCCACAGCCGAAAACCTACAGGGATTTTATCGCGACAAAACACAGTTCCATCAATTGCTGCGGCATGATTCCCAGCAATAAGATGGCAACACCGTTTGCCGAAAGCAACACACTCATATCCAAGCGTACAGCCAAAGGTGCAGTATCGACTGGATCATCGAAGTACATCAATTTGACAATTCGCAAATAGTAAAAGGCACCAATCAACGAAAACAACACTGCGACCACAGCCAACCAAACCTGACCGGCGCTGACAGCCGACTGCAGAACCGACAACTTGGCATAAAAACCGACTGTCGGCGGGATACCTGCTAGAGAGAACATGGTCACAAGCACAATGAATGCAAACCATGGGCTACGCCGGTTAAGACCTTTGTAATCCTCTATGTTCTCCGCCTCGAACCCAGCTCGCGACAACAGCAATACCGACCCGAATGCGGCAAGCGTGGTCAGCGTGTAGACAATTGCATAGAACATCGAAGCGCTATAAGCCTCAGCTGCCGACAACCAGTTTCCATCTACGACACCCGTCGCCATTCCCAGAAGAAGGAAACCCATATGTGAGATAGTCGAATACGCGAGCATTCGCTTGATATTCGATTGTGCGATTGCAGCGAGATTACCCAGGGCCATCGACAATACTGCAAGCAGCGTAAGCATTTGTTGCCAGTCAATCGCCAACGGAATCAAGCCATTCACCAATAACCGCATGGCCATGGCAAATGCCGCCAATTTGGGGGCAGACGCGATGAATAGCGTGACCGCACTGGGCGCACCTTGATACACATCCGGTATCCACATGTGAAATGGCACTACTCCAAGCTTGAATGCCACTCCCGCAACAACAAAAACCAGGCCGAATACCAACACAACGCGGTTGGTACTACCGACCTCCAGAATCTTCGCAATGTTCCTCATCTCAAGGGAGCCAGTCGCACCATATATCATCGACATCCCATACAACAAGAGGCCAGAGGCCAGCGCTCCAAGAACAAAGTATTTCATCGCCGCCTCGGTGGATGTCGCTGAATCGCGATTCAAGGCCACCATTGCATAAAGGCACAGAGACATCAGTTCCAGCCCCATATATAGGGTCAAGAAGTGATTCGAAGAGATCATTACCATCATGCCCAGCATGGCAAACAATGAAAGCGAAAAATACTCGCCTCGCAGCATGCCTCGATCTGCCATATAGCTACGTGAATAGACCATGTTTACGGCAACCGCGATGTAGCTCGCCAATTTCAACACGTTAGCCATTAAGTCTGAGACGAACATGTTGTTAAAGGTATAGGTTGGACCGGGAATGCTCCCTATTCCAATCGTAAAGAACGCACACCCGGCAAGCGTAAGCAGCGACAGCACATAGGTGACATAGCGTCTCTGGTCATCAAGAAACAAATCGACCACCAGAACGATACAAGTCATCGTCAGCAAGAAGATTTCGGCATATGCCGGAAGCAGATTTGGCATTGGAAAGTTCATAGCTTGCTCGCAGCCACGTGCTTGAGCAGGTCATTGACGGATGCATGCATGATCTCGGTAAATGGGAACGGAAACAGCCCCATCCCCAGTACAGCGACCGCGAGCAATCCGAGCACCAGAAACTCCCTGCCATTAATGTCTGTCAGTTCGGCAACGTGCTTGTTTGCGATCTCTCCGAAAATGACCCGCTTGTACATCCACAGCGTATAGGCTGCTCCGAATATCAAGGTGGTCGCGGCTAAAAATGCGACCCAGAAATTAAATTTCATCGCCCCCATAATCACCATGAATTCACCAACGAACCCGGAGGTTGCAGGCAACCCACAATTGGCCATGGCAAATAACATCAGTAGTGCGGCAAACTTGGGCATGGTATTCACCACCCCGCCATAGTCGGCAATCTGACGGGAGTGCATGCGGTCATACATTACTCCAACGCTCAGGAACATGGCCGCTGAAACAAACCCATGGGAAATCATCTGTACAAGTGCGCCTTCAACCCCATAGGCGTTAAAGATGAAAAATCCAAGCGTCACAAAACCCATGTGCGAAATTGAAGAATACGCAATCAACTTTTTCATGTCGGACTGCGCCAGAGCGACAAGGCCAATATAAACCACCGCAATCAGCGACAAAGTGATCATGAAGCCTGACAATGCATGACTGGCGTCAGGCAATATCGGCAGTGAAAAACGGATAAATCCGTACGCACCCAGTTTGAGCATGATTGCCGCCAGAACCGCCGAGCCACCGGTAGGAGCCTCAACGTGGGCATCCGGCAACCAAGTATGAACAGGCCACATCGGAACCTTGACGGCAAACGACAGAAGAAACGCTATAAAAAGCAGCGTCTGAGCTGTCATCGATAACGGCAATTTGTGGAAATCCAGAATGGAAAAACTGCCGCCTGCCTTGTTATAAAGGTAGAGAAATGCCACCAACATCAGCAATGAACCAAGCAACGTATAAAGAAAGAATTTGATCGCCGCATAAACGCGGTTTGGCCCGCCCCAGACTCCAATCACGATATACATCGGAATCAGTGTCGCCTCGAAAAATACATAGAAAAGAATGGCATCCAGCGATGCGAATACACCATTCATCAGGCCCGACATGATCAGGAATGACGCCAGATACTGGGAAACACGAGTCTGAATGACTTCCCAGCTAGCTATCACGACAAGAACAGTAATAAAGCTGTTCAGAAGGATAAACAGCACACTAATTCCATCCACGCCAAGGTGGTAGTTGATATTAAAGCGCTCAATCCACGGCTTCATTTCAACAAATTGCATTGCGCTGGTGGTTGAATTGAATTCGTAAAACAACGGCAAGGAAACGAGCAGGCCGGCGACGGAGCCAATAAGAGCGATGACCCTCGCCTCACGAACATTACGATCCGATCCGCTGGCCAATACGATCAGACCTGAGATTATCGGAATCCAGATTGCCAAACTGAGCCAAGGCGCTTGTGTAGGCATTGCGCTACCTCGTCCAGTTCGCCAACAAAGCCGTCACATCAAATACCCAGATGAACAGCAACACAGAAATACCAATGATCATGGCAAAGGCATATTGATAAATGAAACCCGACTGCAGCCAGCGCACCACACCAGCAATCCAGCCAACAATTCGGGCTGTGCCATTGACCATGACCCCATCAATCAGCATGGCATCCCCATAGCGCCATAGTCCGGTCCCAACCTTGACTGCGCCGCTGGCAAAGAACCATTGATTAAAGTCATCAAATCCATATTTGTTGTCCAGAATACGTACGAAGAATGCCAATTTCTGCCGCAATACTCCTGGAACGTCTGGCTGCAGAATGTAAAGATAGAACGCAGTCGCAAGTCCCAACATTGCGAACCAGAACGGAAGGCTCGTCAGTCCATGAAGCATCATGCCCATTACACCGTGAAACTCCTGCCCCATCTCTGCAATCCACTCATGCCCGGAAGATACAAATATTGCGTCACCAAAATAATTCCCATACACCACCGTGCCGATAAGCCAACCTGCACAAATCGATGGAATCGCAAGCAATATTAAAGGCAGGGTAACCACAGTTGGCGACTCATGAGGGCTGCCTCCATGTCCGTGCTCGTCATGGCCATGCGTATTTTCTTTATCGTGAGTTTCGTGTGCATGAGCATCGATTTTGGCAAATCTCTCCTCACCATGAAACGCAAAAAACACCAAACGGAATGAATACAAAGCTCCAACAAACACACCAAGGAGAGATGCCCAGTAGGCAAATCCTGCGCCTGGGGTTTGCGATGCCTGCAGGGCTTCGATTATGGTGTCCTTGGAAAAGAACCCGGCAAATGGCGGAAACCCGGCATTCGCAAACGCACCTATTAGCATAACCAAATAGGTAACAGGCATGTATTTGCGCAAACCACCCATCTTTCGCATGTCCTGCTCGTGATGCATGGCAATAATCACCGAACCCGCCCCCAGAAACAAGGCGGCCTTAAAAAACGCATGCGTCATCAGATGAAACATGGCTGCAGAGTAGGCCGAGGCACCAAGCGCCATGGTCATATAACCCAATTGAGAAAGCGTCGAATACGCCACCACGCGTTTGATGTCATATTGCACAACCGCTACAAGTCCCATGAAAAACGCAGTGATACCCCCTATGACCAGAATAAAGGACAGTGCGGATTCGGACATTTCAAATAAGGGCGACATTCGCGAAACCATAAAGATGCCCGCGGTCACCATCGTTGCGGCGTGAATCAGTGCGGAAATCGGTGTTGGGCCTTCCATAGAATCAGGCAACCAGACATGCAGCGGAAACTGGGCCGACTTACCCATGGCCCCAACGAACAGACCGATGCATATGACCGTAATGACGAGGTAGGGTGTACCCGGAAACAACTCCATGGTCTGTGTCGCGAGTTCCGGTGCTCGCTTGAACACCTCTGCATAGTCAAGCGTTCCAAAATAAGACAGGACAAGTGCAATTCCGAGTACAAATCCAAAATCACCGACTCGGTTAACCAGAAACGCCTTGAGATTGGCGTAAATGGCTGTCGGACGCTTGTACCAGAATCCAATCAGCAGATAGGAAACCAGACCCACCGCCTCCCATCCAAAGAATAACTGCAGGAAATTGTTGCTCATCACCAGCATGAGCATTGAAAATGTAAAAAGTGAAATATAGGCAAAGAAGCGCTGATACCCTGGATCTTCCGCCATATAGCCTATTGTGTAGATATGCACCATGAGTGACACAAATGTCACGACAATCATCATTAGTGCAGACAGGCGGTCAATCAGGAAACCCACTTCAAAACGCGCTTCTCCCGAAATCAGCCAGGTATATAGGGTGCCGTTAAACACATTGCCTTCCAGCACATCTGACATGACCATGCAAGATGCGATGAAAGATATGGCAACTCCAAGTATGGTCACCCAATGCGCACCTGCACGGCCAACGCTACGGCCGAACAATCCGGAAATAAGTGCCCCAACCAGCGGCGCGAATGGAACGATAAGGTAAAGCGCTTTCATTATTTTTCAGCAAGAGGTCTGTAAACCCTATTGCCTTCTCCCTAGCCTTTCAGGCTGTCGAGGTCATCGACATTAATGGTGCTGAGGTTACGAAACAGTACAACAAGAATTGCCAAACCAATTGCCGACTCTGCCGCCGCCACAGTAAGGATAAAAAATACAAATACCTGCCCCGCCATATCATTCAGATAGTAGGAAAAGGCAATGAAATTGATGTTCACCGCAAGCAGCATCAATTCAATTGCCATCAACAGAATGATCACATTCTTTCTGTTAAGGAAAATTCCCACGACACTAATGGAAAACAACAGCGCGCCAAGGATCAGGAAATGTGAAAGTGAAAGCATGATCGGCCTCAGCCTCCCTTATCAGAAGGCATTGAAACCATGCGTACTCGGTCACCTCGCTTTACAGCGACCTGTTGCGACGGATTCTGGTACTTGGTGTCTTTACGCTTTCTCATGGTCAATGCAATCGCTGCAATAATCGCCACGAGCAATACCACTGCCGCAAGTTCAAATGGATACACGTAATCAGTATAGAGAAGAAGTCCCAACTCTCTCGTATTGCTGTAATTTGCGCCTGGATCTGCCGGTGCGGGTAACGCCTGCAATCCGAAATAGCGCCCTCCCAGCACGAGAACCATTTCCACCACTACCAAGAAGGCTATGGTAGCGCCGAGCGGCAGGTAACTCCAGAAGCCCTCTTTTAGTCGGTCAAGATTTATATCCAACATCATGACCACAAACAGGAACAGCACCATGACTGCCCCGACGTAGACCAGAACCAGAGCAATCGCAAGAAACTCCGCACGCAACAACATCCATATCCCGGCTGCGGTAAAAAACGACAGCACAAGGAACAGCGCGGAATGCACCGGATTGCGAGCGGTAATTACACGCACCGCTGCGAATACCAGTATTGCCGCAAATAAATAAAAAACTGCCATTTCAAAATTAATCATCGGGCGCTGAAAATACAAGTAATCGGAAGAAAGATAGCTGACCTGCCGGCTTTTTCTACGCCGGTATTTCCTACCTCCTGGTCATTGCGCTCCACTATTGTGCCTGCCCTTGTTGATTGCTTGTTACCTGTACGCTGCATCTGCTTTTCGATCATTAGCGATCTGCTCTTCATAAACGTCGCCTACTGCCAGCAGCATTTCCTTGGTGTAATACAGGTCACCGCGCTTCTCACCGTGATACTCAAGTAATCGAGTCTCCACTATCGAATCGACGGGGCAGGATTCTTCACAAAAGCCGCAAAAGATACATTTCGTCAAATCAATGTCGTAGCGCTTCGTACGGCGCGTCCCATCTTCCCTCACATCCGACTCAATCGTAATAGCCAACGCCGGACAAACAGCCTCACACAACTTGCAGGCAATGCATCGTTCCTCACCATTTGGATAGCGACGCAACGCATGCAACCCACGGAAACGTGGGCTTTGTGGCGTCTTTTCTTCCGGAAACTGTACTGTGATTTTACGCGCAAATAGATGACGGCCTGTTAGCGCCATGCCTTTAAGCAATTCAATTAGCATGAAGGCTTTTAAGAAATCGCGGATTCTATGGACCATGTGCGTCTCGTTCATTTCCAGATGTTCCACGGTGTCTGCATCCACGCGCCGATCAGCACAAGCCAAACAATGGTGAGGGGGATGAACACCTTCCAACCCAGACGCATGATCTGGTCGTAGCGATAGCGTGGGAATGTGGCACGCAACCACAGGATTATAGTTACGATGAAAAACATCTTTATAAACAGCCAAAGAAATGGCGGAATCATCGTAAACGGCGCCATCTCCACGGGTGCAGCCCAGCCACCAAAAAACATGATTGCCGTCAACGTGGAAATCAGGATCATGTTGGCGTATTCAGCCATGAAGAACGTTGCGAAAGCCATGCCGGAATACTCAATCATGTGGCCGGCAACGATCTCCGACTCACCTTCGACCACATCAAAAGGCGATCGATTTGTTTCTGCCACACCTGATATGAAATACACCAGTACCATGGGAAACAGGGGCAACCAATTCCATGACAGGATGTTAATTCCTTGCTCAGCGAAGTATCCCTTGGCCTGACCGTTCACAATTTCGGAAAGGTTCAAACTGTGCGATACCATCAGCACGCACACCAGCGCAAAACCCATGGCAATTTCATAGGCAACGATCTGTGCGGCGGAACGCATCGAGCCAAGGAAGGCGTACTTGGAGTTCGACGCCCAGCCTGCAATGATGACGCCATAAACGCCAAGCGAAGTCATCGCCATTAAATAAAGTATGCCGGCATTCACATCGGCTAGTACAACTCCAGGTCCAAACGGAACAACTGCCCAGGCCGCCAATGCCGGGGCCAGCGCCATGGCTGGCGCAACGACGAACAGAAATTTGTTGGATCCAGCAGGGATAATCAGTTCCTTGACCAAGGCCTTGATCGCATCGGCAATCGGCTGCAGAAGGCCAAGCGGCCCCACGCGATTCGGTCCCAATCGTATCTGCATCCAGCCAATGAATTTGCGTTCCCAAAGCGTCAGATAGGCTACTGAAAGCAGCAGAGGCAAGACGATACAGATGATCAGGATGAGCGTCTTGATAACGGTGAAAACATATCCTCCCCAGAGCCCCCCCAGCCCGGATTGCAGCAAGCCCTGGAAAGCCTGCACCAATTCCATCACGCTTTCTCCACTGTAATTGGACCGAACATTGGACCCAATGCGGATGTGGACAAGTGCGCTGCAGCCACCCGAACAGTTTGCGCGGGCAATCGGTCATCGAGTCCGACTTCAAGAACGGCTGTTCCACTCTGCACTATTTTTACTTTTCCACCTGCAGCCAGCCCCAAACTCTGCGCAACTGCGCTAGACATCCAGGCTTTGGGCTGCCTTGCATCGGAGGTCAGTTGGAGCGCCTCGGCACGCCGTACAATTGGGTCGGAGAAGTAAATCGGAACATCCGATATTCGTTGCAACCCGTTCTCGCAAGCTTCGCCAAGTGACAAGGAAATGCCATTAACTTCGTTGCACAGCAGTTCCAACAGATTGCGGGCCCCACAAGCCTCATCGCGAACCGCCTCGCTGGAGTCGTAATCAAAACCGGCGATACCCAGCAGATTGCCCAGTACCCTCAGAATCTTCCAACCGGGCCGGGCATCCCCTGCGGGCCTAACTACGCCATTGAAGCTTTGCGATACACCCTCGCAATTAATCAAAGTGCCTGACGTTTCGGTGAATGGCGCAAGTGGCAGGATCACATCGGCATCGTCAGCAGCGGTGCTGCGATATGAGGTAATTGAGACAACAAACTCAGCCATGCCTATCGCCTTGCTAGCCTGAGCTGGGTTGTGACAGTCCAGTTCGGGCTCCAAACCAAAGAGCAGATACGCCTTTCTCGGCGCTTCGAGCATCTTAATAGCATTCAGCCCCTGACCCATTGGCAGACACTGTGCAACATAACCACCTGTTGAATTAGCGGCCTGACCGAGAAAACCAAAGCGACCGCCAAGCATCTCAGCCAGCATCTGTGCCAGCGCGTTCAATTCGCCTGCGCGCGGATGCTGCTCGGCTAAATTCCCAAGAAAAACACCCGGTAACTTCCCTGAAGCGAGACTAGCCGCAATCCTGCGTGCAGCATCTTCAACCTCTAGCCCAGCCACTGCCGACGGAACAGGCAGATTCCGACTTTCAGCGATGGCCTTTATTACCTGCCCGAGCATTTCGGGCAACAACTGAGGAGGCACAATGGCCTTATTAGCCACATTCAACAGCAAATCATCATCCGCAACGTGAATGATATTGACATCCTGCGTGCGCTTGGACGCAATGCGAAAACGCGCAGCCAGTAGCGGATGATCCTTACGCAGAAAGGATCCGACTATAAGAACTCGGTCCAGACCGCCAATATCGACGATCCTCATTCCCAGCCAAGGAAATCCTTTGCGCTTGCCATCAGCGGCAAAATCCGACTGACGAAGCCGGAAATCAATGTTGTCACTGCCAAAGCCACGCATCAGCTTCTGGGCCAGATACATTTCCTCTAGCGTGGCCAACGGACTTATTAACGCTCCAATGGTGTCAGCGCCATGGGCTTGCTTAATCTCGACCAATCGCTTTGCAACATGCTCAAGCGCGAGTTGCCAGCTTACTTCTCGCCACGCACCGTTTTCCTTAAGCATGGGCTTGGTCAGCCGTTGCTCGGAGTTCAATCCTTCATACGAAAAGCGATCACGGTCCGAAATCCAGCATTCGTTAAGACTCTCGTTTTCCAGCGGAACAACGCGCATTACCTTGTTTTGTTTGATTTGTACGACCAGATTAGCCCCTAGGCTATCGTGTGGGGAAATCGACTTGCGACGACTAAGCTCCCACGTACGCGCACTGTAACGGAAAGGTTTGGAGGTCAATGCTCCCACCGGGCAAAGGTCAATCATATTCCCGGACAATTCAGAATCAACCGACTTACCAACAAAGGACACAATCTCGGAATGCTCGCCGCGCCCTATCATTCCAAGTTCCATGACTCCGGCAACTTCCTGCCCGAAGCGAACACAACGGGTGCAATGGATGCAACGAGACATTTCCTCGGCTGAGATCAGCGGACCCATATTCTTGTGGAAAACCACCCGCTTCGGCTCATCATAGCGGGATGTACTCCCGCCATAACCAACTGCAAGATCCTGCAACTGGCACTCTCCACCCTGATCACATATTGGACAATCCAATGGATGATTGATCAGCAGGAATTCCATTACGCCTTTTTGGGCAGTCTTCGCAGCATCGGAATGTGTCCACACCTTCATTCCGTCAGTCGCGGGCGTAGCACAGGCCGGCATCGGCTTGGCTGCCTTTTCAACCTGGACCAGACACATGCGACAGTTTGCTGCGATAGATAGCTTCTTGTGATAACAGAAATGCGGCACAAAGATGCCAAGCTTGTTTGCTGCCTCCATGACTGTCGCGCCATGTGGAACTTCCACGTTTCTGCCATCCACTTCCACATTCAGCATTGCCATAATCAGGCTGCCTTTGCCATATTGTGAGGAAGACCATGTGCACCGGATCGTCCCCATTGCGGCTCAACGTCAGTACCAGTAACGAGACAGCGCTTGTTCTCTAAGTGATACTGAAATTCCTGCCGAAAATGCTTGAGAAAACTTTTGACAGGCAGTGCAGCCGCATCACCCAGTGCACAGATGGTCCGGCCGGCAATGTTATCTGCAACATTATCGAGCAAGGCCAGATCTTCACTTAGCCCCTTGCCGGTTTCGATTCGATTAACCACACGGTACAGCCAGCCGGTACCCTCACGACAAGGCGTACATTGTCCGCAAGACTCCTCAAAATAGAAATACGACAGACGCTCCAAGGCCCTGACCATGCAAGTAGTCTCGTCCATTACAATAACCGCACCGGAACCCAGCATGGACCCCGCCTTGGCGATAGAGTCGTAATCCATGTCCGTAGCCATAATGATGTCTGCGGGCAATACCGGCATGGATGATCCGCCGGGTATTACGGCCTTAAGCTTGTGCCCACCGCGCACACCGCCGGCCATCTCAAGTAACTTGGCAAACGGTGTTCCGAGTCTGACCTCATAGTTACCGGGGCGATTGACATGTCCGGATACTGAAAACACCTTGGTGCCCCCATTATTGGGCTTGCCTAATGCCAGAAAGGCATCGGCACCATTACGAAAAATCCAAGGCACATTGGCAAATGTCTCAGTGTTGTTAATCGTGGTTGGCTTGCCATAAAGACCAAAGCTTGCTGGAAAAGGCGGCTTAAATCGGGGCTGCCCCTTTTTCCCCTCCAGTGACTCCAGCAACGCAGTTTCCTCACCGCAAATGTAGGCGCCATAACCGGCGTGTGCATGCAACTCAAAACTGAATTCAGAACCAAGGATATTCTTGCCCAAATACCCTGCAGCTCGTGCCTCTGCCAGCGCTTCTTCGAAACGCTCGTATTCGGACCAGATTTCACCATGAATGTAGTTATAACCAGCGGTCGCGCCCATCGCATAGGCGCCTATGATCATTCCCTCAATCACGGAATGCGGGTTATAACGAAGGATATCCCTGTCCTTGCAAGTGCCCGGTTCGCCCTCATCAGAGTTGCACACCAGATACTTCGCCCCCGGAAACTGGCGTGGCATGAAGCTCCACTTCAGGCCGGTGGGAAAACCCGCACCGCCACGGCCGCGAAGGGTGGATTTCTTCAATTCACCGATCACCACATCGGGCGTTATCTTTTCATTGAGAATCTTCTTCAACGAAGCATAGCCTTCGCGTGCCTCGTAGTCCTTCAGTCGCCAGTTATTGCCGTCCAGTCCGGCAAGCACAATCGCGTCAGGGCCGTAATTCAGCATGTCACACCTTCTGCGGGGATGAGTTGCGCAATTCAGCCACCAAGGCGTCAAGCTTTTCAACAGACATGTAATCACACATACGCTTGTTATTAACCAAGACCACCGGCGCCATCGCACAGGCCCCCATGCATTCACCCTCTTTCAATGTAAACTGACCGTCTGCCGTCGTTTCATTGAAATCGATTCCAAGCTGCTTTTTCAGATGATCGGCAGCGGCAAGAGCCCCCTGCAACCCACAGGGCAGGCAGGTGCAGATTGTCAGCTTAAAGCGCCCAGTTTGCTGCAGGTTATACATGTTGTAGAACGTAGCCACTTCGTACACAGCCACCGACGGCATACCCAGATAATTGGCAATAAAGTCCATCGTTTCCGGGGCAAGCCAGCCTTTCTCGTCCTGTGCGACAATCAATGCAGCCATCACTGCTGATTGCTTCTGGTCCAGTGGATACTTGGCAATCTCGCGATCAATTTTAGTCAGTGCCTCAACAGATAATACCGGTGCATTAATTTGAGGACTCATCTGTCAATTTCCCCAAATACAATGTCTTGCGTACCAATAATGGCAACCACATCCGCCAGCATGTGCCCCTTGGACATTTCACTGAGCGCCGCAAGGTGGGCAAAGCCCGGGGATCGAATCTTTAGACGATAAGGTTTGTTTGCGCCATCTGACACAGCATAAATGCCGAACTCCCCCTTGGGATGCTCTATTGCCGCGTAGACTTCCCCCGGCGGCACATGAATGCCCTCGCTAAAAAGCTTGAAATGATGAATCAATTCTTCCATGTTGCTTTTCAGTCCAACCCTGGAAGGTGGCGCCACTTTATGATTAGCGGTAATGACTGGACCTGGATTGGCACGAAGCCAATCAATGCACTGCCTGATAATCCGGTTCGACTGACGAAATTCCTCAATGCGAACAAGGTAACGGTCATAGCAATCGCCGTTTACGCCAACCGGGATATCGAAATCCACACGATCATAGGTCTCGTATGGCTGCTTTTTGCGCAAATCCCATTCGACTCCGGATCCACGCAGCATCGCACCGGTAAATCCCAGCGCCATCGCCCGTTCCGGCGAAACCACGCCAATACCCACTGTGCGCTGCTTCCAGATACGATTATCGGTAAGCAATGTCTCGTATTCGTCGACGTATCTGGGAAAACGGATGGTGAAGTCTTCCATAAAATCAAGCAGTGACCCCTGCCGATTGGAATTCAAATCACGAAGCTTCTTGTCATTCCGATAAGGAGAAGGCTGATACTGCGGCATCACATCCGGCAGATCACGATAAACGCCACCAGGACGATAGTATGCAGCGTGCATACGTGCACCTGATACCGCCTCGTAGCAATCCATCAAATCCTCTCGTTCACGGAAACAGTAGAGAAACACCGTCATCGCACCAATATCCAGTGCGTGCGCTCCAAGCCACAGCAAATGATTCAGAATCCGCGTAACTTCGTCAAACATAACTCGGATGTACTGAGCACGTAACGGCACATCGACGCCCAGCAATTTCTCAATTGCCAAACAGTAGGCGTGCTCATTGCACATCATTGAAACGTAATCGAGTCGATCCATATATGGAAGCGACTGAATCCATGTCTTGTGCTCGGCCAGTTTCTCAGTGGCACGGTGTAACAACCCGATATGCGGATCGGCGCGTTGAACAACTTCGCCGTCGAGTTCAAGAACTAGACGAAGCACACCATGAGCTGCAGGGTGCTGCGGTCCAAAATTGAGGGTGTAATTACGAATTTCAGCCATATTCTTACTGCTTACCCAAATTGCCGTAGTTTTCCTCGCGGATAATACGCGGCGTAACCTCGCGCGGCTCAATGGTGACCGGTTGGTAAATCACGCGCTTTTGATCGGGGTCATAGCGCATTTCCACATTGCCAGATAGCGGAAAATCCTTCCGAAACGGATGCCCCACAAATCCGTAGTCAGTAAGAATGCGGCGCAAATCGTTGTGGCCACTGAAAATGATCCCAAAAAGATCAAATGCCTCACGCTCATACCAATCAGCATTGGGCCAGACGCCTGTCACCGAGTCCAACATCGGAAAATCATCGTCTGGCGCAAAACTCCGTAGACGCAATCGCCAATTGTGCGTAATTGACATCAAATGACAAACTGCCGCAAACCGCCGTCCTGTCTGAACTGACTCACCCCATGTGGAATAATCAACTCCACATAAGTCAATCAGTTCCTCGCAACGAACTGCAGGAGCATCACGCAAGATTTTGGCAACCGCCAGCAGATCCTCGGACTTGACCACCAGAGTCAATTCTCCAAGCGCCTCGACAAGTTCCTGAATCCTGTCACCGAGCGCAACAACTAGGGCATTCTTCAGAGTTTCAATTTTGGCGGTAGTCATGAATAGTTGCGTTACTTCAGGATGCCTATCGAGCAATCGTATTGGTACGCTTGATCTTGTTTTGAAGCTGCACCAAACCGTAAAGCAGTGCCTCTGCTGTCGGAGGACAACCCGGTACATAAACATCGACTGGCACTATGCGATCACAACCGCGTACAACAGAGTAGCTGTAATGATAATAACCACCACCGTTCGCGCAGGATCCCATTGAAATTACCCAGCGAGGTTCAGCCATCTGGTCATAAACTTTGCGCAAAGCAGGCGCCATCTTGTTGCACAAAGTACCAGCAACTATCATCAGATCGGAGTGCCGTGGGCTTGGACGAAAAACTATCCCGAATCGATCCAGATCATAGCGCGCTGCACCTGCATGCATCATTTCAACAGCACAACAAGCAAGACCAAAAGTCATCGGCCACAATGACCCGGTACGAGTCCAATTGATAACCGTGTCAACAGAAGTGGTGACAAACCCCTGCTGCATCAGTCCGTCATTTGCGCCCATGCACCCTTCCTATTCCCATTCCAGAGCACCCTTCATCCACTCATAGATGAAGCCAACTACAAGTATTAGGAGAAAGATCATCATGGATACGAAGCCAAAAAAGCCAATCTCATTCAATACCACCGCCCAAGGGAAGAGAAAGGCAATTTCCAGATCAAACAGAATAAATAGGATTGCCACCAGATAGTAGCGGACGTCGAATTTCATTCTCGCATCCTCGAATGCCTCAAATCCGCACTCATAAGGCGACAGTTTCTGGCTATCGGGACGATTCCACCCAAGAAGCGAAGAACACACCCAGCCACCAATGCTGGGCCCGATGCCAACAGCGATTGACACAAAAATAAAAGCAAGAATTGGGAAGTAATTATCGAGCATGGTCAATTCAATATGCCCGAGAAAACTGCATTGACGCCAACGTATTCAACTTGGGTCCTTCGATTCCGGCTCACGCATTTACGTCCACTATCGCAAAAACGGGTCAAAAAAGAATTCTATTTCCTATCTGACTCCCCTGCTCAATACTGGTGCCGACGGGGAGACTCGAACTCCCACAGCTTTCGCCACCGCCCCCTCAAGACGGCGTGTCTACCAATTTCACCACGTCGGCATGATTAAGTCGGAAATCTCACCAATTCCAACAATATTTAGAAAAGGCGCGCACTCAAATGCTAACAAACCGCAATTCAGGCCAGACTTTAAAACAAAATATATTCTACTACTTTGGAACTTCATTCGCCTTTGATTCTGACGAACTATTTCCGGAGGACGGCACCTTGCCATCCACTAAATTGGGACCATCTCCAACCGCTTTATCTATGCCTACTTGACCAGACGTAGAAGGCGCAGGCGCTTCCTTAACCGCATCCATCACACCGCTATTATCCCGAGGCTTATGAGTCGCAACATAAGCAAGACCCAGACTAGTCAGAAAGAAAATTACTGCCAGCATCGCAGTCGCTCGCGAAAGAAAATTGGCAGAACCCGTTGCTCCAAATAGACTTCCTGACGCTCCGCTACCGAATGCAGCACCCACATCGGCTCCTTTGCCGTGCTGCAGCAACACCAAGCCAATAATACCTAGCGCGGTCACCACGTGCACAATCAATATTACCGTCATCCAAATATTACTCATAGATTCTTTCCTACGCGTTTTCTGCAGATTTACAGATGGCTAGAAAATCATCAGCTATCAATGAAGCCCCACCAATCAAGCCACCATCAACATCGGGCTGGGTAAACAACTCCGCAGCATTCGAAGCTTTTACACTACCACCGTAGAGCAAAGTAACCGCATCGGCAATTTCCTTGCTCCTAAGAGCCAGACGCTCACGAATGAAGGCATGTACAGCTTGCGCCTGATCTGGGCTTGCATTTTTTCCAGTACCAATGGCCCAAACCGGCTCATAGGCTACCACTGCGTTTTTCAGCGCTACGATACCAGTCAGATCCAACACAGCATCGAGTTGCCGACCAACAACTACTTCAGTAGCGCCGAGTTCACGCTGCTCCAGAGTTTCGCCCACACATAATATGGGAATGAGACCATGGCGCTGTGCGGCCGCAAATTTCGCCGCAACCTGCATATCAACTTCCCCAAACAGTTGCCGACGCTCGGAATGCCCAACCAACACATAGCGACATCCAAATTCCCTAAGCATTGACCCGGACACCTCCCCGGTATAGGCGCCAACATCATGCTCAGAGACATCCTGAGCACCCCATCCGATAAAACTTCCGGACAGTAGGCTGGATATCGCGGCAAGATATGGAAATGGAGCAAAAACGGCGAACTCCAATCCAGCTACCGGTTTCAGCCCGGCCTTGAGTGCATCAAGCAGGCGTTCATTGGCGGCAAGACTCCCATTCATCTTCCAGTTTCCCGCTACGAGCCGCCGCCTACCTACTTTCATGTTCCTCCACTAACGCCACCTAAGCCTAGGCGCAACCAATTCAAACGCGGGCTCTATCCCAAACGGGGATAGGAATTATGTGGACATGCACGAATCGAAGCGTCTGCCTCCCACACGTAATTGTAGCGCGGAGGCGGCAAACCGGTCAATGAAGTACAAGAAAAAAGCAAGTGATTCAGGATGTTCCAGAATCCATTTTTCCGGAACCCATTTTCGCTGATGAATCATTCGTCCAATTAGACAGGCCATCCATTCGCCAACACGACAATTCCCAAAGTACTCAATGGCGCTAGCCAAAACGACCGGTAATGTAGTCTTCCGTTTCTTTTCTTTTGGGATTGACGAAAATACTGTCCGTGACGCCAAACTCAATAAGTTCGCCAAGATACATATATGCCGTGTAGTCGGACACACGGGCAGCCTGCTGCATATTGTGAGTGACTATGACAATAGTGAAGTCCTTTTTCAGATCATGCACTAGCTCTTCAATACGCAGCGTGGAAATCGGGTCAAGCGCCGAAGTCGGTTCGTCCAATAGCAGTACATGCGGCTTTACAGCAATCCCTCTCGCAATGCACAGTCGCTGTTGTTGCCCACCTGAGAGGCTCATGCCGCTCTGACCGAGTTTATCCTTGACCTCGTCCCACAACGCAGCCTTCTGTAGCGCCCACTCGATCCGCTCGTCCATCTCCCCTTTGGACAGTCGCTCATGCAATCGAACTCCAAAAGCAATGTTGTCATAGATCGACATTGGAAATGGCGTGGGTTTCTGAAAAACCATTCCGATTCTGGCACGCAGATCATTCAGATCAACTCCAGAATCAATAATATTGCGATTATTGAAAAGTAACTCACCTGCAGCACGCTGTTCCGGATACAAGTCATACATCCGATTGAGTGTTCGCAGTAATGTCGACTTGCCACATCCCGAAGGACCGATAAAAGCCGTTACCCTGCGCTTGTAAATATCCAGATTGATGTTCTTCAGGGCATGATATTTACCATAATAAAACTGGAAATTCTTGAATGAAATTTCGACCGTCTCGACTGTATCCGCCGTCACGGGATGAAACACAGCACTTGCATTATCGTTGCGCAAAGCTGCTGGATTTGTGGCAGGCATGGCGATGTTCATCTCTGGATCTCATCCCTAAAAAAGTAACGCGCACAAATATTCAGAGCCAGAACTCCAACCGTAATGAGAAACACGCCTGCCCAAGCAAGCTGCTGCCAGTCCGGAAAGGGGCTCATCGCAAATTTGAAGATCGTCACAGGAAGATTCGCCATGGGTGCGTTGAGATTCAATGACCAGAATTGATTCGACAGCGCAGTAAACATCAGCGGCGCAGTTTCGCCAGCAATCCGCGCCACCGCGAGCAGAATGCCGGTCATGATGCCGGCTCTGGATGCCTGCAGAGTCACCTGAATTATCACCTCAGACTGCTTGGCGCCCAGTGCAAATGCCGCCTCGCGTAAGCTGTTAGGTACCAGCAGCAACATGTTTTCGGTTGTTCGCACCACCACAGGGACAACAATCAGGGCCAATGCCGCTACCCCTGAGATACCGGAAAAATTCCCGACCTGAGACACATAAAAAGCATAAATAAAAAGACCGATGACAATCGAAGGTGCGGAAAGCAAAATGTCATTAATAAACCGAGTTGCATGCGCAAGCCAGGATCCAGCGCCGTACTCAGCAAGAAATACGCCGGTCAGAATTCCAATTGGCGTTCCAATCAGCGTTGCCAGACCAACAAGTATCAGACTTCCGACGATGGCATTGGCCAGGCCGCCTTCAGTTGATCCAGGCGGAGGCGTCATCTTGGTAAACAGATCAAGCGAAAGCCCGGCCACCCCAAGTTGCAAGGTGGTAAACAAAATCCAGACCAACCAGAACAGTCCGAAGGACATGGCCAACAACGACAGGGTCAATGCGATCTTGTTGACCAGCTTGCGCTTACTAGACAGATTCATAATATTCGATACCGTTTATGTACGGCTCCCCTCGCCAACTTTGAGTTTCATGAGGAGAATTTTGGAAATGGCAAGGACCAGAAAAGTAATGACGAACAGAACCAAACCGAGTTCCATCAACGCGGCAGTATGCAAACCCTGACCGGCCTCGGCAAACTCATTGGCCAGTGCTGACGTAATGCTGTTTCCCGGCATGTACAGCGACGCACTGTTGAGAAAATTGGTATTGCCGATTATGAATGTGACAGCCATGGTTTCACCAAGAGCACGTCCGAGACCAAGCATGATGCCACCGGTAACTCCGATCTTGGTATAGGGCAGAACCACATTCCATACCACCTCCCAGGTGGTGCAGCCCAGCGCATAAGATGACTCCTTCAGCATCGTGGGTGTGACCTCGAACACGTCACGCATCACCGACGCGATAAACGGAATTATCATTATTGCCAGAATAATCCCGGCAGCCAGCAACCCAATACCCATGGCGGGCCCCTGAAAAAGCTGGCCGATCAATGGAATATTTCCAAGTGTTGCCGTCAGTGCCGGCTGCATATATTTGGCAAAAATTGGGGAAAAAATCAGCAGCCCCCACATCCCGTAGACGATACTGGGAATCGCAGCGAGAAGTTCGATCGCAGTGCCAAGCGGCCGGCGCAGCCACTTTGGCGACAACTCAGTAAGAAACAGGGCGATACCGAAGCTCACCGGAACAGCAATAATCAAAGCAATAATTGACGTGACGATAGTCCCGTAAATCGGAATCATTGCCCCAAAGCGCTCCATGGGCGGGTTCCACTCGCTGGTCCAAAGGAAGGAGAACCCGAATTTCTGCAGCGAAGGCCATGAAGCGTAAACCAGCGAAAAGGAGATTCCAGCGAGCACCAGAAATGTGAATAACGCAAACAACCGGGTTAGATTTCGAAAAATCCAGTCACCGATCCATTTGCGTTTTTGCGCATTTTTTTTCATTGGTTCGAATTTTACCGAACTGGCTTCGTAACCATGCGACACAGAAGCACTATAAGGAGCTGAACTCACACTTGGCCTATTAGAATCGTGAAGCTATCGGAACAGTGCAAACTGCCGGTCCCGATCGCATAAGAAATCCTAATCAAAAAAGCCTTGCTAGCGCGAAGTCCAGAGCGACTTTCCTGATGTATCCCTGATGTTTGCAGCAAGAGAAGCATTGATTAATTTGATCAGCGAGTCTGGCAAAGGAACATACTCGAGTTCGGTTGCCAATTTCCCGCCATTTTTGAAGGACCAGTCAAAAAATCTCATAACTTCTACTGCCTGTGCCGGCTTATCCTGAACCTTGTGCATCAAAATGAATGTCGCACCGGAAATTGGCCATGACATTTTGCCGGGTTTGTCCGTCAGAATTTCATAGAATGCTGACTTAGCCCAATCGGCACCCGCGGCAGCCGCCTTGAAATTGTCATCGTCGGGTTGCACATACTCACCGTCGCTGTTCCGCAATTGCATATGGGTCAGCTTGTTCTGCTTGGCGTATGCATATTCAACGTAGCCAATTGCAGCGGGCACACGTTGTACAAATGCGGCCACCCCTTCGTTGCCCTTGCCACCCAAGCCGAGGGGCCACTGTACGGCAGTACCTTCCCCAACCTTGCTCTTCCATTCGGCATTTACCTTGGACAGATAGTTCGTAAAGATAAAGGTTGTGCCTGACCCATCAGCACGCCTAACCACAGCAATTTCCTGGGCAGGCAATTGCAACTTGGGATTAAGGTCGGCTATTACTTTGTCATTCCACTTGGTGATCTTGCCCAGATATATGTCCGCAAGAACGGTGCCAGTAAGACGCATTTCGCCAGGCTTAATACCCACAAGATTGACCACCGGGACGACACCGCCGATCACTGTCGGGAACTGGGTCATGCCATTTTTTTCCAGTTCCTGGGGTGTCAGTGGCATGTCCGATGCACCAAAATCGACGGTTTTGGCCGTTATCTGCTTGATACCCCCACCGGAACCGATCGACTGATAATTGATCTTGTTACCAGTTGCTTTCTGGTAGGCGTCTGCCCACTTTGCATAGATTGGCGCCGGAAATGTAGCGCCTGCACCAGTCACTTCTGCAGAAATCGCGCTTGACGTTACAGCCACGCAAACCGCAGCCACCATGATTCTGCTCAAAACAGCGGATTTCATTGAATGCTCCTTGTTGTCTAACCCAGCACAGAGTGTAGGCATGAAATATGACAACTAAGTTACAAACGCAACTGATTGTCCGCCCAAGTCCTTAAACCTTGGCCCCCCCCCCCGATAGCCAGCTTTATGGATTCAGCAATTTCTGCCGCCGCGTCGCTGACTCTGGCCTCGTTTTCACCCTCAACCATGACGCGTAACAATGGCTCGGTACCGGACGGGCGCAGCAGCACCCTACCCTTGCTGCCTAGACGACGCTCAACCGCCTGCCTGGATTTTGTGATGGAGGCATTCTTCTCCCAGTCAAATCCCCTGGGCAAACTGACATTGATCAGTTTTTGTGGAAAAAGCTTGAGGTCGCCTGCCAGTTCGTCCAGCGACTTGCCCAATTCGCACACCGCACTAAGCACCTGCAATGCAGAAACGATACCATCCCCGGTTGTATGCTTGTCCAGGCAGATAATGTGGCCAGAGTTTTCACCACCCAACTCCCAGTGTTTCTTGTTCAATAACTCAAGTACGTATCGATCGCCTACTTTGGCCCGCATGAATCCGATTCCGAGTGCATTTAACATTTGCTCGAGCGCGAGATTGGACATCAGTGTCCCCACCACACCCTTGACCTTGCTTCGCCTGTGGCGATAGCTAGCGATAACGTAAAGCAACTGATCACCATCAAACAGGGCACCATCGCTGCCCACCATCAGCAGCCTGTCTCCGTCACCATCAAGTGCAATCCCCAGGTCCGCCTTGTGCTGCTTCACCGCAAGTTGCAGGGACTGCGGCGCCGTGGCACCGAACATGTCATTGATATTGAGTCCATCGGGACTGACTCCTATGGATACGACCTCAGCGCCAAGTTCATGTAGCACATGCGGAGCGATGTGGTACCCAGCACCATGCGCGCAATCAACAACGATTTTCAGTCCACGAAGATCAAGCGAAGACGGGAATGTGCTCTTGCAGAACTCGATGTAACGGCCAGCTGCATCATCGATACGACGAACCTTGCCAAGCTGAGCCGAAGGCCGGCAGCCCATTGGTCGCTCCATATGCCTCTCGATCTGCTCCTCCAGCAAATCGGGCAACTTGTTGCCATCTGCCGAGAAGAACTTGATCCCGTTATCAGGAAAGGGGTTGTGCGAAGCACTGATCACTATTCCTGCCTGCAACCGCAATGCGCGGGTTAGATAGGCAATTCCTGGCGTAGGCAGAGGACCGGTCAGCAGCACATCAACGCCTGCCGCGCAAAACCCCGCCTCCAAAGCGGATTCCAGCATATACCCTGATATTCGGGTGTCCTTGCCTATCAGCACTGCAGGACGCACCCCCTTGCCCAGCCTTGCCTGTTGGACCAGCACCTCACCCGCTGCATATCCCAGCCGCATCACAAAATCGGGGGTGATCGGCAACTCCCCGACCTTGCCCCGCACACCATCTGTGCCAAAGTACCTGCGTGTCATACTAGACCTTCCTGTTCTGGGACATACATCGCGAGTGTATCAAGCCCTGTGTCGGGATTTCACAGAGACGCCTCACCAGGGGATCCCGGCATGTGCAGTACTGCATTCAAAATTGCCAACGCATCCCGAGTTGCCGCGACGTCATGCACACGGAGAATGGCGGCCCCCCGTTGCGCAGCCAGCATTGCCGCGGCAATGCTGGCGTGCAGGCGATCTTCGACCGACTTCCCCGTAATAACTCCCAACATGGACTTGCGTGAAAGCCCAGCCAATACCGGAAAACCAAGCTCAGCAATTTCTCCGAGGCGTCTCAGCAGGTCCAGATTGTGCTCGACGGACTTTCCAAATCCGAAACCCGGGTCCAATACGATCCGCTCGGAAGGAATTCCTGCCGCCTTGGCCACATTTGCACGATCGAGGAGAAACGCCTTTACCTCATCTACGACATCTTCATATTGTGGTGCCACCTGCATTGTGCGCGGCGTTCCCTTCATATGCATTAGACATACCGCTGCATCACTTTTCGCAATAGCCTCCACTGCGCCCGGTGCCTGAAGTGCATTGATATCATTGATCATAGTTGCACCGACATCAAGCGCCGCCCGCATTACCTCGACTTTCACGGTATCAATTGAGACGGGTACATTTGCGTCGCGCAACGCATAAACTACCGGGCGTATCCTGGCAATTTCGTCCCTTGCTCCTACCCCTTCTGAGCCTGGTCGGCTTGACTCACCTCCGACATCGATCAACGCGGCACCAGCTTCTATGAGGTGCCACGCCTGAGCGATGGCCTCATCCGCACTCAGATAGCGACCACCATCGGAGAACGAATCCGATGTGACATTTACAACCCCCATCAGCAACGGTCTACTCAGATTGATGCGGAACTTTCCCGCTATTAGGACCTTAGACATTGATCAAAAGTACAGATTCTCTTCAAATAAAAAAAAGCCCGAAGCGAACTTCGGGCCCGTGATCATTGATGCTAAAGAAACTTAGGCCGCTGCAGGCTCCGCAGCCCCGGTAGCGCCTTGCTGAGGAGGCTGAGGTGGACTCGGCTGCGAAGGCTTGGGCGGCCGAGGTGGCAATCCAGCCATGATGTCATCAAGTTGATCGGAATCGAGAGTTTCCCATTCCAGCAAAGCCTTGGTCATGGCCTCAACCTTGTCACGATTTTCCTCGATGAGTTTTCTTGCCAACCCGTACTGCTGATCGATAATTCGTCGGATTGCCTGATCCACCTTCTGCATTGTGTTCTCAGATACATTCTTGTGCGTAGTCACTGACCTGCCCAGGAAGATTTCTCCCTCGTTCTCGCCATAAACCATCGGGCCGAGTTCGTCCGACATTCCCCACTGAGTGACCATGCGACGCGCAAGATCCGTTGCGCGTTCAAAATCGTTCGAAGCGCCTGTTGTCATCTGATGCATGAAAATCTCTTCGGCAATACGCCCACCGAACAGCACTGCTATCGTCGACAGGAGACGCTCCTTGTCCATGCTGTAGCGGTCCTCTACTGGTAATTGCATGGTGACGCCCAGCGCGCGGCCCCGCGGAATAACCGTCACTTTGTGCACCGGATCGGTCTTGGGCAACAGTTTGGCAACGACGGCATGCCCGGACTCATGATAGGCGGTATTTCTGCGTTCCTCTTCAGGCATGACCATCGAGCGGCGCTCCGCCCCCATGATGATCTTATCCTTGGCGTGTTCAAAATCCTCCATATCCACAAGCCGCTTACTCTTGCGAGCTGCAAACAGCGCAGCTTCATTCACAAGATTGGCAAGATCAGCACCGGAAAAACCAGGGGTGCCACGCGCGATGATGTCGGCTTTGACATCCGGCGACATGGGCACTTTGCGCATGTGCACCAGCAGAATCTGCTCACGCCCTCGAATATCCGGCAGGGGAACAACAACTTGACGATCAAATCGCCCGGGACGCAGCAGTGCAGGATCGAGCACATCAGGACGGTTGGTCGCCGCTATCACGATCACACCGGTTGTTCCTTCAAAACCATCCATTTCGACCAGCAGCTGGTTCAAGGTCTGTTCGCGCTCATCATTTCCGCCACCGAGGCCCGCTCCGCGCTGGCGGCCTACCGCATCAATTTCATCAATGAACACGATGCATGGCGCATGCTTCTTTGCCTGTTCGAACATATCGCGAACCCGTGCTGCCCCGACACCAACGAACATTTCAACAAAATCAGAACCGGAAATCGAGAAAAACGGTACTTTTGCCTCTCCGGCAATAGCTCTGGCCAGCAACGTTTTTCCTGTTCCGGGATTGCCTACCATCAATACGCCCTTTGGGATGCGCCCGCCGAGCTTCTGGAACTTGGTCGGATCTCGAAGAAAATCCACGAGTTCGGAAACATCCTCCTTGGCCTCGTCACATCCGGCAACATCGGCAAACGTAATCGGATTAGTTGACTCGTCCAGCATGCGTGCGCGGGACTTGCCGAACGAGAAAGCGCCACCCCGGCCACCACCCTGCATTTGACGCATGAAGAAGACCCAAACGCCAATGAGCAACAGCATCGGGAACCACGACACGAAAATATTCATCAACAGCGACGGCTCTTCCTCCGGCTTGGCTTCAATCTTGACGCCATACTTGAGCAGATCCGACACCAGCCAGATATCACCTGGCGAATAACTCGTGACACGCTTGCCATCATTGGTCGTTGCCTTGAGCACACGCCCCTCAATCAGCACCTTGGCAATACGCCCGCCCTTCACCTCTTCGATGAATTGCGAATACTCCATGGGAGCCTGTGCCGTCTGACGCGAATTGAATTGGTTGAAGACCGTCATCAACACCAGACCGATAACCAGCCAAACCACCAGATTCTTGAAAAGATTGTTCAATTCAACTCCTTTGGGACTTGATCCCATTGCATTTGCCGGCCTTTTCCAGCCAGTTTCCATTCTACAAGCCCGGCTAATGTGCTGCTAGGCAATATTTGCTTCAGAACTAACATAGATTACTGATCCATGTGGCTATTTCACACCTTTAAGCCCGCGCCCAAGCAGGTACATTTCGCTGGAACGCCCCCTTGAAGCGCGGGGCTTTCTTGATGCAACGCTCATAAAACTGTTTCGCATGGCATTCTGAAAATCCGGGAATCCCGCACCCTGAAAAGTCTTGACCAAGAAATTACCACTTTCTTTCAAATGCTTACATGCAAATTCCTGAGCAAGCTCACACAGATGCATGCTTCTGGCCTGATCTGCCGAAGCCACACCGGATAGATTGGGGGACATATCTGAAACTACAAGATCAACCTGCCTTCCCTGAAGCGCAGCCTCGACGTTTGCAAGTACATATTCCTCCCTGAAGTCCCCGCAGATAAAGGTCACACCGGGAATGGATTCCATTTCAAGCACATCGACAGCGACGACAATCCCTCGTGTTCCGACCTTTTTGGCTATGACCTGTGACCAGCTTCCGGGCGATGACCCCAAATCAACGACAATATTCCCGGCTGAGATCAATTGATCTTTTTCAACCAATTCCAGTAATTTGAACGCGGCCCTGGACCGATAGCCATCAATTTGCGCCTGCTTCACATAGGGGTCTCGAACATGCTGCTGCATCCACACATTGCTAGTCTTGCTCATGTCTTTTCAGCACTATTCCAAAGTCTGTTCGAGCGGCTGTTAAAATAAGCCGATGAATACATCAATACCACTTAATATCCAGCGCCGCGAATTGAAGGCCCGCTCCCACACATTGCGTCCTGTGGTCATGATCAGTGATGAGGGCCTGTCACCTAACGTGCTTGCTGAAATCGAACGCAGCCTGAAGAGTCACGAACTCATCAAGGTGCGTATTTCTGGAGCGGATCGTGAGGAGCGTAACACGATGCTTGCTGCCATGTGCTCGCATACCGGCGCCATGCCAATCCAGCACATCGGCAAGATCGTTGTGATTTACCGAGAAAACCCCAAAAAGGACCCACCCCGAACGTCCAGACCACGTCGCCCTCTGCCGCGGAAGCCAGCGACGACCTCCCGCTTTAAAGCCGAAGGCAACGAACGCAAACCATTCTCGACTCGCTTCGCAACTTCGTCAAAACCCGGTTTTTCTCGTGGTTTCAATCGAAGTGATGAAAGCATAACGGGCCCCGGCAGCTATAAAAAGTCGCGAGCCCGCCCTTCCCGCTAATTGAGTTCCCTGCTATTGTTGGTGTGGTTATTTCATAGCCAAAGCGTTGAATAAGAAAAGCGGCATATCAGTATCGTATTAAAGGCTTGCCAATAGGAGGTTAGTCATGTCCCATCGCTACGGTCGGATCTTACTTTCATCGCTTGCAGTAGCATCGGTTTTTTGCAGTTCGACTGCACAGGTCCAGGCCAGTGGATTTGCCTTGATTGAACAAAACGCGAGCGGCATGGGCAACGCCTATGCCGGCGCCGCGGTTGCAACCGAAGACGCCAGCACCATCTACTTCAACCCGGCCGGTCTGACGGCGCTTCCCGCAGGCAGGCATTATTCGGTCTCGATTCATGCCATTGATCCTTCGGCGAAATTTACCAACAATGCATCGGTATCCGCTGGCGGGGTTGTCTTTCCGGGTGTCCTGACCCCCTTCACTTTTTCCGGGATGGGCGGCGATGCTGGCAGTACTGCCTATGTGCCAAACGCCTATTTCGCCATGAACCTCGACTCACGCTGGTCAGTCGGCGTCGGGCTCAATGCGCCCTTTGGCCTGAAGACCCAGTATGAAGACGGCTGGCTCGGTCGCTTTCAGGGCCTTAAGTCCGATCTGAAGACTTTGAATATCAACCCCACGGTTGCCTATAAGCTCAATGATGCGATTTCCCTCGGCGCCGGGCTCAACTACCAGCAAATCGACGCGACGCTGACCAAGGCAATCAACTACACGGCAATCGTTGGCTCGGTAAGCGTCCTGGCAGCCGTTGCGGCAGGTAATGTCGAAGGACGAAATGAACTCAAGGGTAAGGATTCAGGCTGGGGCTTTAACCTCGGCGCCACATTCCGCCTGTCCGATCAGACGAAATTCGGTATCGCCTATCGCTCCGCGATCAAATACAACCTGAGCGGCACCTTCACTGCAGTTCGCCCGGTTAGCGCCAGTCCAGCTGCCAACACGATTATCAATACCTGGGCTCAAACACTGGACCAGAACATATCGGTTGCAATCAAAATGCCCGACTCGTTCTCGTTCAGCTTCATG
>CANKAJ010000003.1 GCA_947479645.1 Betaproteobacteria bacterium | reverse complement strand
TCTGCTGGGCTGGAGCGTCGGATTCGGGCCCGGTGGCTATGCCTATGCCTTGTTTGGCGTGCTGGTGTGTCTGCTCGGTGTGTTGATCCCCAGCAGTCTGTCGACGCTGCTGGTGACGCGCTGGTTGCACCGCAATCGCGAACTGCGTGTGTTGCGCGCATTCAAGCAGGGCATGGGGCCCATTGTGGTTGCCTTGCTGCTCTCCACCGTATGGCTGCTCAGCTCCGCGCACAATAATCCCGCCACCGACTGGCCCTTGTGGCTGGTGTCGGTGGTGGCAGCCTTGCTGGTGTGGAAGACCCGCATCCATATACTGTGGCTGCTGGGCGCGGGTGCGGTACTGGGAGGGCTGGGCTGGGTGTGAGCCGGCGCGCGGCTGCGGCGCTGGCCGATTTCAATACATACCGGCTGTCCAAAAACAAAACGAGGGGAAATCCCCTCGTATGCTTGTGCAGCAGGGCTGTTTCAGAATTGACTGAAATAGCCCCTTAAACGAATCTGACTACTGTGCGAGAACCCATTGCACCAGATTCTTGATCTGCGCCATGTCCTTGGCGGGAGATGTCTTGACAATTTTGTGCTCTTCCTCGTGCCCATCGGGGAACTTGGCTTTCTCGCCGGACATAATGTGCGTCATCAGGCGCGACTCGGCATCGGCCTTGCCCTTGTATTTCTGAGCCACTTTCTTGAAAGCCGGGCCGTCCTTGTCCTTGTCCACGCTGTGGCATTTCAGACAATTGTTCTGCTGGGCCAGTTTTTTGGCCGCATCATCGTCCACCGCCCGTGCGGCGGTGGAAAGGGTGGCTGCAAGGATCGCGACGGCAATGGCTGTCGAGCCGCTCAATTTGCTGATTCGCATCTAAATTCTCCAGTCTAATTTCAACAATTAAAGATATTGATCATGAGTGGATTCTGTGCTCACTGGCTTGCCGTGTATATCAGCCGGGGATTCATTCTCGTGTAGGACTTCTCCTACCGGCCTGATTACTCGCCATTCCCGATCGGTCCCGACTGACAGAACCACTCACTCAGTAGCGGTCAGACACCGGATCACTCGTCCGGTTCCACATATTCCTTGGGCAACTGGTGAGCAATGCCCTTGTGGCAGTCAATGCACGACTTTCCGTCTGCCTTGGCCTTCATGTGCTTTTTGTAGGGTGTCTGCTTCTGCAACTCGGGGCTCATGGCATCGAAGCTGTGGCAGTTGCGGCATTCGATGGAGTCGCGCGCTTTCATGCGTTCCCATTCGTGGCCGGCGAGCTCCATTCGCTTGGCTTCGAACTTTTCCTTGGTATCGATGCTGCCGGTCAGCTTGCCCCAGATTTCCATGCTGGCCTTGGTCTTGCGGATCAGCTTGTGGGTCCAGTCCTTGGGCACATGGCAATCGGAACAGACCGCGCGCACGCCGGTGCGGTTGCTGTAGTGAATTGTCTCCTTGTACTCCTGATACACCGTGTCGCGCATCTCGTGGCAACCGGTACAGAATTCCATCGTGTTGGTGGCTTCCATGCCGGTATTGAAGGCGCCCCAGAACAGGATGCCGGAAACAAAGCCGACGCTCAGCAGGGCCAGCAGGGAATACTTGGCGCTTGGTGTTTTGAGAATGGCCCAGATGCGTTTCAGCCGGCCAGGTTTGCTGTTGTCCATATTGTGATGCTCCGGAAAGGATGTTACAGAAAGTAAAAGGGGCCGATATGATCGGCCCCCAATTTGTCATGCCCGCATTGTCGTCCAGCTCATTGGAAGCTGTAGGAATAAGTCGCCGAGATCACATTGACGGCGTAGTTCGGCGCCGTCTGGTTGGTCGGCATTAGCCCGGATGGGGTGAACGGATACTGCAGTCCATTGAAGTAGTAGTCCTCGGAACGCAGGCGCCGGTGGAGATAACCAACGGAGACCTTGGACTTCTTGTCGAGTTGGTAGTTGCCGGTGAGCTTGAGTTGCACCATCCGGTTGTGGATGTCCGGGAGGGCGCCGCAGGACATGATGATGTTCGCCTCGCAGCCCAAACCGCCCGTGGTGAAGGCGTTGTAATTCAGGCTGGTGTTCTCACCGGTCTTGGCCAGCGAATAGGTGAAATCACCACTGATATCCAGCTTGTTCGACATCAGTCCGCCCTGCTTGAAGTTGACGCCGACGGTGCTGTCGTCATCCGTCAGGACATTGTTCCAGGTGGCTCCGAGCGGAATGCCAATTGCGGTTGCTGAAGGGGCACCGGCCGCGGCGGCGGTCGGGGAGCGCTGCTGGTCCGTGATTTTCTTGTAGCGACTCTGGCGGGTTACATAGGCGGTTACCGAGCCGTTTTCGCTGTAGGCGTAGGTCGAGTCAAAATTCAGGCTCCAACCGTAGCCGTTCTGGATGCCGTAATCGGTGTTGTAGATATCCACCATGTAGCGCCCGCCGAGCACAAAGGACAGTTGCTCGGTGGCATCCCAGTTGAGGCCGGCTTTGAGCGTCTGTTCCTTGCGGGAGGCCGCGAAGGATGGGTGGAATCCGAGGAAGTCGCCGGCGTTGATACCGGTGATGGTCGCGCCCGCCACGATGGCGTTGCCGTTGGTGCTGATAAATGGCCCGCGCGACAACGGATCGAAGTCCGACCGGCGATTGCTGTAGATATAGCCGAGGTTCAAACCGACATCATCAAGAATCTTGCGTCGGTAGGTGGCGCTGAGCTTGCTGTCCCGACTGCCGGTGAAAGTGGTGCAATTGGTACCAGCCGGATAGTTGGCATTCACCGCATACTGGTCACACCAGCGCTTCTGCTGTTCCTGGCTCCAGGACAGGCGAACCTGCTGTTTCTTGTCAATGCGGTAATCCCCCGCGAATTCCAGCAGCGTTTTCTTGGTATTCAGCGGGGTATTCGGATAGGCGGCCGTGTGCGCACCGCTGATGGCATTGAAATTGTAAATGTTCGATGAGGTGCGATTCTCGCGGGCGTCGTGTTTGATCATGGCCGACAGCGTCAGATCCCGGGTGGTCTGATCGGTGAGACGCATGTCGGCATGCTTGGTCACCACCACGCCATTCAGCGATGTGGTCGGGGAGGGCGTAACCATCATGCCGGCCGGCGCGATACCGGAGTCATATACATACGCGGCGTTCTGGGTATTGCGTCCATAGGACAAGCCGCCCGACAGTTTCGTTCTGGGCGAGAAGACGTAGCCCGCCGTCAGGTTTGCCTGGTGGAAATCATTGCTGGGCGGGGTGCTCATGGTCTGGATGTTGTTCGCGCCCGCGAAGGTCTGGAACTGCACGCCGTTGTAGTTGTCACGGAACAGTGAGCCAAAGTAGGAGCCCGTGGCATGACCCTTGTCTCCCATCCAGTTCAGGCCCAGATTGATGGTGTGCGTCTTGTAGTTCGTGGGCATCGGCAGGATGGACACTTTCTCGCCGGTGGCTCCACCAAAGCCGGCCGCACCGACACCTTGCAGTTTCGCGCCGGACTGCTGCAACTGGTTGTAGTCAAACTTGATGTCCCATTCACGATTCAGCACCAGGCCGGCAGTGATCCCGGTGTTGTGTCGGGTGCTGCTGATGTTGACGGTTTGTAAGGCGCCGAGTTGCCCGGCAGTCATGGCCCGGGTGGTTGGCGCAAGGCCAAAGCCCGGCGGCAGTATGAAATTGTCGCCACCCATCGTTCCCAGGTAGGGGGTCTGGTAGCTGTCGGACAGATTGTGCTTGAGTTCATCGTACTTGATACCCAAGCTCCACTTGCCCTGGTCGGTGAGGGATGCGCCCAGTTCGCGGGTGGTCAGGCCCAGATTGTTGCCCGAGAAGGACCAGCGTGTGGTTCCGTTGCCACCACCGTAACCGTCGCCGCCGCGCACGCTGAAACCGCCGTTGACATTGACGCCGGATTTGGGCTGGCCGTTATATTCGCCATATTTGGCGGAGTTCTGCGAGGTGCTGGAAATCCCGACTTCGACTGAATTGGTCGGGTTTTTCAGTGCCGCTGCTTCCGCCTCATCGGCATGGGCTGGCATGGCACTCAGGGCGAGGAAAACACCCTCGACGGCGATGGCCAGCGCGCTGATCTTCAAGTTCCTGTGTTGTTTTGTCATGATCGTCTCCAATTTCCCTGAATTAGCGCTGGAAGTAACCGCCGGCC
Source organism: Betaproteobacteria bacterium (assembly GCA_947479645.1). Lineage (GTDB taxonomy): Bacteria > Pseudomonadota > Gammaproteobacteria > Burkholderiales > SG8-39 > CAIYPG01. The sequence continues at coordinate 76,475 of CANKAJ010000003.1, read as the reverse complement.
GGGCTGTTTGACCCGTGGATTACGCTGTGGCAATTGATACAGCCACGGCCCGTCACATTGGCACTCGGATTGTTGCCAATGGCCAATCCGCCCTGGATGCCTGCGGCATTGCGCCCGGCTGGCGACCCGCTGGCGTGTGTTCCGTCATGGCACTCCTGGCACAGCCAGGGCGTGCGTGCCTTCAGCAACGGGGTGATATTGGAACCATGCGGCGTGTGGCAGTTGGTGCAACTGTCGGTGACAGAGGGGTGCTCGAACAGGAACGGACCGCGCTTTTCTGCGTGGCAGGTGTAGCAGGTCTCGGTCACGGTATTGCGCTTGAGCATGTTCGGTGCCACCGAGCCGTGAGGATTATGGCAGTCGGAGCAGCTGACCTTGCCGGCATCAAGCGGATGGGTAGAGATCTTGTGAGTGTCGGCACGCTGGTTCTTGTGGCAGTTGAAGCAGGTTTCTGTCTGGCTCTTCTTGGACAGCATCCTGTCCGTCGGTGCATGCACCTTGTGGCAGTCGTTGCAGGAGACCTGATTGTTCTGGTGCTGACCGCCGTCCCAGTTGGTGCGCGCACCGCCTTTATGGCAGGTCAGGCAGGCTCCGGCGCGTTCCTTGTCGTCGCTTGGCTGGTAGACGCCTTTCTTGAACACGATATCCGGCTGTGGCCGCACCTTGGCGTTGGCCGCGCCCTTGACGTGGCTATCGCTCTCGCCGTGGCAGGACTGGCAGGTCGGCGTGCGGGCATCGCCCCTGACGCCGTGTTTGGTCTGATACAGGGCGAGTATGGGCGCCCCCTCCGATTCATCGTGGCAACGCGTACAGACCGCATCCTTTTTCAGGGCTGCCTGAGCCTGTGCTGATGTGGATGTCGCGCCCAGATTGGGTAGGTCGGCTGCAATCGCACCCGGTGAGAGCCAAGCTCCCAGAAGGACTGCAATTGTTGCAATTAACTGCCCTGTTTTCTTCATTTTATCCCCTATGTGCCTATGGGTAGTTGCTAGAAAATAATAAGTCTTTTACAGCTTAACCAGAATTGTAACCCCACTAAGTAAAAGTGTAACCATCTGTAAGTATTAATCAATTTTGGTGTATGGCTATTCTGGTTTGGTGTTGTAGGGCTGGAAAAATCGACTAAAGGGTAACTAGCTGGCTTATTCCTGAAACACGATTTTGTTTGGCTGGCAGGCGTTCCCAGCGCTGCAATTCTGGGAGCAGCGCCCGGTTCCGGTCACTGTATCCAGAAATGAGGCGAACGCAGCATCAACAGCGGCGTCTGCGTCTGAGTAGTCCATGATTGATTCCAACCTCAATTGCAGGTCAGAAGGTAGGGGCAGGGGTTCCAGGGATTGCGCGAATCGGGCCAGTTTTTTTCCGAGGACGAGATTTTTGGGAGCGGTAAATTCGCGAGTCTTGAGATCAAGCAGGAGTTCCCGCAAGTCAAAGTCGATATTGCCTGAACATTCCCGGACTGACAGCAGTTGACTGTTGCAGGCGTTATCCACGCCAGTAGCCACAAGCATGCATGCGTGTGCATTACCGTTGTGAATCAACCCTTGTACTTTGTCGATCCACAACTCCGACCATGTGGATCCGTCTAGTGATCGTTTGAACCAGTTTTCCCATTGAATGCGCCAGGCTTCTTCGATCCTTGTTCCAATTGCCTGGGGTATGTGGCACGTTCCCGAGCCGAACAGCGCGGTGAGCGCACATTCGTAATCCCGGCGTGCAACGGCGGACAAATAAAGTCTTGGGGGATGTGATATGGAATGACGCTGGTACGCCTGGCGCATGTAGGCAGGGACTAATGCCGATCGAAACTTTGCCGATTTTTCGCTGCGACTGCGGATCTTGGGCAAGCTCACTGGAACCGGACCGATGCCGGTGAGAACACGACGTTCCGGATGGTGGCCGTTTCGAACCACTTTTTGATGGCCATCCACATTTTGCTGTTGTGTAAATTGCTTCAGAAAATGATCAAGCTCCAGTTCAATGATTTCGGCTATAAAGCGTTGCGCGCTGTTGCGCAGAATGTCGGGAAGTTGGTTCATTGCGTCCTTGTCAGTGGGATGACTCTGAATTTGCAATACTCTGAAGGAGGTGCCCTGTTCCCGTCGGAGCGCATCCATTGACGGGAACAAGGGTTGCGATGCACTTTGATCTGTGTTTTGTTAGCGGCATCCATGGCCTAATCTTCTTACTTTGTGTTTATGGGAACTTGATCCAGATCAAGATGCACGTTATCTCCGGTCCTGATTTCGCTGGGCTGAGATCAATCGTTGAAGCAATACCGGAAGTAAAACAGAGTACTTGCAAGGTGCTGTACAGTGGCGGCCTGCCAAAATGAGTGGTGGTCATTAGCTTGTGCTGAGGGTGCAGGGCAGCGTAGCTGTGCGCGAGTTGTATGTGGATTGCGTGCGCGGTTCGGTCAAGGATTGCGTTCAGGTTTGATGCAGATGGTTTGATGCAGATCAATTTCCTCGGTGCGAAGCTGGATACGCTGCCGCACTCGCATATCCATCGTTACCGGTTTGTCAATTTAGAGATTCATTGATGTATTCATCGTTATCAGACATAGACGATACCGAATTCGGTCAGCGTTTTTCGCACGGCCGCATTCTGGTAGCACGGGCCATCCATGCTTGAAGTGAAGGCACTCGGTTGCATGCGCGGGGAGCGCAGCCTTTTCACCGGACTCGGATTCTCTATTGCCGACGGCCGCTTGCTGCGCGTTGCCGGGGCCAACGGGAGCGGAAAGACCAGCCTGTTGCGCATCCTGTGCGGGTTGCTTACGCCGAGTCAGGGTGAGGTGTTATGGAGGGCCCGGCCAATTTCAAGCATACGTGACGAGTACCATCGGGAACTGGCCTATATCGGTCATCTGAACGGATTGAAAGACGACATGACGCCGCACGAAAATCTGGCTGTCGCGTCAACGCTGGCCGGGGGCGCATCGGAGCCCGCTGCCAGACTCAATGCGCTGGACAACTTCGGTGTGGCTCAGTGCGCTGATTTGCCTGTGCGCCACCTTTCCCAGGGGCAGCGTCGTCGCGTCGCGCTGGCGAGGCTGGCGATGCCGGCGGCGGCCCGAATCTGGATACTGGACGAGCCTTTTACGGCCCTGGATACGAATGCGGTCGCTCGCCTGGGGCATTTGATTGCAGGCCACGTTGCAGGTGGTGGCATTGTGATATTGACCACGCATCAGGAAGTCGCCATTGCGGCAGTTGATACGGTCGTTGTCAATCTGGACCAACAGGCAGGTCGCGCATGATTGGCGCGATGGCTTGCGTAGTGCGTCGCGACCTGGCGCTGGCGCTGCGACGCAAGGGGGACGCGGCCAATACGCTGGTATTTTTCGTCATCGTGGTCAGTTTGTTCCCTCTCGGTGTGGGGCCCGAGAGAGCGTTGTTGCAGTCGATGGCGCCTGGAATCCTGTGGGTGGCGGCGTTGCTGTCCGCCTTGCTCTCTCTGGCGCGATTGTTCGAGCCCGACTATGCGGATGGAACCCTGGAGCAGATGGCGCTCAGTGTCGAGCCGCTCACCGTATTGATGATTGGCAAGATCCTGGCGCATTGGTTGTTGACAGGGGTGCCGCTGACATTGCTGGCACCGGTTCTGGCATTGCAATTCGATCTGCATGCCGATGCGATTGCCGTGCTTTGCGCGGGACTGCTGATCGGAACCGCGGCACTCAGTTTTGTTGGCGCCGTGGGTGCTGCGCTGACCCTGGGACTGCGTGGTGGAGGGGTTCTGTCGGCTTTGCTGGTGCTGCCTTTGTTCATCCCGGTGCTGATCTTCGGGTCCGGTGCGGTCGTCGCGGTGGAGTCCGGCCTGGACGCCACGGCCCATCTGCAACTGTTGGCCGCGTTCCTGCTGGTCTCAGTTGTGATAGCGCCCTGGGCCGCTGCCAGCGCCGTGCGGCTTGCGCTGGATTAATTAAGCAGGCATTTATTGACATTTTTCTGATGAAATCATTTCAACTTGAACTGCTGTCTATCTCATACTGGGTAACTGCAATGGCCAGATCAGTGAATCTTTGCTTCGTTTCCAGGTCATATGCTGCCATAGAGGTAAAATCAGTCACTGGATTGTCTGAAATTGAAAGTTGAATTGTCTGCCTTGACTACTAGTCCACAAGTGAAACAAGTGAATAACGCCGCCAGCGAACGCATCCACTGGTTCTGGTTTGCATCCCCGCAGACCTTCTATCCGCTGGCCGGACGGATGGTCCCTTGGTTTGTCTGGCTGGCCGTGCTGCTGTGCATTGCGGGCACCTACGTGGGTTTTTTCATCGCACCGACCGATGCGCAGCAGGGTGACGCCTACCGCATCATCTTCCTGCACGTTCCTGCGGCATGGATGTCCATGTTCCTGTATGTGGTCATGGCATTCTGGGCCGGCGTCGGCCTGGTTTTCAATACGAGACTGTCTTCCATGCTGGCGACGGCTATTGCGCCGACCGGCGCAATCTTTACTTTTCTGGCGCTGTGGACAGGTTCACTTTGGGGCAAGCCGACCTGGGGAACCTGGTGGGTCTGGGATGCGCGACTGACTTCGGAGTTGATACTGCTGTTTCTCTATTTCGGTTTCATGGCACTGCAGGCGGCCATTGATGACCCGCGGCGCGCCGATCGTGCCGGAGCCATCCTTGCCCTGGTCGGTGTCATTAATGTGCCTATCATTTATTTTTCGGTGGTGTGGTGGAATACGCTGCATCAGGGCGCTTCGATCAGCATGAAGAGTGCTCCAACCATGGCAATGACCATGCTGCTGGGAATGTTATTGATGGCGCTGGCATTCTGGATGTACAGCCTTGCAACTATTCTTTCACGTGTTCGCAGCATTATCCTAGAGCGGGAATGGCACACTCAGTGGTGCAAGGAAGAAATTCGGAGAGCGTCGTGATCTGGTCGAGTTGGAGCGAATTCGTGGCCATGGGGGGATATGGCTTTTATGTATGGGGCTCAGTGGCGATGGTTGTGGTTGTGCTGGTAATGGAGATGATCATGCTCGGTCGCCGTCGGCGGGCGGTATTTGAAAAATCCGCACGCAATAATGGAGGTGGCAGTGAAACCGCGGCATAAACGATTCCTACTCATTGGGGGCGGCTTGACGACGCTGGCTGTTGCAGCCGGTCTCGTGCTGTCGGCCTTCCAGAAGAACCTGGTATTTTTCTTCACACCGTCACAAATCGCGGCCAAGGAAGCGCCCACAGGCAAGCGTTTTCGTATTGGCGGTATGGTTGAAGCCGGCAGCGTGAAGCGACAGGCAGACGGCGTGACGGTGCGCTTTGTCGTTACAGACACGGCAAAAGTAGTGCCGGTCGAATTCCGCGGATCCCTGCCCGATCTTTTTCGCGAGGGCAAGGGCGTCGTAGCGCAAGGTCAGTTGGGGCAGGATGGTGTTTTTCAGGCTGACGAGGTTCTCGCCAAACATGATGAGAACTATATGCCTCCCGAGGCAAAACATGCAGTGGATCAGGCGCAGAAAGCGGCCAAAACGGTGATTCAATGATTCCGGAACTGGGACATTTCGCACTTATCCTGGCGCTTTGCGTCGCGGCGGTGCAGGGCATACTGCCGATTGCGGGTGCGGCCAGAGGTCAGGCTGCATGGATGGCACTGGCGCGTCCTGCAGCATTGGCGCAGTGCGCCCTGGTGGTCATTGCGTTTGGCTGCCTGTCGCAGTCATTCATTGCGAACGACTTTTCAGTGCTTTACGTGGCTCAGCATTCCAACAGCAAATTACCGCTTGCCTATCGTATCGCGGGCGTGTGGGGCGGACATGAGGGATCGCTGCTGCTGTGGACTCTGATGCTTTGCTTCTGGTCCGTGGCGGTGGCTGCATTCAGCCGGCACCTGCCAGAGCGCATGGTCGCCCGTGTGCTTGGTGTCATGGCGCTGGTGAGTGTCGGTTTCCTGGCCTTCATGCTGTTTACTTCCAATCCGTTCGAACGCATCTTTCCTCCCGCCGCCGATGGCAGGGACCTGAATCCCCTGCTGCAGGATCTGGGCATGATCTTCCATCCGCCGCTGCTGTACATGGGCTATGTCGGGTTTTCCGTGGCGTTTGCATTTGCGATTGCTGCATTGATCGATGGCAGGCTGGATGCCACCTGGGCGCGCTGGTCGCGGCCCTGGACCATCGCTGCGTGGTCTTCATTGACCTTGGGGATTGCCTTGGGCAGTTTCTGGGCCTACTACGAACTGGGTTGGGGGGGATGGTGGTTTTGGGACCCGGTTGAAAATGCCTCCTTCATGCCATGGCTGGTGGGTACGGCGCTGGTGCATACACTGGCGGTTGCGGAGAAGCGCGGCGGCTTCAAGGCCTGGACAGTGCTGCTGGCCATCATCGCCTTCTCGCTCAGCCTGCTCGGCACTTTCCTGGTGCGCTCGGGTGTGCTGACATCGGTTCACGCCTTTGCGACCGACCCTAAACGTGGCATTTTCATTCTTGCTTTTCTGGCGATCGTCATTGGCGCTTCGTTGGCATTATTCGCCGTACGGGCTCATCGGGTGGGGCTGGGCGGGCGGTTTGAACTGGTGTCGAGAGAAACGATGCTGCTGGCCAATAACGTGCTGCTGAGTGTGGCGGCGGCGGCGGTCCTGCTGGGCACGCTGTACCCGTTGCTGCTGGATGCGCTGGGTCTGGGAAAGCTGTCTGTCGGCCCTCCCTATTTCGAGACGGTATTCGTGCCGTTGATGGCGCCAGCCATTATCCTGATGGGCATTGGTCCGCTGGTAAAGTGGAAAAAAGACGAAGTCCTCAACCTCGTAATCAAGTTGCGGTGGCCGGCGCTCGGGGCATTGACGCTTGCCGGTGTCGTGCCGTTTCTGATGGGGCACTGGAGTCCCATGGTATTTCTCGGTTTGCTGCTGTCCTTCTGGGTCGTTGTGTCCACTGTCACCGGTTTGCGTTTGCGACTGGGCGCTACGCTCGGTTCAGGCATGCTGGTACGCCTGAATTCGCAACCACGCGCCTATTTCGGCATGTTGCTGGCTCATCTGGGTGTTGCCGTATTCATTCTTGGAGTGACGATCTCGCGGGGATATGAAACGGATACCGATGTAAAAATGGAATTGGGGGATAGCGCGCAATTGGCGGGCTACACCTTTACGCTTTCAGGATTGCGTGAGGTCGAAGGTCCCAATTACCGGGCGATACGCGGGGTCATCGAGGTGCTGCGCGGTACCGAACACATGACCGTCATGTTTCCGGAAAAGCGCCTGTACACGGTACAGGACATGCCGATGACCGAGGCGGCAATCGATGCGAATGTGGCGCGTCACCTTTACGTTTCGATAGGAGAGCAAGTGTCGGATGCACCGGGAAAGAATGCGTGGCTGCTCAAGTTTCAGTACAAGCCCCTGATCGGATGCATCTGGGGCGGCTGCCTGTTGATGGCGCTGGGAGGCATTCTGGCCGCCATGGACAAGCGCTACCGGCTCAACCGTCGAAGCGCAGCACAGGCCCTGCCTGCCGCTGCGGTAGCGGGGTGATTCGATGAAGGCGCGCTACCTTGCTCCGTTGGGTATTTTTATGGGACTGCTGGTTTTCCTCGGGATCGGACTCAATCTCAATCCGCGCGAGGTGCCTTCACCGCTGATTGGAAAGCCCGCACCAGCATTTACGTTGCCGGACCTCAATCATCCTGAGGTTGCGTTCAAGCACACGGAGATGCTGGGAAAGGTATGGGTATTGAATGTCTGGGCTTCCTGGTGTGTCGCTTGCCGTGAAGAACATGAAACGCTGCTGCAGTTCTCCAAGACCGGAGTGGTGCCGGTGCTGGGCCTGAACTACAAGGATGAACGCAGCGATGGACTCGGTTGGCTGAAACAGTTCGGCAATCCCTATCAGCAGTCCTTGTACGACCACGATGGCCTGGTGGGCATCGATTATGGTGTGTATGGCGTGCCTGAGACGTTTGTCATCGACAAGCGCGGGGTCATCCGCTACAAGCGAATCGGCATACTGACGCCGGAGCTGCTGCGTGACACCATTGTGCCATTGGTGCGGGAGCTTCAAGGCAATGCATAAACTATTGCTCTTGCTCCTGATCTGCCTGTTTGCAGGTACCAGCTTCGGGAAGGAAGCGGCACCTGCTGCAGAAGACCCCGAGCTTGAAAAGCGTGTTACCGCCATTTCCGAGGAGTTGCGCTGTCTCGTGTGTCAGAACCAGACCATCGCCGACTCGCACGCGCCGCTGGCAATTGATCTCAAGAATCAGGTTCGCGAGAAGCTCAAAGCAGGCGCCAGCAATGAAGCCATTATTTCATTCATGGTGGAGCGCTATGGTGACTTCGTGCTCTACCGTCCACCGGTGAAAGCGACGACGATGCTACTCTGGTTTGGTCCATTTGCATTGCTTGCCGGCGCGTTCGTCTTTCTTTTCGTTGTCCTGCGGCGACGCCGGACGTCCCAAATCGAGGAAGTGCCGCTCGATGACGCGGAGCGTGCGCGCGCCAAGAAAATTCTGGAATCTGGAGTACAACCCGAGTGATGCTCTTTGTTGTTTTTTCCGTTTTGCTGGTAGCACTGGTGCTTGCCTTGTTGTTGTGGCCATTGCTTTCCCGTGATGGCAAGGGTGCTTCTTCTTCCGGTATGCTGGCGAGCAATGTCGGCATCTATCGCGAGCAGATGGCCGAACTCGATGCAGAACTTGCAGCCGGCATTCTTACCCGCGAGCAGTGGGAAATGGCGCGTGGCGAGATTGAGCGACGTGTCCTGGACGATGGCGCGGACGCAGCAATCGGGACGCGCACGCGCTCGGCGCGGGCAGCCATCGTTGTTGCCATTGCGGTTCCGCTTTTCGCAGCGGGCCTGTATTCCTGGCTTGGCAATCCCGACGCGTTTTCCCCTCAAGCAGCAGTAGCCAATTCGGGCAGTCCGCATGCGGTGACTGCCGAGCAGATCGAAGGCATGGTCAACCGGCTGGCCGAGCGACTGAAGGAGAGGCCCGACGATATTGATGGCTGGATTCTTCTGGGGCGCTCCAAGGCCGCAGTCGGTCGTTACGACGACGCTGCACGGGCATATGCGAAGGCTGTCAGCCTGCAGCCGAAGGATGCCCAGCTACTGGCGGATTTTGCCGACGTGCTTGCCATGGCGCAAGGCAAAAAACTGGAGGGCGAGCCGGCGGCACTGATTACGCGAGCGCTCGCCATCGATCCCGATAACGTGAAAGCGCTCTCCATTGCCGGCACCATTGCTTTTAATCGCAATGACTTCAGCGGCGCAGCCAAATCCTGGAAGCGCGCGCTGGCATTGGTTCCTCCTGAGTCGGAATTTGCCGGCTCGGTCCGCAGCAGTATCGCCGAAGCGGAAAGCCGCATGGGCGTGCCGCCAGCCAAGTCAGCGTCCAAGGAAGCTGAGGCGAGTCCCGGGGTATCGGCGAGTCCTGTAGCTTCACTCAGTGGTCGTGTCGTTCTTTCCCCTTCAGCGGGGTCAAAGGTGGGGCCGGAAGATTCCGTGTTTGTTTTTGCAAGAGCGGCAGAAGGACCACGCATGCCGCTGGCGGTGATGCGTCGCCAGGTCAAAGACCTGCCTTTTGATTTTTCGCTGGACGATTCCATGGCAATGACGCCAACCCTGAAAGTTTCCGCATTTCCACGCGTGGTGGTTGTGGCGCGTGTTTCCAAATCCGGCCTTGCGACGCCACAGAAAGGCGACCTTGAGGCTGTTTCGTCGCCAATGGCGCCAGGTGCCCGTGGCATCAAGTTGGAAATTGCCAAACCAGTCAATTGAAGTTACCGCAATCGTGCCACCGGCACCCGCCATCCCGGTTATCATCAGAGCTATCAGTCGGGATGTGGAGGCTGACTTATCTGTTGCATCAAGGATGCAGAAGATCATTCTGAGTTTGACTGGAAGCGGTCAAAAGGGGGCAGGATGCGGGCGTCAAAAACAAAGATCAGCCAGGCTGCCCAAGGCGGTGCCCAAAGCGATGGCCGCAAGCTGAGTGTCAGCGTGTTGCCTGAAGAGGGCGAGCAACTGGAGGCATTCTGGCCCCGCAGTCCACGCCAGACTGCCGCCAGACCGCTGGCACGGCGTCTGGATACGCTTGAAGGAAAGACTGTTGTCCAGCTCTGGGATTATCTGTTTCGCGGTGACGAGGTGTTCGCCTGTCTTGAAGATGGGCTGCGCGATCGCTTTCCGGGGGTGCGTTTCATAAGCTGGCGCGAGTTCGGCAGCATTCAGGGCTCCGATGAGAAGGCCATACTCGCGTCGCTGCCACGACGATTTCGTGAACTGGGGGTCGATGCCGTCATTTGCGGCATGGGCTGTTGAGGCAGCTGCACGCCCGCCGTGTTGCGGGCCAGTGCAGCGTGTGAAGCGCTGGGCGTTCCGACTTCTTCACTGGTTTGCGATGGCTTTCTGGGCCTGGCTTCGGCAGCTGCAATGGGGCAGGGCATGCCCAATCTTCCGGTTGCCGCAGTGCCTGGCCACCCCGGTGTTCAGAGCAGCGAGACGCTGAAGCGCAATATCATCGAATCCACCCTGGACAGGGTTATCTCCAATCTGCTGACGCAGCCTGAACAGGCCGATGCCGATGTCGAGCCTGGCGCACGTGACATCGTCGTTCATGGCACGGCCGATGAGATCGAAGACTACTTTTACCGGAACGAACTCTCCGACGGTCTGCCCATACACATTCCGACGCGCCAGCGGGTAGAGGCATTCCTGCGCTATACCGATCGCGATCCTGGAGATGTGCTCGGCGTGATGCTGCCTGATCGACGAGCGGCGACGGTCTGGAGCGTGGCGGTCAATGGTGTCATGGCCGGTTGTCGTCCGGAGTACATGCCCATATTGGTCGCACTGATCGAAGCGATGGCAGATCCGTACTATGGAGTGGAGCATAGCGGTAACACCCCTGGCAGTGACACGCTGATACTGATCAATGGGCCGATTATCAAGGAACTCGGATTCAATTTCACGCAAGGTGTCATGCGCGATGGTTTTCGGGCCAATACAACCATCGGCCGATTCTGGAGACTCTATCTGCGCAATGTCGCGGGCTTTCTGCCTCATCGCAATGACAAGGCGACTTTTGGCAATACCTGGCGTGTGGTGGTTGCCGAGAATGAGGATGTCATCTCCAGGATCGGCTGGGAATCCAATAGTGAGGAAATGGGTTTTCCCGCCGGAAGCAATGTGGTGACGGTTACACGATTTGCCGGCGGCAATCATATCGGCTCGGTATCGGGCAGCACGCCGGAACAGATGATGCCCTATCTCGCAGCGGCGATGGCAAGTCAGCACTTCTGGCATCTCACCTTTACCGTTGGCACGACCGGAGGCTCTTTGCGCCCGCTGGTGATGTTGTCGCCGATACTTGCGCAGACCATGGCCGCCAGCGGCTGGTCCAAGCAGGATTTCAAGCGTGAGCTGTTTCGCCTTGCGCGCAGGCCGGCAGGCGAGGTTGAGACCATTCTGCGCGACTGGACGCAAAAACCGACCTGGAACCTGGCGAGCGAAGCGCGCCTGGGCCGCCTGCCGCGGGTGTTCCATGAGTCCGATGATCCAAAGCGACTGGTTCCCATCGTGTGGGAGGCAGATGACTACATGGTCGTTGTGACGGGTGACCCGGCACGCAACAGTGCCTATATTTTCTTGCACAACGGTCTGGATGGTTATCCGACGGCAAGGGAAATTCAACTGCCGAAGAAATGGAAAGCGCTGCGCGCAGGATGAAGCGGCAACGTTAGCCGAAAGCTTGACAGTCAGAAAGTGATACGCTTACGATCGTTGGTCTAAAAATAAGAACTCTAAACTAGCGTAGTCCCCCTCGGAGGAGCAGCTATGTCAGATTCCAAAATCATCTTGCCCGGTCGCCGTTCATTTTTGCGGGCCGGTACCGCGCTTGCAGCAGCCGGCGCGGGCGGTATTCTTGGCGTGCAATCCCAGTCCGCACACGCACAAGCTGTCGAAACCGTCGAAATTACGCCGCGTCTGATTGATGCAGCCAAGCGCGAAGGCACGTTGCTGGTGCGCTACAGTTCACCCGTTGATGAAATGGCCGAATTTGCGCGAGCTTTTACCGCTCGATTTGGCATCAAGGTGCAATCGGATCGTAAGGTAGGCGTTCTGGGAACCCAGCAGTTCATGACCGAGGAGCGTGCCGGTCAGCACGTGATGGACGTGAATTATTCGGCCGATCCCGCCGGCATGCGCGACCTGGCCGAGGAGGGCTTGTACCTGAGGTATACCCTCGCCGATCTGGACAAGAAGTTGGACAAGGGAACCTACCTGCCTGGCATCGCGTACAGTCCAAAGTGGACTGACATTGTCATCTCCTACAATCCCGATCATATTCCGCACGCAGAAGCCAAGGAAATGTTCAAGACCTGGAATGGTCTGCTAAATCCCAAATTGAAGGGCAAGATCGGTATTAATGAGCCGGCCGGTGGCGGGGTCGCGTTTGCGACTTTTCTGATGTTCTATCGCAGGCCGGAATACGGCCGCAAGTTCGTTGAACAACTGGCGGCACAAAACCCGCGTTTGTATCCCGGTTCGGCGCCGGGGCGGGAGGATCTGGCTGCCGGTGCCATCTCGGTGTTTATCCCGAACTGGGATTCCGTGGCGATGATCGAGTTTCTGAAAGGGGACAAGACCGCCTGGACCTATCCGGATGTCGCCCCATCATTTACTAACACCTACATGGCCATTTCCAAGCAGGCACCGCACCCTGCGGCTGCGCGGCTGTTCAGCGCGTGGTTCTTTACGCCCGAGGGCGCCAAAGCGGTGGAGACGGTTCAGGCTCGACCGACCCTGAAGGGGGCGGTCGAGCAGCGCTCGGCCATTGCAAAGCTCAAGCAGACCAGTTGGTGGCAGCCTTACCCGGCGAAAGCGCGCTGGATTCCGGATATGGATGACTGGGACAAGAACTACGAGAAGTTGATGCCGGAGATGAGACGAATCCTCGGCTGGAAACGTTGACCAGAAGTCTGACGGCTTAAGTATTAAAAGGTGAGTACATCCACATTGGCGGCGCCGACCTCGACGAGTGCGCGCGTATGGTCATGGGGGCTGCTTGCAGTCGTCGCCGGCCTTGTTCTGACGCCGCTGGGTGCCTTGTTGTATGGCGCCTTGCGCACGCACAGTCCCGGTTCACGCAGAGCAACCTGGACGCTCGATAATCTTCAGTCGGTTTATGCCGGACTGTTCGATAACGGATGGACGCAGTCGGCGACCATCAATTCGATCAGCCTGGCGGTGCCGGTCATGATCATTGCCTGTGGATTGGGTGTGTTTCTGGCCTGGGCGGTGACACGCACCGACGTGTACGGGAAGCGGACGTTTGAAATGCTGTTCCTCCTTCCCATGCTCTATTCGCCGCTGGTCGGTGTAATCGGTTGGTCGGTTCTGGCTGATCCGCGGGCCGGATTGCTCAATGTGTGGTGGCAGGCGCTGACCGGTGCGGTTGAACCGATCATAAACATCTACTCATACGGCGGGATCATTGCCGTGATGGTGTTTTACTTCATTCCGTACGCATTCATCCTGAATGTTGGCACATTCAGGGCCATGGATCCGGCGCTGGAAGAGGCTGCTGAAATGTCGGGTGCCAATCTGTGGCAGCGACTGATGCGCATTACCGTGCCGATCATGGTGGGCAGCATTGGCGCCGCCGGGCTGTTTATTTTTACGCTTGCTCTTGAGCAGTTTGCGATACCAGGCTTTCTGGGGTCGCACATTCGTTATGACACGCTCGCCTATGCGATCTATCAGAGAACCAATGCGTATCCCTCAGATCTGCCGGGTGCTGCTGCGGCAGGAACACTGCTGTTGATCATTTCGGCGATAGGCCTGTACTGGTACCGGCGCATGACCCGCAGTTCGGAGCGGTTTGTCACGGTGACTGCGCGAGGCTACAAGCCGGCCGTCACCCGTCTTGGGCCGCTGCGTCCGGTCGTGTTTGCGGTTTGCGCGGCCGTATTCATTGTCGGGGTTGCCGTGCCGCTGGGGGCGGTGTTGTTACGCGCGCTCATCCCGGTTCGCACCACCGGACTGACGATCGCGCAGCTTGGATTGCAGAATTTTCAGCAACTGTTTGTAGCCGAAGACATGATGCTGGGTTTGCGCAATTCAGTCTATCTGGCAACAGGAGCCGCCACCATTTGCGCCGTGCTCGGATTGCTGCTGGCCTATCGCATGGTCAGGCGCAAGAGTGGTCCACTGGCGTTTGCGGACTATCTGATTGCGATGCCCATTGGAATTCCTGGTACCGTATTTGGTGTCGGTATGCTGTGGGCTTATGTTGGAACGCCGCTGTATCTGACCGTCTGGATTCTGATGCTGGCTTTTGTGATTCGCTATCTCGTGTATGGCGTCAGAACGACCAGTTCGGGCCTGTCGCAGATTGACCGTAGCCTCGAGGAGGCGGCAACCGTGTCAGGGGCTTCGCCGCTGCGCACTTTCATGTTCGTCAACATGCCCTTGCTGAAACCGGTGCTGGCCTCGACATGGCTGCTGATATTCATGATCGTGATGCGGGAGATCAGCACGTCGGTCATTCTTTACGGGGTCAAGTCGGTGACATTGCCGATACTGACCTGGTCCTATCTGATTGACGGATCCTATGGCATAGCCAGCGCATTGGCCATTGTCCAACTGCTGATCGTGGGTGCCATCGTGGTGGTATTCCGATGGGTCTTCGGGGCCGACGTCCGAACTCGATCACACGACTGACGGGAAGAATACATGGCATCAGAAGGAATCAGGCTGACCAACCTGTGGAAACGTTACGGAGAGGTTGCCGCAGTCAAGGGCATCAATCTCACCGTTGAGAAAGGCGAATTCGTAACCTTGCTCGGTCCCAGTGGATCCGGAAAGACCACGACATTGCGCATGATTGCCGGACTGGAGGTGCCCGATGAAGGGGTGATCGAGATCCAGGGGCGCCCGGTCAGCGGAAAAGGCAAACCGGTTCCTGCTTACAAGCGCAACATGGGCATGGTGTTCCAGAGCTACGCGGTCTGGCCGCACAAGACGGTGTATGAAAATATCGCGTTCCCGCTGAAGATCAAGAATATTGGTGGAACTGATGAGCGCAAGCGGGTGGAGCGCATGATGGAACTGGTGGAACTGCCGGTAAGTGCCTATGCAGAGCGCTATCCCGCCCAGCTCTCGGGTGGGCAGCAGCAGCGCGTGGCGCTGGCACGCGCTCTGGTGGCTGATCCTGACGTTATTCTTTATGACGAACCCCTGTCCAATCTGGATGCCCGCCTGCGCGATTCCATGCGCATCCTGCTTCGCCGTATTCACAACGAGCTCAATGTAACGGCCGTCTATGTGACTCATGACCAGATCGAAGCGATGGTGTTGTCCGACCGTGTCTGTGTGATGAATCATGGAGAAATCATTCAGGAAGGCACGCCTCGCGAACTGTATGACCGGCCAACCCATTTGTTTGTGGCCGAGTTTGTTGGTCAGGCCAATGTGCTGCAGGTTGAATTGACGGACGCTTCAGGCATGCTTCGCTTGGCCGGCGGAATGGGATTGCGGGTTACCGAAATTGGGGATGGCGCCTCCGGCAAACAGCGCAACCTGATCATCCGGCACCATCAGGTCCACCTTCTGACTGCAGACGATCGTGCCCCGGACAATGTTTTTGAAGGTACTGTTGACGAGGCCGATTTTCTCGGCGACCGCGTTCGTTATTCGCTCCGAATTTCGGAAAACTGCATCTTGATTTCGGAAGTGCCGGCACGCCCTGGTCTCCCGGTTCCAGGAGACCGCGTACGTGTCTGGCTGCCCGCAGAATCTTGTATCGTTATTTGAATCCAACCAGGAAGGAAGAGAAACATGACTCAAGTGGCGCAGGCAATGCGCGATAAGACGGCCGTTTGCGGAGTTGGTCTGACACTCGGAAACTTTCAGGACAAGAGCGCGCTGGCGCTGTCTGTGGAAGCCTACGATCTGGCGCTGGAAGATGCAGGTCTGGAGCGCAAGGACGTTGACGGCTTGATTCAGTTGTCGTTTGGCAACGATTACGACCGTTTTCTGGAAGCAGTGGGCACAGACGTGCGCTATGCCTACCAGGGCTGGAGTCATGGCCGCTTTATTGCGCCCATGCTGCAGCAGGCAGCCATGGTGGTAGCCAGCGGCATGGCAAAGGCCGTGGCTATCGTACATGGCCGCAGGCGCAGGGCTTTCGGGCAGCTTGCGGACACTGAAATGTGGCGTCAGGGGTTGGGACCCCATGGCGAGTCGCCGGCTTATGGTGCGATGGGGCCGGTGTTTGGGGCAGCCATTGCTGCCCAGCGCTATTTCCACATGTATGGAGGTAGTGGCGATGATCTCGCGCCGATTGCGATGGCTTTCCGCAAGCACGCCCAACTCAATCCGCTGGCCTGTCGCACCAGTCCGATGACGCGCGAGGATTACCTGAATTCGCGCTGGATCGTTGAGCCGCTGCGACTTTTCGATTGCTGCCAGAACAATGATGGCGGAGCGTGCCTGATTATTACGTCGGCCGAACGGGCCAGGGATTGCAAGAAGCCGCCGGTCTATATCTCGGGGATGCAAGGCGTGCATGCCGGTCCGCAATTCCACAATCTGACCCTGCCTGGTCTGGGTGTTGCGCAGCAGGAAGTATTCAACTACAGGCCCCAGAAAGAGGATCTGTATGCCTACCAGATGGCGGGCGTGACTCAGAAGGACATCGACTTCCTGATTACCTACGACGCATTTTCGCCATTGGTTCTGTTTGGTCTTGAGCGCTTTGGTTTCTGCGGTCCAGGCGAGGCCAAGGACTTCATCAAGGATGGACGCATCGAGCTTGGCGGAGAACTGCCCATCAATACTTCCGGTGGGCTGCTGTCAGAGGGGCATGTCGTCGGGTGGAACCTTTTCATTGAAGCAATCAGGCAATTGCGGCATGAGTGCGGACCCAGGCAGGTGAAGGATGCCGAGGTGTGCCAGTACGGCAGCTTCCTTGGCGAAACCGTGATTTTCAGGAGATAAGTGATGGAACCATCCTACAAAGTGGTCGAAGAGAAGACCGGCCGATACCTCCCTGTCATCTACCCGGAAGAACTTCCCTTCTGGGAGGGGGCGCGCAAGCACGAAATCATTTTGCAACGTTGCAACTCGTGTGCGAAATCCTGGTATCCGATCGGCCCCGCCTGCCCGCATTGCTTTTCGATGTCATTCAAGTGGGACCGCATGAGCGGTCGAGGCACATTGCATAATTACGTCGTATTCCACAAGCCCTGGACCAAATGGTTTGAGAGCAAGGTTCCGTATGCGGTTGTGCAGATTCAACTGGAGGAGGGGCCGCGACTGACGACGAACTTCCTGGACTGCGCTGTCAAGGACATCAAGATCGGCATGCCGGTTGAAGCGGTATTCGAAGACATTACTTCCGACATCACCCTGGTGCAATTCCGGCCGGGCAAAAAATAAGAACCGGAATCAAAGATATTTGTCATTCCGAACCCGAAGGGTGAGGAATCTGCTTTATGGTTTGAATTAACAGCAGATTCCTCGCTGCGCTCGGAATGACATAATTATTACCGGGTGTTCATTTTGAAACTACTTATGAGGACAGTCTGTGCAAAATCCGAATGCAACTCAGGGCATGCTGGATGCCGATGGCCCGGACACCGTGCGACTCAGCGCGGCCGAAGCCGCCCAGCTTGGCGAGGCAGCGCTGCAGCGCGTAGGCTACAGCGGCGAGGATGCACGCATCATCGTTGATCAGTTGGTTGACAATGCATTGTGCGGATACAAGTTTGCCGGCCTGCCGCGCATACTGGCCATTGCCGGGGACGACAAGACGAGCAAGACACGTACGCCCGTACACGTTGTCAATGAAACGCCGGGGTCCGCGCTGATCGATGGCGGTAACAATGTTGGTTATATCGCAGCCTATAGGGCGGCCGAGATCACCATCGACAAGGTGCGTACATCCGGCATGGCATCGGTGGGTGCCTATAACAGCTATTACAGTGGCCGCAATGCCTATTTTGTCGAGAAGATTGTCAAAGCGGGCTATGTAGCCATGCATGTGGCCAGTGCGGTGCCGCGGGTGCTGCCGCTGGGCGGCAAGCGCCCGGCATTGGGGACCAATCCGATCTGCTTTGGATTTCCATCGCAGGATGGGCCGGTGATCATCGACATGGGGACTGCCTCGCTGATGTGGGGGGATGTGTTGTTGCACGCCCATATCGGAGAGCCTTTGCCCGAGGGCGTGGGTTTCGATGAGGATGGGCGCCCGACGCGTGATGCGGCTGCGGTCATCAAGGGGGGCGTCGGCACATTTGGCGGTTACAAGGGTTTCGGCTTGTCCTTTGCGATCCAGGCGCTGGGGCTGCTCGCGGGTGCTGCGTTGACGCGGGGTGATGTGCAGGATTACGGATTCCTGTTCTGGGCGGTCAATCCGTCGATCATGCTGCCCGGGGGCGAATTTGAAAAGCAGATGTCCGAACTGGTGCGCAAGGTCAAGGCGACACCACGCCAGCCGGGCGTTGACGAGATTCGCATCCCGTCAGAGCGGGCTTATCGCGAACGGGAGCGTCGCCTCAAGGAAGGTATCGTGATCGAGCGCAAGGTGGTCGATTCATTGAAGGCCTTGTAGGCGGGAGAGGGTGGAAATGCAAGTAAAACAGCAAGGGCCGCTGACGGGGCTGCGTGTAATGGATGTCAGCATCATGGCGGCAGGCCCGTGGACCGGTGCGCTGCTTGGTATGCTGGGCGCCGAGGTCATCAAGGTCGAACCACCGGCGGGTGATGGCACCCGCTGGGTCATGCCGACGCAACGGGGCATGGGTACCAACTATGTCTCGATGAACGTCAACAAGAAGGACATCGTGCTCGATTTCAAGACCGAGCAAGGGCGCCGTGATGCGCTTGATCTCATGGCCACTTGCGATGTGTTCGTGCAGAATTTTCGCGGTGGTGTGATCGAGCGCCTCAAGCTTGATTACGAATCAGTGAAGGCACGCAATCCGCGCTTGATCTATTGCGCGATTTGCGGATTCGGTGAAACCGGGCCATTGTCCACCGCAGGCTGCGCCGACCCGATCATGCAGGCTTTCTCCGGCTTCGCGCGCTCCAATGGCGTTCCGCAAGAGGGTGTGGAAGCCCTCCGATTCACCGGATTTATCGACCTGGCCACTGCGGCCGTTGCCACCGAGGGGATCCTGGCTGCGCTGCTGGACCGCGAAGTATGCGGAGAGGGCCAAAAAGTTGAAGTCTCCATGCTGGAGGCAGCACTTGAAGTCCAGTACACGCGTTATGCCGAATTGCTGGGTACCGGGCTCGTGCCGTCGCCGCGGGGAAGTGAGTCTGCGGCCTTTGTGCCAGATGGCGCCTATCTGGGACAGGATCGTGAAATCTTTATCACTGTGCACAATGAATCGCAATGGAAGGGATTCTGTGCTGCATTGGAAAAGCCTGATTGGCTTGCTGATCCGCGTTTTGCCGATAACCGCAAGCGGGTGTCGCATCGACAGGCTTTGAGTGCCTTGATTGTGCCAGTCATACGCTCACGACCGGCCTTCTGGTGGCTGCGGGTTCTGCAGCGTCACGGTGTGCCGAGCAGTATGGCGCATCATTTTGAAACCTATCGCCATCACGCGCAAATACTGGCCAACGACATGATCGCCCGGTTTGATACGCCATTGTGGGGCGAGTTTTTCGTGGGGGGGCTGCCCTGGCATTTTTCGGAGACCCCCTGCAGCGTGCAGGCGCCGCCGCAATCAGGAGAACACACACAGGAAGTGCTGGAAGAGTTGCATGGCTTGCAGGCCACGGTGGAGGAGGCAAAGTGAGCAAGGGGCTGCAGATCATCGAATTCGCGCAAGGTATTGCTGGTCCGATGGCAGGCGCGCGACTGGTTGAACTGGGGGCCAGTGTCATCAAAATCGAAGGCGCCGAAGGAGACTGGCTGCGAGGCGCCGCCCCGGCCATGCCTGACAATAACGGGGAAAGCGGTGGCGACAGCGCGTCTTTCTTTCATCTGAATCGCGGAAAGCGCTCGCTGGCACTTGGACCCAATCCTGCGTCGGCGCGCGCATTGTTCGACGCGCTGTTGCACAAGGCTGATGTTCTGATCACCGATCGTAGCGATGAGGAACTGCGCGCGCTGGGTCTTGAGGATCTTTGCGAAGACGCCTATTTGCCAAATCCACGCCTGGTGCGAGTGCATATTTCTCCACTGGGTCGCCATGGTCCGATAAGAAACTACCAAGGCTCGGAGCTCACATCACAGGCCATGGCGGGATATACACGATACCTCGGCACGCATGGGCAGCCGGCGCGCCGCCTTGGCGCCGACGTGGCATCGACCGGGACTGGCATGTTCGCTGTCCAGGCGGTATTGGCCGCCATTTTCGCGCGCGGACGCACCGGCAAGGGACAGCGCGTTGACCTTTCGCTGCTGAATTCACTATTGTCCATGAAGAGCATTCACATCGCTGCGCAATGCGATCCGGATGTCTATGCGGGGCCACGTGTCGGTGGGGCCAATTTCCCTCCCGAGCGAGGTTGGAAAACCAGGGACGAGCCCATCTTTTTTTCTTTTGGCGGATCGGTGGGCGCTGAAGGGCGGCCCGGCTGGGTGGAGTTCGTCAAGGAAATCGGCGCGGAACATCTTCTGCAGGACAAGCGCTTCGATCACCGGGGGCGCAATTCGACCGGCCACGGTACGGATGTAAATGCGTTGCGGCAGGTCTATGAAAAGGAGTTTGCCCGATTCTCGGCTGATACCCTGGTCGATATTATCCGCAAGCATACGGGCAATGCCGCTCGCTACATGCGTGCTGACGAGACGGTTGCGCATGCGCAAACCGTTGCGCTGGGTATTGTGCAGGACGTGCCGGGACGTGACGGCAGCAGTCAGAGAGTGCGCGGGTTTCCTGTGCGATTTTCACGGCTTAAGCCGCAGATCCAAGGTGTTGCTCCCCGGTTGGGCGAGCACACCGCCGAAATCGCACGTGACGCCGGATTCGCCGAGGATGTTGTTTCGCAATTGGTTGAAAAGGGCGCATTGCGCTTGGTCGCATAGATGACAAAGAGCCTGTTCTGGTAGTACTTGCAATGCTTTTGTCAGGCGTCGCCATGGCAAACAATGAGGCAGGTGAAGAACCAGAGGGGGCCGGCCATTCTGATGAGCTTCTCTATGGCGGTGACTTCAACTGGCTTCAAATGGCATCGAGTGAATGATGCAATCAACCTGCGCGCGCCAGGTGACAGGCAACTTGACTGATTTGGTGCTGCGGCTTGCGGTGCGTTTCATGGTTTTCACCAATAGCGGTTGGACCACATGAAACGAGCATAGGCCTGAAGGCGGGTGCGATATGTTCGCAACCGCACAAAGGTAAGCATTTCTGTTGCGTACCTTTGTGGTATTAGCGCTCAGCCCAGATAGACCGGGTCGGCTCGCGTGAAATAGGCGTACAGCAAGTCATACACCAGCAGGTAATTTTTTTGCTGAAAGCTCGCGTGTGAAATGCCAGGCATGACCGAGAACTGCTTGTCCGGGTTGGGTAAGCGCCGGAAGAACTCGATCAGGTCATCAAAACTGGCAATGCCATCCCATTGGCCGCGCATGATCATGACCGACATGGTGAGTTGTTCAGGTTGCATCAATGGCAGCCTCGAGCACATGTCCACATATGTGCCTGTGGGCATGGAGTCGTCCAGCGCCAGGATCGCCTGGGCGAAGGCTTCGATCACTTCCTCCTCGGCGCAGCCGGGGTGATCGCGCTCGAAGATCGACTGCACGAAAGCGCGGTCGATTGGACGGCGATTCTTTGCGATGAAATCGGGCAATTTCTTCTTTCGATCGGCCAGCGTCGGGCTGCCTTCGCCGGTCCAGACAAATGCGTCCAGCGCAATGCGCTTGACCCTGTCCGGATGCTGCGCTGCGAATGCTGCCGCGCGCAGGGCTCCTGATGAGATGCCATAGACGAGCAGTGCCTTGCCGCCATTGAGTTTCAGGATGTACTCGCTCGCTGCCGCCAGATCATCGGCGCCGTTGGCAATGTCGCTGTTGATCGGTCTGGTCTTGTCCGAGCGGCCGTAGCCTTCCATATCCACGCACCAGCACTCAAATCCGCGCTGTGCGAACCAGTCCATGACGGATGCGTCGTCACGCCCGGGCACCTTCAGATCAAAAGTGGGCTGTGAGGCCATGGACGAGCCATGCACGAACAGTATGGTGCCACGCACCTGGGCGGGCGCAACGGCGACCTTGTGCCACATGAACAGGCGGACATCACCCTTCTTGGTCCAATGTTCGGTGCCGCGTACTTCCGATATGCCAACTACAGTATTCAGATTATCAGTCAACCTTCGCTCCTGTTTCTTTAATGACTTTGGACCAGCGCTGCTGCTCACTGAGCAACAGCTTGCTGAACTGCTCCGGAGAGCGGATTTCGATGTCGAAGCCCGCTCCATTGATGCCGCGCTTGACGTCCTCGGACGCCAGCGCGGTGGAAACATCCCTGTGTATGCGGGTCACCAGTTCACGCGGCATGTTGGCCGGACCCAGCAAACCCATCCACAGCGAACCCTCGTATCCCGGAAAGGTCTCCGCGACCGACGGCACATCCGGCAGGTCGCGTGATCTATTTGCCCCGGTCACTGCCAGCGCACGCAGTTTTCCGCTCTTGATGTGCTGCAACACGTTGTTGACGCCCGGCACGCTGGCATCCACGCGTCCACCCAGCAAATCCTGAGTGGCAGGGCCGCTGCCCTTGTAGGGCACGTGCAGCAGGCTTACTCCGCCCAATGACCACAGGTGCGCCCCCAGCAGATGCTGGGTGCTGCCGTTGCCGGAGGAGGCATAGCTGATCTGGCCGGGCCGGGTCTTGGCGAGTGCAAACAGTTCCACCAGCGTGCGTGGTCCGAGCGCCGGGTTGACCACCACCACATTGGGTGCTGATCCCATTTCGATGATGGGCGTGAAGTCACGCACGCCGTCATAAGGCAGGTTGGGGTAGAGACTGGCGCTGATCAGATGCGTGTTGGACACGAACAGCAGAGTATGCCCATCGGGTGCCGAGCGAGCCACTTCCGCGGCGCCGATGGTTCCTCCCGCGCCAGGCCGATTGTCCATGACGAAGGGACGGCCCCAGATTTCCTGGAGCTTGGGGCCGAGTACGCGTGCAGGCACATCGACAGCGCCACCGGCAGAGAATGGAATGATCGCGTGAATGGCCTTTCCCGGAAAGGCTTGTGCGACCGCTGGCCTCGGAATCAGGACTGGCAGGGCGGCAATAAGCAGGGAAAGCATGTTTCTGCGGCTGTGTTTATGTATGAACATGCCAATTTTCCAGTATTGAAATAATGGGCCATAAATATCGACAACAGGCGCGAAGTATCTACGCTGCCGGACGTTGCAGTCAATCGCCAAATACACGTCTTGATGCCCCGCCATGCCACTGAGCAGTTATTTTGATTCGGATCAATGCTTGCTGGAAGCCTATTCGTAAGCTTAGGATGTCGGGTCGCGTGAGATAAACCCAGTTATTGCAAATGAACTCGCTGATCAAGTCCTTCTATGCCACCTTCGCCGGGCCACTGGCGGCGCTGGTGCTCGTCCATGTCGTTGGAACCATCGGCTATCGGATTATCGGTGGACCGCAGTACTCGATGGTGGACTGCTTTTACATGACCTTTATTACGGTCGCGACCATCGGCTATGGTGAGATCGTCGATCTGACTCATAGTGAGGTGGGGCGGTTGTTTACGGTGTTCATTGCCGCGACTGGCATGGCCATCGTGTATTACATGATGGCGAAAATGACCACGTCCCTGGTTGCAGGTGAGCTCAATTTGATACTGAGGAGGCAGAAGATGCTCAAGCGCATGTCGGAACTGAAGCAGCATTACATTGTGTGCGGCATCGGCCGGGTGGGCAGCAACGTCGCGCATGAATTGGCGCTGACCGGGCGTCACTACATCGTCATTGACACCAATCAGGCGCATATTGACGCCTATCGGGAGCGTTTTCCGGACACCTCCTTCCTGCATGGTGATGCCAGCGAGGACGAGTTGCTCGAGCAGGCTGGCATTCAGCGCGCAGCCGGTGTGTTTGCCGTCACGGGGGATGACGCCAAGAATCTGGTCATCACCCTGTCGGCCAAGCAACTCAATGGGGCTGCCCGCATCGTGGCCCGCTGCCACGAGGTGAATTACATCGAAAAGATTCGCAGAGTCGGCGCGGATGCCATTGTGTCGCCTGACTTTACCGGAGGCATGCGCATCGCCTCATCCATGATCCGTCCGCAGGTGGTGAGCTTTCTTGACGAAATGCTGCGTACGGACCGTGGCTTGCGCGTTGAGGAGGTCGAAGTGCCGGAAGAATTCGCAGGCGAGACCCTGGCGAGGCTGGTGCCAAAAAGTCGCGACTACGTGCTGATGGCAGTGAAGGCCGGTGGCGAGTGGGTGTTCAATCCGGAGGAACACTTTGCGGTGGCTGGGGGTAATACGCTGGTTCTGATGACCACGCCAGCCGGGCGGCGTGCCATCGAACAGCGGGTTGGTCTGCATAAATTGGGCTGAGCCAGACTCGGGTTTTGGGGCTTCAGAGCACAGAGAGAACTTCGGATGGAAATGAATAGGACTGGTGCTTCCACTGGACCCAATCCCGATGTGCAGGAACTTGTCCGGGACTTTCCTCTCCCCTTGGCACTGCTTGATGCGAACGGTCGTATCGAGATCTCGAACGACCAATTCAATCGCTATTGTGAGGTGGGTAGCCTTACTCACGATTTTCTGCGCTCGGTGATGGAGCACGCTGCAGACAAGGAGTACGTGCTGCGACTTGTGGACCGCAATGGACACGAATGCGAGGCGCGGGCGCATTCTTCCCGGCTGCACAATGGCGTGCTGCTGGTCATTAATGAGTTTCCCGGCGTTGCCCGGGGCGCCGACGTTGAACATCTTTACCAGCGAATTCTTGAACTGGAAAAACTCAGCGCCACCGACCAATTGACCGGGGCCTGGAACCGGGCGCATCTGGATCGAATGGTGGAGTCCGAACTCAGCCGCAGCCTGCGGTTCAGGCAGCCCTTGTCTCTGGTGCTGATCGATATTGATCATTTCAAACGAGTCAATGA
This sequence comes from Betaproteobacteria bacterium, assembly GCA_947479645.1. GTDB lineage: Bacteria > Pseudomonadota > Gammaproteobacteria > Burkholderiales > SG8-39 > CAIYPG01. The sequence goes on along the minus strand of CANKAJ010000003.1, from coordinate 51,411 downwards.
TCGCTTTGGCCATCAGGTCGGTGACTCGGTATTGGTCGAGATGGTCAATTTCGTCAAGGAGTCCATCCGTAGCGCGGATACCTTGTTCAGATGGGGAGGTGAAGAATTTGTCGTGCTTACCGCGGCCACGGGCTACCGGCATGCGGCTCTCATGGCCGATGCCTTGAGAGCAAAGGTTGAGCGGCACTCCTTTGCGACGGTCGGTCAGGTCACCATCAGCCTGGGCGTGGCCGAACATGTGGGAAGCGAAAGTGTGCAGGAATGGTTTTCCAGGGTTGACGCGGCCTTGTATTCGGCCAAGGAAAGCGGACGCAACTGCATCCGCGTCGATCGCAGGGGCAGTTCCGACAGGTGGGCGGCGGCCAGTGGTGCTTCCGCGCTGCATCTGGTGTGGACCGAAGCCTACGAATGCGGCGAGCCGACCATCGACGGACAGCATCGTGAGCTTTTTAATCTGGCCAATGCGCTCATGGCCGCATCCTTCAACAAGGAAGCTTCCCCCGACGTATTCGATGCCGCGCTGGATCGGCTGATTACCCACATCGTGCATCACTTCACTCACGAGGAAGCGCTGCTGGAGCAGCACCATTATGTCCATCTGGGGGCGCACAAGCGCGCGCATGCTGCCCTGCTGAAACGAGCATACGAGTTGAAGGCGGATGCGACTGCCGGCAAGGGAACGCTGGGCGGTCTCATTGAGTTTCTGGCCAATGATGTTGTTGCGCACCATCTTTTTTCTGCAGACCGGAGCTTCTTCCCGCTGTTAGTCCAAGGCAATCGGAAGACCATCTGAAAGAAAGCATCAACCACCCGGGTTGGCAGTGAATTGAATGGAAGTGATCAAATTCAATAATATTGCAATGTAATACAAGTATTAATGAGATTATTATTATCAAATATGTCGCCTTTTAGGCGGCTGATGGTTTTGCGAAATGAAGTGTGTTTGTTGGCACCATCATGGGCCGGACCGTGTGGCCCGCAAGACTGATTGTGCTGCTTCAAACTGATACTGCCTGATGTTGCCTGCGAGTTCCCCATAAGCGGTGCCGAGGGCGACTCGCAGCGCGACGGCATGCGCATCAAGCAGCGATATGGCGGTGATATCGCCTTGCGTCAACAGCGCGTCAAGCTGGTCAAGCAGCGCACTCAGTGATTGCGCGTCCAGACTCGGAGTGTCAGCAGGAGGGGGCCGGCGTAAATGGAGTAGATATCTCCTTTGAGCGGTCTGCAGGGGCGACGCCTTTGGCCGAGTGGGCATCCATTGCTCGCCGCAGCGGGACCGTAATCCAGAAGGTGCTGCCTTGCCCTGGTATGCAGCGGACATCGATTGTGCCTCCCATCAGTTCGGTCAGGCGCTTGCACAGCGCCAGTCCCAGGCCGAGGCCGCCATACTTGCGCGTGGAAGAGATGTCCGCTTGCTCGAAGGCATTGAACAGGATTGCCTGGTGCTCCGTGCTGATGCCGATGCCCTGATCTTCGATCTCGAAGCGTACCTGCAAGCTGTCGGCGTGGGGTTCCGCATTCACGCTAGTTTTGACATGGGCAGCGGGCTCGGCGAGGCTCGCGCGCAAAGTGATGCGACCGTGATCGGAGTATTTGACGGCGTTGTCGGCCAGATTGGTGAGCACCAGGCCCAGTCGCGGGCATCCCCGCACAGAAGGAGGGGTAGTGCCGGATCAACTTCACTGGAAAATAACAGTTTATTCTCCCAGCTTCAGCAGCCCGTGGTGAATTTCTCCGTTCGTACCAGGGCAGGCATGCAGTAGAGTGGCAAAATCCGGCTGAATGAAAAGTTCGGCCACGTGCGTTCCGATCGGCTGCGGTCTGTCCGTGCCGATCAGTCTGAGAAAACCGGCATTGCCTTTGAGCAGAATGCCATCTTCACTCAGCGTCGCTGCCGCGACAGCGAGCAATGGACCAAGTTCAGTCGGGATCAGGAAAGGGCTACTTGCGCACAACCTGGCCGGCATTGTCCACCGCGGCCTGCGCATCCGCGCTGTATCCATCCGCACCCGCCACGCCGGCCAGCGGCCTGAATCGGTTGATGGCGAGGCCTCCTATCATTACCGCCGGTCGCGCATCACCCAGGCGCTCATCAAGTTGGGTGATGGCTGCTCTGACCGCCGACATTTGCTGCGCAAAAGAAACCGACAATCCAACCAGATCGGGCTTCCATTCCGCCGCCTGTTTTACCAGTGCCACCGTGGGCACATTGGCGCCGAGATACTGTACGTCCCAGCCGGCGAGTTCAAAGGCATCGGCCACCATGCGCAGGCCGACGGTGTGGTTGTTGCCCTCGACACAGGCGAGCAGTACGCGTTTGTTGACCGGCGCCGGCAGCACCGAACGCAGCAAACCCACGGTCATCACCGACTGCGCGATGGCCGTCGCCATGTGCTCCTGCGCCACGGAGACCTGGTTCGCCTGCCATTGCGCTCCAATGTGGTAGAGCGCAGGCTGGATGATGTGCAGTTCGGCCTGAACGAGGCTGTGGCCGCGATCCAGGCAACGGGTGAGGACGGACAATGCCTCGCGCTGATTGCCCGCCAGCAATGCGGCTTCGAATTCAGCGGTCTCCGGCCAGGCGTCCGGTGGCACGGGAGGCTGCGCTGGTGTAGATCCGGCATTCAGAAATTTAATCCGCGCCGCGTGCAGCCTGGCGCTGACCAACGCGCCATCCTCGGCATTCATGTGCGAGACGAAAAATTCAGCCAGCCATTCCAGTGACAGTGCCAGATGTTCGGTTGGAACCGCGCGAGCGGCGAGCACACTGCCCAGCCAGATCAAATATTCTGCAGCAGTCCGAACTCCAGCGCCGGCCGCAGAAACTCCAGATGAAATGCCAGATCCTCTTGGCAGGCCTCGCGTCCGCGCGGCCCGAATCGCTCATAAGCCGAACCCGGTGTGGCGTAAAAGCGCGCTGTCACCGCGCTGACCGCATCGCTGCGCATGGCGTGGAAGCGCTGCAGTGCGTCCGGCCCCAGTAATTTCTGTGATTCATCCATGCTCACAGGGTTTTCCTTTGTCAATCAGTGAATATTTCAAGCAACCGGACCTCGGCGCTGCCGGGTACCAGTTTGAGTTCCTTGGGAATGCTCTTGTGCGCCTCATGGCAGGCATGTTCGCGGTGCCATTGGCGGTAGCTTTGCTCATCGTTGCAGCGAATGGTAAAACGGCTTAACGCAACAATCATTTTCCCTGCTCCGGTTCTGCAAGCTGCAGCCGTGCCAAGCGCAATGTATTCCTCGCTGCCTCGAACTCAAACTGCCCGATCGCGCGCGCGAGTTGCGCGCCGGGCTTGCCCAGCCTGGCGCACAGCGTGGCGGCATTTTTTTCGAACAGCGCGATGGCGCCGGTGTCGCTCTGCGCCAGCAGTGTGTCGAGCTGGTCGAGCACGGAGCGCAGGGCTTGCAGCGACAGCGGCGCGCCGCCCTTTGCAGCAGGCACTGCGGCGGGCGGTGGCAGCGCCCCGACCAGGGCAGCAAGATCGAGGCTGATGGCATCCATGTCAGGGCGCATTCTGGCGTCGCGCTGGCTGCCTGGTGGATTTTCCCGCAGCGTTGCTTCCAGTCTCACCACCCTTTCCCTCAGCCTGGCAAAGCCAAACATGCCTGCCGTGCCCTTGAGGGTGTGCACCAGCCGTCGGGCGGTTTCCTGGTCGCCTTTGGCCAGGCTCGCAGCCAGCCGTGTCATGTCATCGGCATGTGTCTCGGCGAACCGGCACAGCAGTTCGAGGTACTTGACGGCATCGCCACCCATCAACGTCAGGCCTCGCTCCACGTCAAGGTCGAACTCGCTGGCCAGGCCGGCGAGCGTTGCTTTGAGGTCGCGTTCGAATACCGGCGCTGTAGCCGGTATTCGAACGCGGGCAGGCATTGCTGCAGCGGCATCGTCGGAGTGGTCGCCGGACCTGATAGGCAGCCATTGCAGCAACTTGGCATAGAGCAGGGCCGGGTCCACCGGCTTGACGATGAAGTCATTCATGCCTGCAGCCGCGCTGGCGCTGCGATCCTCTTCGAAAGCATCGGCGGTCAATGCCAGTATTGGTCGACTCTCCCAGCCCGGTAAAGTACGGATGGCACGGGCCGCTGTCAGCCCGTCCATATGCGGCATCTGAATGTCCATCAGAATCAGATCGTAGGGATGGGCTTGTGCCATCGCCACCGCCAGCCGCCCATCTTCCGCGGTATCCACCACCATACCCACGGCGAGCAGCAGTTCCCCTGCAACCTCGCGATTGATGGGGTTGTCTTCCGCCAGCAGGATGCGTGCGCCGCGATGGCGCAGAAGCAATTGCTGCTCGACATCCTTTGTCTTGGATGCCGCCGTTTCAGCGGGCTGGGCGCCAAGACCCGGTTGCAGTCGGGCGGTGAACCAGAAGGTGCTGCCCATCCCGGGTTCGCTGTCGACACCGACATCGCCGCCCATCAGGCGCGCCAGCCGCCGGCTGATCGCCAGCCCGAGGCCGCTGCCGCCGAAAGTGCGCGCTGTCGAAGCATCACCCTGCTCGAACGCGCGAAACAAGCGGCCCCTCATCTCGGAGGGGATGCCGATGCCGGTATCCTGGACCTCGAAGCGCACCAGCAATTCGCCCGCCTTGTGTTCCGGCGCCCCGGGCAGACTTTCGTTGCGTAATAGCCTGGCACGCAGGCTGATCGTGCCCTTGTCGGTAAACTTGACCGCATTGCCGGCATAGTTGAGAAAGGCCTGGCGTACCCGCGTCGGATCACCATGCAACCACCGAGGCACGCTGCCGGCGTCGACTTCGATATGCAGTCCCTTGTCGCGGGCCGGCTCGGTGATGATGGATGCGACGGCATCGAGTATGTCACTCAGGTGAAAGTCAGTGCTTTCCAGCTGCAGCCGGTCAGCCTCGATTTTGGACAGGTCGAGGATGTCATTGATGATGGACAGCAGGTGTCGTCCGGCGCCATCGATCTTGTCCAGCCTCTGCGCCTGTTCCGGCGTCACGCCGCTTCGCCGCATCAGATGGGAGAGCCCGATGATCGCGTTCATCGGTGTGCGGATCTCGTGGCTCATGTTGGCGAGAAAGGCGCTTTTGGCCAGATTGGCCGCGTCAGCTTGCTGGCGTGCGAAATTCAGCTCCGTCGTGCGCGTATTCACCAACTCTACAAGGTGGAAACGATACCGGTCGAGTTCCTCGCCGATGCGTTTCTTCTCGGTGACGTCGTCCTTAACCCCCACGTAGTGCGTCACCGTCCCATCGGGCCCGCGCAACGGCGTGATGATGGCGAACTCGTCATATTCGCTGCCGTCTTTTCTGCGGTTGTGCAAATGGCCCTTCCACGGCCGGCCGTTGCCCAGTTCGCGCCACATCTCCGCGTAGGCCTCGGGTGGTGTCTTGCCCGAGTGCAGCACGCGCGGGTTCTTGCCGAGCAGTTCCTCGCGGCTGTAGCCGGTCGAATCGACAAAGGCCTGATTGACGTATTCGATGTGCGCGTTGACATCGGTGATCAGGATGCTCTCCGGGCTTTGCTCCACCGCCTGCGACAGCTTGCGCAACTGATCTTCGGCGGCCTTGCGTTCGCTGATGTCGCTCATGATGGCGGTGACGAACCAGTCCGAGTCGCTCTCCCATCGTGCAAGGGTGAATTCGAGCGGAAACTCGCTGCGGTCCTGGCGCAGCCCATGCAATTCAATGGTCTTGCCCGAGTGGCGCATCGTCTCGCCGGCACGCAGGCGATTCATTCCCGCCAGATGTCCTTCGCGATAGCGTTGCGGCATCAGCAGCGTCATCGGTTGCCCCATGACCTGGGCCTCGGCGTAGCCGAACATGCGCTGCGCGCCGTTATTCCAGCCGGCGATATTGCCCTCGCTGTCCGAAGTGACGATGGCATCGAAGGCCGTCTGGGTGACGGCGCGACTGCGCGCCTCGCTGGTCGCGAGCGCCATGGCCGCCGCCTCGGCGTCAGCGCGGGCTGCTCGGGTGTCCTCCAGCAGGTTCAGCGCCGCCAGCTCTGAACGGCGCTGCGCTTCGAGGGCGGCGGCCTGTTCGCTGATGCGCAGCGCTTCGCTTTCAAGGCGACGCGCCTCGGCCGCCTTGCGCTCAGTCGCCGCGGCATAGCTGTCCATGGCGAAACTGACATCGGTGGCCATCTCAATCAGCAGCTTTTGGATCGGGTCGTCGAAGAAATCCGCTTCGCCCGCGTACAGGGTCAAGGCGCCGACGGCGACGCCCTTGCGGCGCAGCGGCAAGGCTGCCGAGGCCATCCATCCGGCGCGTGCGCCGCGCTCATGCCAGGGCGCGGTGCGCAGGTCGTGAAGAAAATCCTGGCACCACACAGGCTGGTTTTCCCGGATTGCGGTGGCTGTCGGGCCCTGGCCGCGCGGATTTTCGGCATCCATCGAGATGAGGGCGTTTGTCAGATAGTCGTTGGCGTCGCCAAACGAGGCGACAGGCACGACCTTTTGCCCGGTTTCATCCGCCAGGCCGATCCACGCCATTTTCAGGCCGCCAAAGTTGACCGCTTCGCGACAGATTTGCGGGAACAAGGCATTCTCGCTATCGCAGCGCACGATGGCCTGGTTGCTTTGGCTGAGAGTGAGGTAGAGCCGGCTGAGGCGCTCCAGGTGCCCTTGGCTTTTGGCTAGTTGGAGGGCGGCCTGGTGGCGTTCTGTGATGTCGCGGGAAATGCCGAACATTCCGCTGACCTGCCCCCGCGCATCGCGCAGCGGCCCCTTGGTGGCCAGGAAAGTGCGCTCGCCCTCGACAGTGTCGATGGTTTCCTCGTAGGTCATGCGGCGGTTCTCGTCCATCACGCGGCGGTCGTTGGCGCGAATCATTTCGGCCTGCAGCGGAAAGAGCGCCGAATCGTCCTGACCCACTATCTGCGCTGCCGTCTTGCCGATGACGCGTTCGACCGAGCGATTGGCGAGCAGGTAGCGGCCTTCGCGGTCCTTGGCGAAGATGGCATCGGACGAGTTGTCGGCGATTGCGGCCAGCAACTGCTGGGCGCCCGCCGCCTCCGCCTGTGCGGCAAGTTCCTGTCGCGCCCCGGCTAGGGCCTGGTCACGCAGGCGGCGTATCAGAACGTAGAGCAGCACTGAGGTGACGACGACGAACAGCCAACCCTTTATCGTGCTGACCAGGACAATCCGGGCCGGGTCGCTGAACAGCCAGCTGACCGCCGTGTCGGAAAGCAGTATCCACAGGCTGGCGAAGATGGCGTAGGCGAGCACGACGCGCAGCACATCGACCGGCGCGCGGGCGGCCGTGTTGGTCGCCTTGTCGCTGGTCTCGGCGGGCGGGTGCGCGCTCATGTTTGCTTTCCTGCGGCGGGCGGAAGTGAATCTGTCGCCTCGCTGCCGGCGCCCGGCAGCGAGGCGGCGAAGGCCAGGTTGAACGGTTCGGCTCGTCCGAGTTCACGCGCCAGCGCGTTGACCTGTTTTTTCAGCGCGATCATGTCTAGCTCGCGGTCGACCGCCACGCTGTTGAAGCGGCTGAGTTCTTCGTTGCGCCTAGCCAGGGCCGCCGCCGCGGCCTCGGTCTGGGCGCGGGCCGCGCGGGCGTCCTCCAGCAGGTTCAGCGCCGCCAGCCGCGACTGGCGCTGGGCTTCGAGGGCGGCGGCCTGTTCGGCGGCACGCCGAGCGTTGATTGCCTGCAGCGCCGCCTCGGCCTCTTTGCGTTCGGTGATGTCGGAAATGGCCCCCGCCATGCGTAACGGCCGACCTTGTTCATCCCACTCGGTATTGCCGCGCGAGGAGAACCAGCGGTATTCGCCGCTCTTGTGGCGCATGCGAAACTCGACCTGAAAAGGCTTGCGCTCTTCGAGATGCGCGCGAACCGCCTCTTGCACCTTCCCGAGGTCTTCGGCATGAATCTGGTGGAAGAACGTTCCCTGCACGTTGGGCAATTCATGATCTTCATAACCGAGCAGCGCCTTCCAGCGCGGCGACAGGTAGTCCTCGCCGGTCGCCGGAATCCACTCCCAGACGCCGTCGTTGATGCCGTTGACGGCGCGTTCATAGCGCGCTGCACTCTCGGCCAAATCGGCGGTGCGCCGCGCCAACTTTTCCAGCAGGCCATTGAAGGCGCCGATCAGTTCGCCGATTTCATCCTGACTTACCACGGGCAGGGGCGGCATCGGCCGATCTGAGTCCGCCAGGCCAGCCAGCGTATGCACGGTGGCGAACAGCGGCGCGAGTTGGCGTCGCATCAACCACCAGGTCAAGGCGCCCGCCAGCACGGTGAGGAGCAACGCGCTCAGCAGGTAGCGCTGATTCAGCTCGCGGATCGGGGCGAAGGCTTCTTCGGTGGGCATTGCGATCGCCAGGTACCAATCGGTCACCGACATGTGCTTGGCCGTCGTCAGGACTTCCACGCCAATCGCATTGACGTACAGATCGGAGCCGTCGTAACCCCCGATAAAGCGGTCGAGGCCCGGATTCTTTCCCGCCGCGGGCAAGGTCTCCATGACACGGCTCTTGTCGGTGGCGTTGACGATCAGCCGGTGCTGTGGCGCGATCAGATAGAGGTCGCCGGTCTTGCCATAGGTCTTTGTGAAAATACGATTCAGAAAGCCGGGCTGCGAGAGATCGGTCGCGCCGACCAGTACCCCGATCGTTTTGCCCTCGGGATTGCGGATGGGCACTGCCATGCCGAAAGTCGGCACCTTCAGCACCCTGCCGAGGGTTGGCCGGCCTACTGCCAGCTTGCCCTCCTTGAGCGCCGCGACCATGAAATCTCTTTCCGCGTAATCGACGCTGAGCCGTCGTGCCTCCAGCGGCATGGCGGCGATCGAGATTCCATCGAGGCGGGTGGCGAAAACGCCGCCGTTAAAAAGACGGTTAAATATGGGGCGACTTTGCAGGAGCCGCTGCAGGACTGTCGCATTGGCCAGCATGGCCGGGGTGATTTCCGCGGCGATGGTTTCTAGCGCGCTGAAACGGTCGCCCATGTCCTGATCGATTTCCTCGGCCAGCACTGAAACCGTCGCAAACTGCTGCGCGCCCAACTGGCGCTGCAAATCATCGCGCAACACCGAGCTGGAATAGAGCGTCAGTGACCAGACGCCTGTCACAAAGATGGCCATTGAAGCCACGGTCACCCGGGTCTGGATCGATTCCCACCGGAAAAACTTCATCAGGCCTTTTCGCGGGCTGGACGACAGGATGCTTGCGCCAATGCAACAGATGGCGACCGCCGTGTTGACCGCCATGGGGATGTACTGCAACGGCCCGGACAGTTCCCGGACGCTGAACAGGTTGCCGGCCAGGGCCAGCAATCCAGCCAGCAGGGCCAGCATGGCGAGCAGTTGTGCGTTACGCACGCGACTGTCCGTGCCGCCACGCATGAACTGCATGGCCACGCCGAGCAATACCAGGCAGGCCGCCGTATTGGGCGCCATTCTGCTCGGGAAGCGCGACTCCGCGTTGAGCGCGGCGCCAAAGAGCATTTGATCGATGGCGAAGGAGGTGCCGAAGATGAGATCGCAGAGCTTGCCCAGACCGGCGGCGATCACCACAAGGATGACCAGTTGCCCGGCTTTGGCGAGGGCGGCATGCGCGTTCCATGCATTCATGCGCACCGCTTCAAGCCCGAGCAGCGTCATGCACACGGCCGTGGCGGGATTCATGGCGACGCTCGTGGCCAGGCCCTGCTTGAGGGCGTCGATATCCAAGGTCCACCCCAGCAATGCCGACAGCCCCAGCAGGGTGGCGAGCAGCGCAAGGGCCGGGGAAAGAAGTGGTGGGGTCATGCGGTGGGCCACCGTGTGACTGGGCGGCTGAAAGCTGATAGCGTATGTGCTATCATTTTTCCATGGCAACCGTTGTCGTCGATACCGATGTTTTCGTTGCGGCGCTGCTTGGCCCTGGCGGCGCAAGCCGCGAAGTGCTGCGGCGCTGTCTGGCGGGCGTACACCGACCGCTCATGGGAACGGCGCTTTACAGCGAGTTCGAATCCGTGCTTTCGCGCCGGGAGCTGTTTCGCGGCTGCGTCCTGTCGGCGCCCGAGCGCGAAGCGCTGCTCGACGCATTCCTGCGCGCCTGCCGCTGGACCCGCATCTACTATTTGTGGCGGCCGAACCTGCCCGACGAGACCGACAATCACGTGCTCGAGCTGGCGGTCGCGGGTGCCGCGGACGCGCTGATTACGCGCAACATCCGGGATTTCGGGGGCGCGCAATTGCGCTTTCCGAATTTGCGCATCCTGCGCCCGGAGCGTTTCATCAAGGAGTGAAAACATGGCTACCCTCACCATTCGCATGCCCGACGATACACACGAGCGGCTCAAGCATCTCGCCACGACACGCAGCGTCAGCATGAACAAGCTGATCGAGGAGTTCTCCATTGCCGCATTGGCCGAGTTCGACGCCGAAGCGCGCTTCCGCATTCGCGCTGCGCGCGGCGACGCAAAACGCGGTCTGCGCTTGCTGGCAAAACTCGACCGGGCCGCACAGCGGTAGTTCGACCAGAGCGCGCTCATCGCGGCGCTCCCGCGGCGAGCGGGCTTGCATCCTTCACCTCGCAGGTCGGGGCGGGCGGGGATGGCGGTGGGTCGGAGAAGTCCAGGTTGAACGGCGCCGCGCGCCCGAGTTCGAGCGACAGCGCATTCACCTGCCGCTTCAGATCAATCATGTCCAGCTCACGACCGACCATGACACGGTTGAAGTGGTCGAGATCTTCATTGCGTTGCAGCAGTTGCTGGCCTTGCCGTTGCAGTGCCTCTATGGTCAGTCTTTTTGCGGTGATATCGGCGTGCGTACCGATCATGCGCAAGGGTTTTCCGTCTTCGTTGCGGCTGATAATCATGCCGCGGTCGAGTATCCATTTGTAACTGCCATCCTTGCAGCGGACGCGGTGTTCACTGTTGTACATCGGCGTCCTGCCCTCGAGATGGGCCTGCACCGTGACGAGGGTGAGTGGCTTGTCATCAGGGTGGATGCGCATCTCCCATTCCTCCAGCCCATTGCCGACTTCGTCTTCGGAATAGCCGAGCATTTCCTTCCAGCGCTCGCTGAAAAATACCGTGCTTTCCGCCACGTTCCAGTCCCACAGGCCGTCGCCTGATCCTTCGATGGCGAATTTCCAGCGGGACTCGCTCTCGCGCAGGGCCTGCTCATTCTGTTCGAGCGCATCCAGCATGCGGTTGAATTGCCGCGCGACGGTGGTTATTTCATGGGGCCCGCTGATTGCGGCACGGGCGCTGCGGTCCCCGGAGGTGACTTTCTGGGAAGTCGTGGCAAGCGCGGCGATGGATGAGGAAATCCTGCGCAAAGAGAGAATGGACAGGAAAATGACTGTGAGCAGAATGATCGCGAGAGCGATTGCCGCAAGCGCCGCGTAACGGGTCGGCGTCGCGAGGGCGAGATTGGCGCTAACGCCGGCAAATGCGATCCAGTTCGTATTCGGGATCGATTTGACCGACCAGATGCGCTCGAATCCTTGCCTGCCTTTCGCGTTGAAGGTCCCGTTGCGAACGCTGATCATCCTGTCGAGCAACTGCCGATCGGGATTGGCGGTGCCCACCCATTTTTCAGGCTCCGGCGTTCGCATGATCACCATGCCGGTCTGGTCGATGATGCCCTGAATCGTGGCAGGCGCCAGTGTCGGCTGATCAGTCGACTCAAACCATTTCTCCAGATCAATGGCAACTGAAACCACCCCGACGATGTTGCCACTGCCTGTTTTTACCGGCGCCGCGGCGGTGATGACCCAGCGACCGAAAATCGGCCCCTTGCGCGCTGCGCCGAGCGCAAACGGTTGTCCCGCCATGGCGGCCTGGAACCAGTCACGCTCCGAGACATTGATCGAACGCGGGCCGCCGGTCGGCGGCGTCGCGCCGCAGATGACCCAGCCGTTGCGATCCGTGACGTTGGTATTGGCGTAGCGCGTCCGGATTGCAATCAGATCGCCCAAGCCCGGGTCGCAATGCGCCGGGTCCATCCTGATCACAGCGGGACGCCCGGCGATCATATTCAGTCCGCGCGCGGTATCCCCGAAAAACCGCGTTGCGTCGTTTTCAATATCGACGGCGTAATCGCGCAGAAATTCCTGCGCCTGTTCGATTGCGGTGTGATAAACCCAAAAGCTTTGCGTGGCGATGATCAGCGTCAGGGGCAGCGCCGACAGCAGGATGAGGCGGCGCAATTCCTGCGCGAGGGTGCGGGAATTCGCAGACTTCGATTTTGTAATCGGGGCCATGGTCTTGTGCGATTTTCAATCTGGCCAGGCGCGTCAATTACTTGCCGGCCTGGTCCCGCTGCTCTCGTCCCGAAAGCGCTCGGCAATGGCTGCAAAATCGTCGAATCCGGCCAGGAAGGCATCAATCATGTCCGGATCAAAATGCTTGCCGCGCCCGGCAGCGATGATGGCGCGGGCTTCTGCAAAGCTCATCGGCGGTTTGTAGACACGCGATGAAATCAGCGCATCGAACACGTCGGCCACGGCCATCAGGCGTGCCGACAGCGGAATGGCTTCGCCAGCGAGGCCGTCGGGGTAGCCGCTGCCGTCCCATTTTTCGTGATGCCAGTGGGCAATTTCCTTGGCAACGGTCAGGAACGCCAGCGGTATCTCGATGTCGTGCTCGGCCTGCTCAATGGCGTCGCTGCCCAGTTTGGCGTGCGTCTGCATGACGGCCCATTCGTCCGGCGTCAGTTTGCCAGGCTTGAGCAGGATGTGATCGGGAATGCCGACCTTGCCGATGTCATGCAGCGGTGCTGAGCGGGCCAGCAGGTCGATCTGGCGCTTGCTGAGCGCGGCTGAAAATTTTGGATGATGTTGCAAACCAGTCGCCAGCAGCCGCACGTAACCCGACGTGCGCAAAATATGGTTTCCGGTCTCCGGGTCGCGCAGTTCGGCCAGGTGCGCCAGCGCGCGAATGCCGACTTGCTGGGTCAGATCATTTTCGGACATGCGCCGCGCCACTTCGGCCTCGAGCGCCGCGTTCTGGTCTGCCATCCAGTCGCGCGATTGCTTTGCTTGGAGTTGCGTGCGCACACGCGCATTGACGATGGCGGGCTGGATGGGCTTGGTGATGTAGTCGGCCGCGCCGAGTTTCAGCCCGCGCTCTTCATCCTGCGGGGAGGACAGCGCGGTGAGGAACACCACCGGGATATCGCGGGTGGCCGGGTTCTCGCGCAGACGCGCCAGCACTGCATAACCGTCCATTCCCGGCATCATGACATCGAGCAGAATCAGGTCAGGTTTGGGTTTTCCACCCGCCACACGCAAGCCGGCTTCGCCGGAGGTGGCCGCGAGCACGCGGTAAAGCGGTCTCAGTAGTTCGCCCAGCACGTGCAGGTTTTCCGGAGCATCATCGATGATCAGGATGGTGGCGGTGGTGTTGGCAGTCATGGAAGTGCATCGAGTTGGATGCACATAGTTCATGCTCGTTTGCACACAATGCGCAGGCTGGCAAGCACCTTTGTGGCGCCAATTTGCAAGCAACTTGAGGTGGATCAAGAAATGGCGGGTGTGACCGGTCATAAACGGTCATAAACAGGGCCTTTTCCACACAGATTTTGATGGGCATGATGCATGCAAATTCGCATGCAAATCCGCGTCGCGAGTTCGCTGATGAGTGAGTGTGAGACACGATTCACCGCGTTCAACGCGGTTGAACGGTAATGGCAAATAGCCTAAACTGCCAAGCGTATATCCTCTGGAGGCGATTATGAGTACCATGATTCTTTCGGGTAAACGGCAAGTGGTATTGCCCGCCGCGCTTTGCCGGCAGGTTGCTCTTGCGCCGGGCGCCCGCGTTCGCGTCGAGTTGGCGCCGAATGGCGATGGCATTCTGGTGCGCCCCGACAGCGCCGGAGCAAAGAAACCCGCGTCCGTGCTGTTCGACCGGATGGTTCACCGCGGCAAACCGCTTGCAGTTGAAGCGTTGCAGGGCCTGTCGGTGGCGAAGCGGCAAGGCAAGACATGATCTCCCTGGACACCAATGTTCTTGTTCGCGCCATTGCGGCCGAGAGCGATGCCGATGCCGCGACAAAGTTGCAAACAAAGCGCGCCCAGGCCTTGTTGTCGTCCGGCCGTCAGCTCTTTGTGCCGATTACCGTGATAGAGGAACTTGAATGGGTGCTGCGGGGTGCCTATGGCATGCCGCCTGATGAAATTGCGGCCTTGTTTGAGGACATGCTATCCGTCGAGAATCTGACCGTCGATCGCGTCGGCGCGGTCAGCCAGGCCATCGCCTGGTATCGCCGAGGGCTGGATTTCTCCGACGCACTGCATCTGGCCCAATCCGGCCTATGCACTGGCCTGGCAACTTTCGATAGGCAGTTTTCAAAGGTTGCCCGCCGGCTCGACCTGAAACCCACGGTATCGGCGCCAGGCTGAATTCAAATCAGTGATGTCTGCTGCTGCGGTTTGGTCCCCAACTTGGGGAAGCTGACTGTCACGGCAAGTCCACCGCCAGCCGTGGCGTTGAATTGAATGGTGGCACCATGCAACTCGGCGATGCGCTGCACGATGGACAGTCCCAGGCCGCTGCCTGATTCGCCGCTGCCCGGGATGCGGTGGAAGCGCTCGCCCAGGCGTGCCAATTCTTCCGCAGTCAGCGCTGGGCCGGCTACTGAGCCGGCCGCTGACCCGGCCGCTGACCCGACCGCTGACCCGACCGCTGCTCCGACCGCTGCTCCGACCGCTGCTCCGACCGCTGATCCGACCGCTGCTCCGACATTTGTCACGCGCAATTGCCCGGTTCCGTTCTCATTCGTCACGCTGACGCCAATGTTTCCGCCGGGGGGCGAGTAGCGCACGGCATTGTCCAGCAGGTTGCGCGCCAGAATCGAGAGCAGTTCCGGCTGCCCCGGAATGACAATGGTGCTGTCGCCGGCAATTTCCAGGTCGAGGCCTTTTTCGATTGCACGGGGGGCGATCGCGGCCGCTTCGGCGCGCACAATTTCGCGCAGCTCGACAGGCAACTGCGGAGCCTCGCGGTGGCCCGATTCGATGCGTGCCAGCATGAGCATTTGTTCGATCAGTCGCGTGGCGCGATCGGTGCCGCCGATCAGCGCCGCCAGCGCCTCCTGTCTGACTGATTCGCCGCGCGCGGCCAGCGCAACCTGCGCCTGGGTGCGCAATACCGCCAGCGGTGTGCGCAATTCGTGGGCTGCGTCAGCGGTAAAGCGGCGCTCACGTTCGATCATCGTATCAATGCGCGCGAACAGGCGGTTTATTTCGGTGACCAGTGGCAGCGTTTCAGCAGGAACGCCCTGCAGTGGCAGCGGCGCCAGGCGCGCGGGATCGCGAGTGGACAGTTCGCGTTGCAATGCGCCCAGCGGTCGCAGCCCGTGCGTGACCGCCAGCCAGGTCGCGATACCGATAAAGACCAGCACCGCCAGCAGCCAAAGTCCCAGGCTCTTCGCCAGCGCAGTGGCGATTTCATCGCGCGATTCCTGGCGCTCGGCAACCTGCACCAGTATTTCATGATGGGCATCCCAGGCGCTGAACACGCGCCAGTCCACACCCGCATGCGTGACGTCGCTGTATCCCTGCTGCAGCGTTGACAGGTGTACGTCCGGCGCATTGGTCGAATGCAGTCGCAGCGCCCTGCCGCGCTCCCACACCTGAAATGCCACCTTGAGACTGTAGCGGTGCAGCGAAGGAGCATGCTCGGTGTCGATTTCGTCCAGCTCGTCGCCCCGCTGCGCGAGCAGCAGCGCAGCGGTCTGTGCCAGATGGCCATCCAGTATTTCACGCGCCTCGTGACGCACATCCATGATCCCGATGGCGCCCATGGCCAGCCAGCCGATGGCAGTCACGCCGAGCAGCAATGCCAGCAGCCGGCTTCGCAGCGATGGCGGGCGCGTCTCAGGCATGCGTGTCGCGCGGCAGCAGGTAACCGACGCCGCGAAGAGTGCGTATGAGCTCGGGGGCGAGCTTGCGGCGCAGGTGATGAATATGAACTTCAATGGCGTTGCTCTCGACCGCTTCGCCGGAGGAATACACGCGTTCCACAAGCTGGTCGCGCGACAAAACCCGTCCTGCCGCCAGCATCAATTCGCGCAGTACATCAAACTCGCGTCCGGATAGCTCAACCGGGTGGCCCTGATAGCGGACCGCGTGGGTAGCCGGGTCAAGCTGGATGCCGGCGATGCTGAGCAGGGGATCAGCCTGGCCATGGGCGCGCCGGATCAATGCACGCAAACGGGCAGCCAGTTCATTGAGGTCGAAGGGCTTGACCATGTAATCGTCGGCGCCGCTGTCCAGACCGCTGATGCGCTGCTCCATCGCATCCTGCGCAGTCAGGATCAGCACCGGCGTGCGATCGCCCTTGGCCCGCAGGCGCTTGAGCAGGTCGAGTCCGGACAGGCGGGGCAGACCGAGGTCGAGCACCACAGCGGCAAATGCCGTTGTGCTTATTGCCGCTTGCGCTTGCAGGCCGTCGTGCACCCAGTCGGCGGCGAATCCGAGTTCGCCGAGCCCGGCCTGAATGCCCCGTCCCAGCATCAAATCATCTTCAACGACCAGTATGCGCATTGGGGGGGCTCAGCTGACTATCTCTTTAGCAGTTTGTTGATATTCGCTGAAATGTCATTCTGAGGAGCATAGCGACGAAGAATCTGCTTTTTCAAGTGGTTGAATCATAAGCAACAGCAGATCCTTCGCTACGCTCAGGATGACAAGAACTGAGCGTATTACGGATAAATTCAACAAACTGCTAGTCGTCATCATGATGATGACGGGACTGTCCGGCGTGGCCTGCTGCTGCCTGGCCTGCTGAGGCCTGGACGGTTGGTGCTGGATCGTACAGCGATGGCAGGTTACCTTGCAGCAACATTGTCCACAGTCCCGCAAGGGCCAGCAGCAGTGTTGCTGCGACAATACGGCGTGGCTTGCCGATGCCCTGTGCGGGCTGGCCCTCTTTCATGCCGGTAAGCATGGATTTCACCAGGTTCTCGCGATGCAAAAAACTGCTGAAAATGACGCCGGCCACATGCACGCCGGCCACCACCAGCATGGCTGTCGCAGCGCCTTCATGCAAGTCCTCAAACAAGCGTCCACCGATATCCTGATAGTTCATGTAGCCGGTTAAAGCGGTCAACAGGGTCAATGCCAGTAGCAGGAAAATGGCCCAGCCACCGGCAGGATTGTGCCCGATGTGGCGCTCCGGTGCCGGACGCAGCAGCGATGCCAGGTATCGACCTACGCGTGACGGGCCCGCTGCAAATGAGCCGAAGCGGGCATAGCGGCTGCCGGCAAAGCCCCACAGCAGGCGAAACGCCACCAGTGCCAGCGTCGTGTAACCGAGCAGCACATGCACGTCGCGCCAGCGCTCCGATTCCGCGGTCAGCCAGGCGCCGGCGAAAGCGGCTACCAGCAGCCAGTGAAACAGACGGACCGGCAGGTCCCAAACGAGTATGCGTTGATTGTTCATGACGACCTCAGCGTGGAATGCGCAGTGAGCGCTAGGAATAATCGCCGTTGTCGGCGCGGCTATGGCAGGCGCTGCAATTGGCCGCGCTGCCAATGGTCTTGCTTTGCCACTGGCTGGTGGCTATCTTGCGGTGTTCACGGATGAACCATGGTGTCGTGCTGATGCGCGGGGGTGCAGCAGCGGCAGCGGGGTCTGCAGCGTTGCGCCGTCCCCCGGCATTCTGTTCCAGGAAGCGAGTCAGTTCCGTGGCGATCCTGTCGTCCACCGAGGCATCGGTGCCAAAGTGTTTGGCCAGTCCTGCCATCAGCTTGCGCCAGGATTCCGCCGGCAATAGTTGCGGCGGGTAGGCGATGTGGCAACTGGCGCATTCGGATTGATAGGTCTTGCCGGTGATGTCGTACACGTGCTCTCCGGCGAATGCAGGCAGTGTCGCGAGCAGTGCCAGGCTTGCGGCGATGAGGTGCTTGCGCATGTCAGTCTCCTATTTTCCGAAGCGCATCAGGAAGGCCATCACATCGCCCTTTTCGACGACGGTGCATTCTCGTCCGGCAACATCGTTGCAATTGCGGCGAAACCATTTTTCGACTCTCGCCGCGTCGCTGAAGCGTTGCGGATCGGCCGATGGCGCCAGCGCAGTGATGGACTTGCCGGTCTTGGCGTGTTTGCCGGGCGCAATGGGCGCGTCGCCGTGACAGGTCGAGCAACTCCATTCGGCGCCATGGGTGGTCTTGAAGAATTGTTCGCCACGCGATGCCGAGAAGCCGGTAAAGCCCGGATTGGCCTGGCGGGCGGCCGTCCCATAGGCATTCTGGATATCGGCAGGTGATGCTGCCGTGGCGACGGAGATCGCCAAGAGCAGTGCCCCGGCAAGCAAAAGTCTTGTTCTCATCATGAGTCCCGTTTTTGAATGACGGTTGCATGGTGAGGCCTGAAGCTTAAGGCGGTATTAAGGCAGCCGGAGAACTTGTAATGATTTGTAAGGACCAAGGGCATTGGCCAGTCGGTAGGTCGGTCGTTAGGCTTTGCGATCGCCCCATGTTATCTTTGCCCGCACTCACCAGAAAAATATCGATTCCGGCCGGTCCTTGATGAGCAGGGGAATTCGCAATGGCCAAATCATGAATGCCATGACAGCGTCGATTTCGAACTCTGCTATTGATAATAATTATTACGATTTTTGCTTTAAATAATCGATATTCAAGCGATTCTGAATGCAACATCTGATCCTGCTGACGGCCCCCCTGTTCCTGCTGGTGATGCTCGGCTATTCGCTCGGGCGCTGGGGCGGATGGAAAAAGGAAGTCTCCGACACGCTGACGCGCTTTGTGTTCACGGTGGCCATTCCGGCGTTGTTGTTTCGCATGATGAGCGGCGTTTCCAAACTGCCGCCGCCGGACTGGCGATTGCTGATCGCCTTTTTCGGCAGTTGCCTGCTGGTCTTCCTGATCGGTCGCGTGCTGGGGCGTTTGCTGTTTCGCATGGATGGCGTGTCGCAGTCGATATTCGGACTGGGCGGCGTGTTTTCCAATGTCGTCATGCTGGGTGTGCCGCTGTCGAGGTTGACGCTGGGTGATGGGGCGCTGCCGGCGGTCTCGCTGCTGGTGGTATTCAACGCTTTCCTGCTGTGGACGCTGGTAACCATCTCGGTGGAGTGGGCGAGAAACAGTGCCCCCACCTGGTCGGCGGTGGCGAAGACGGCAAAGGACGTGATACTCAATCCGTTGGTGGGAAGCATCATGGGCGGCACGGCATTCGGTTTTACCGGCATTGAGCTGCCCGGCGTTGTGGATCAGACCCTGGGCCTGGTGGCGCAGGCGGCGGCACCGCTGGCACTGATCGCGCTCGGTATGGGACTGGCCTTCTATGCCTTGCGTGAAGGGTGGCGTGAATCCGCAGTGCTGTGTGTCGTGAAGCTGGTGGTGCAGCCCTTCGTCGTCTATCTGCTGGCGCGTCTGCTCGATCTGCCGCCGCTGCAGACCCAGGTGGTGGTGGTGATTGCGGCGCTGCCTACCGGGGCGAACGTGTACATGATGGCACGTCATTTTCAGACACTGGAAGGCCCCATTGCATCCAGCCTGGTGTTGTCCACGGCCGTTTCTTCACTGACTATTCCGTTCACGCTGGCCTTGCTCGGTGCGGGTTCCTGAGCGATGAGTCAGCCCGACGCGCGCTCGCAGGAAGCGATCGACGAAAAGCGCGGCTACGGCAAAGCCACTATCAGCATCACGCTGGCAACGGGTATTGCCACCTTTGCCAACAACATGTGGTTTCCATTCCTGCCCCTGTTCGCACTGGAGGTCGGTGCAACGGACGAGGCCGATGCGCTTTACTGGGTTGCCATGGCCTTCACTGTGCAGGGCATTGCCAGGCTGGTGACCGGACCGCTGTGGGGCATGCTGTCGGACCGAATGGGACGCAGGCTGATGTTCCTGCGGGCTTTATACGGCACCGCCCTGACCAACGTGCTGCTCAGCTTCATCGTGACGCCATGGCAACTGGTGATCGTGTTCGGTGTGGTGGGTGTGTTTTCGGGGTTCAATCCGGCCGCGGTGGCGCTGACCAGCGTCACGGTCCCGGATTCACAGCTCAAGCGTAGTCTGAATCTGGTGACCAGCGCGCAGTATCTGGGGCAGACCGTGGGTCCTGGCGTTGGCGCTTTGCTGGCCGTCTGGCTGGGCTATCGGGGGGGGATCTTCATGGCGGCGGTCATTATGGCGGTGGTGGCGACGACGGTCATTTTCTTTGTGCCGGACGACAAGGTGCGACTGACGATCAAGAAGGATGGCAGGCCAAAGGCGACGGAACTGGAACCGTTTCATCTGAGCTTCCAGCTATGCATGGCCATCTTCCTGTACTTCGTGCTTTTTTCAACATCCAATCTGATCCGCGTGGCCGTGCCTATCGAGTTGAAGAGCATGACGGGAGCGGATGTCACCAGCATGACCGGCATTGCATTCACGCTGGGTGGGGTGACCAGTGTTGTCGGTGTGTTCCTGCTGTCGACGAAATATTTCCGGATGGGGCAACTGCGTTCGGCCATGGCCGCCTTCAGTGTACTTAGCGGAGTGACCTATGTGCTGCTTGCCTTCAGCACGACCACGGCGGTGTATGTATTCGTATTTGCACTGCTGTCCATGCTCCAGTCGGCCATGACGCCGACCACCAACACGTTGATTGCATTCAACGTGACGGCTTCACGGCGCGGGACCGCCTTTGGTCTGGCCAGCGCGGCGCAGGCGCTGGGGTTCATGGCAGGGCCTGCCTTGGCGGCGTTGTTTGCGGCAACGTCGTTCCAGTTCGGCCACCTCGGACTGGGATTGTTTTTCTTTGGGCTGGCCGTGCTGATCTTGAAAGTATTGCGGGAGCCGCGGGCGACAAATTAGTCGTCTGCACTGGCATTGTCGTTCTGGCAGTGCAAAGTCAGCGCAATTTGCGTTCACCGCGGCTTGGCCATAGCGGCCAAAGCAGATTCACCGCCAGTCCCGCCATGACCAGTCCGGCCGCACTCAACTTCCACGCCGGCAGCGGTTCACCCAACCAGAGTGCCGAAGCCGCCATGCCGAACAGCGGCACCAGCAGCGCAATGGGTGCAATGGTCACGGCGGGATGGCGTGCGAGCAGCCATGCCCAGGCGCCATAACCAAACAGGGTGTTGCCCCAGGCCTGCCATGCGACCGCCAGCCAGGTGGCGAAGTTCGCATTCAGCACGCCGTTCGCGATGGCATCCGGGCCTTCGAAAAGTAGCGACAGGGCCAGTAGCGGTGGCACAGCAAAGAGGCTTGACCACACGACGTAGGCCAGCATGTTGATCGAACCGGCTTGCTTGGATGCGATGTTGCCACCGCCCCAAGACAGCGCTGCGATCAGAATGAGAGTCAGTCCCAGCCCGGTGGTGCTGCCATCGCTGTGCGAGAGAATGACACCCAGGCCGCCAGCGGCGAGCAGCAGGGCCATGCATTGAAAGCCCCGCAAGCGCTCGTGTGCAAGTGTCATGGCGAGGCCGATGGTGAAGAATGCCTGGGTCTGCACGACCAGGGATGCCATGCCCGGCGTGATATCGCTCTGCATGGCGTAATACATGACACCAAACTGCCCTACGCCGATGAGCACCCCATAGGTCGCCATGTTTCGCCATGGTACCGGCGGCGGTCTCAGGAACAAGGCTGCAGGCAGCAGGGCCAGTGTGAAGCGCAGCGCCGCGAACAGAAATGGTGGCAGGTGTCCCAGCGCGACCTTGATCACGACAAAGTTGGTGCCCCAGACGGCAACT
Source organism: Betaproteobacteria bacterium (assembly GCA_947479645.1). GTDB lineage: Bacteria > Pseudomonadota > Gammaproteobacteria > Burkholderiales > SG8-39 > CAIYPG01. The sequence goes on along the minus strand of CANKAJ010000003.1, from coordinate 29,791 downwards.
ACGACAACGGCAAGTATGAAATGACGCAGGGGGAGAGTGGTGGGCACTTCGGTCGATGTCGCCGGATCAATTCAATTCGGTGCATGGCAAGCTGATCCTGCCAGCATGCCATGCCTCGTCGTTGATGCTTCTGACGGGGCGCCAGTGATACTCGCGTTGCGAGTGGTTATTGCTGCTGCTCGACGCGGCGGGCGCCAGAATAGCGCTTGGCCCAATACTGCTCGCGCAGGTCAGTGATACCGACTGATTGCCCGGGTCGTGGCGCATGCACGAAGCGGTGATCGCCGACGTAAATGCCTACGTGCGAAATGGCGTTTCTGATCGTCCGGAAAAATACCAGGTCGCCCGGCTTCAGTTCATCCCTGGATACCTCGGTGCCGGTCTTGCTGAGTTCGCGTGAACTGCGGGGCAGGATCAGTCCCAGCGTTTCCTGGAAAACATGATCCACAAAGCCCGAACAGTCGAAGCCGCTCTGCGGGGTGTCGCCACCACGGCGATAGCGAATGCCGACCAGATCCAGCGCCTGGTCAATGATCTTCTGGGCGCCATCGCGATAGCGAAACAATGCTGAATCGCTGTCACCCGCCTGCGTGGAGGACTCGTCGGCGAATGCAGCCTGCGCAGCCATTACGCAGGCAAAGATAGCGCCGATCAGGAGATATTTGAAATTCATATGTGGCGCAATATAGCCTGTCAGGGATGTGTGTGCAAATCGCATTCATCATTGAAATTATTGACAAAATGACATGTCTGTGAGGAATTGGACCGGGGATGAAACCTCAGTTCGCCATGCGCTCGCGTCGAAAATGCCAGACGGCGAGCAGGAGCGCTGCTCCCTGCAGCAGGGCACAGACGTAGAACGGCATGCCGATACGCCAGTCTCCCTTGTCCAGGGTCGAGATCATCATCAGCAGCGGTGCACCGAGCGCTGGTGCAATGACCGCCATCAGGCTGTTCAGTCCGTTGACTGCGCCCAGTATCCTGCCCTGATTGTGCTCATCCGCGGAGCCGGAGATGATGCTTTGAATGGATGCCGAAACGGTGGTGCCCAGCAGGTTGAAGAAGATAATGGCGAACATCATCCAGCTCTCGCTGGCCGCGCCCCACAATACATAGGCGACTGTCGTTGAGGCCAGTCCGAGTGTGGCGAGTCTGCGAGGGGTGAAGTGCTTGAGCAGGCGTTCCAGCAACAGGCCCTGCACGATTGCCGAGACAATGCCGATCGCTGCCAGCGACCAGCCGTTCTCCAGCGGTCCCCAGCCGAACTTGAAGGTCGTATAAAGCACCCAGCAGGTATACAGCAGGAATTGGGCAAGTCCGCTGCAGGTCACCACGGCGGCCAGGCGTCCGGCATTCTTTAGTTGCGCCAGTGCGCGCAGTGCATTGACGGGCGTGGCAGCTTTCCAGTCGAAGCGGTTTCTGCGTTCGACGGGCAGCGATTCGGGTAGCACCAGGTAGCCGTAGGCCAGGTTGACCATGGCAAGGCAGCCGGCGACATAAAAGGGCAGGTGCAGATTGATAGCCCCCAGCACGCCGCCCATGACCGGGCCCAGGATGAAGCCCACGCCGAACATCGCCCCCAGCATGCCAAAACGCCTGGCACGATCCTCGGGCGGCGTAAAGTCGGCGACATAGGCATTGGCGATGGTCAGATTGGACTGCATGGCGCCGCTGATCAGCCGAACGGCGATCAACATCCATAGTGCGGTGGCCAGCGCAGTGCCGAAGAAGGTCAATGCCAGACCGAAGAAGCCGAGCAGCAGCACCGGACGACGGCCCCGACTGTCCGACAGCGCTCCCAGGACCGGGCTGGCAAAGAAATTGGCAAAACCGAAGGCAAAGGTCACCACGCCATACCAGAAAGCCTGGTCTGCCGGCGCTGAGGTGAAACTGCCCACCAGCGCCGGCAGTACCGGAATGATCAGCCCGATCGAGATCATGTCGATCAGCGCGGTGAGCATGATAAAAGGCATGGCCGCGGCGCGGTTGCGGAGCGGCGAAAAAAAGTAGAATCGGCGTTTCTTTTCAAGCATGAGCGGAAAATAACAGATTGCGCCTCGAAGCTGTTCATGTCCAGCATGGACGAGAGCAATTCCGGTCATTCGCCAAGCCGAAAATGCGCTGCGCGTGTAGACTCCAAACAAGAATAAATCATCAGCTCAAAGCGCCGTGGCTGCTGCCCCAGGCGATGAGTTCAAAGGAATTACAATGATCTTTGCGAAACTGCTGCCGCAAGACGGCAATTTTTTTCAGATGTTCAATCAGCACGCTGATTGCATCGTCAAGTCGGCTGTCGCATTGTCGCAGCTGGTGGACAATTACGGCACGCCGCATTTGCGGGAACAACATGCGCGGGCAGTTGACGATGCCGAGCATGCGGCTGATCGCATTACCCACGAAGTCAACCGCACCCTGCACAAGACCTTCATCACGCCCATCGATCGCGAGCAGATTCATTCGCTGATCAACACCATGGACGATGTGGCTGACCTGATCCAGGACTCTGCCGAGACCATCATCCTGTATGACATGCGCAGCATGACCAATGAAATCGTGCGACTGACCGAACTCAGTTTGAAGTGCTGTCAGCGTTTGCGGCATGCGGTGTCGTTGATTGGCGATGTGGCAAAGCCCGCCACCGCCGAAGCGGCGCTCAAGACCTGCGAGGAGATTGATCAACTCGAGTCGGATGCCGACCGCGTGCTTCGCTCGGCCATGGGCAAGTTGTTTCGAGAAGAGCCCGATGTGCGCGAAGTGATCAAGCTCAAGGCAATATACGAACTGCTCGAGACCATTACCGATCGCTGTGAGGACGTTGCCAATCTGATCGAGGGCATTGTCCTCGAGAATTCCTGAGGCGAACGGTGGAGTCGATTCAAGCGACGCTGTGGGTGGTTATTCTGCTGGTGGCGGTTGCACTGGTCTTTGATTTCATGAATGGCTTTCATGATGCGGCCAATTCCATCGCAACAGTCGTATCCACCGGGGTGCTCAAGCCCGGGACGGCGGTACTGTTTGCGGCCTGTTTTAATTTCATTGCCATATTCATTTTTCACCTGAGCGTGGCGGCGACTGTCGGCAAGGGCATCGTGGATCCTGCAGTGGTCGGTCCGCACGTGGTGTTCGGTGCCCTGGTGGGGGCGATAACCTGGAACGTGTTGACCTGGTACTACGGCATACCGAGCAGTTCGTCGCATGCGCTGATTGGCGGCATTGTCGGTGCTGTGGTGGCCAAAGCGGGTGCCAGCGCGCTGAATGCCGGCGGCATACTCAAGACAGTGGCATTTATTTTTGTGTCGCCATTGCTCGGGTTTCTGCTCGGATCAATGATGGTGGTATTGGTTTCATGGTTGTTTCGCCGCGCCACACCATCTCGTGTCGATCGCTGGTTTCGGCGGCTTCAGCTGGTTTCAGCCGGGGCCTACAGTCTTGGTCATGGAGGGAATGATGCCCAAAAGACCATCGGCATCATCTGGATGTTGCTCATTGCAACAGGCTACGTTGCTCCGTCAGATACATCGCCGCCACTGTGGACAATCATCTCCTGCTACATCGCGATTGCCGCGGGCACGATGTTCGGGGGCTGGCGCATCGTCAAGACCATGGGACAGAAAATCACCAAGCTGAAGCCGGTCGGCGGTTTTTGCGCCGAGACCGGTGGCGCGATTACACTGTTTCTCGCCACGGCATTGGGAATTCCGGTGTCGACAACGCATACCATCACCGGGGCCATTGTTGGCGTGGGTGCTACGCGACGCGCCAGCGCGGTGCGCTGGGGTGTCGCCGGAAATATCGTTTGGGCCTGGATATTCACCATTCCTGCCAGTGCCTTTGTTGCGGCGGTGGCCTATTGGCTCAGCTTCCTCATATTCTGATTGGGAATAACAACATGCACATTAGACGACTGGCTTTGCTGCTGACCCTGATGGCGCCGATCACCGCGCTGGCGCAGGCCTACCCAACCAAGCCGGTGCGCATCATTCTTGGTTTCACGCCGGGTGGTGGTGTGGACATCAATGCGCGTTTGATGGCTCCCAAACTGTCCGAATTTCTGGGCCAGCAGGTGCTGGTGGAGAACCGACCCGGTGCCGGCACCAATATCGCCAACGAACTGGTGGCCAAGGCCGCCCCTGACGGCTATACGCTATTGATGAACACGGCAGCCGTCGCCATCAACATGTCGCTGTACAAAAAGGTCGGATTCGATACTTTGCGCGACTTTACAGCCGTGACCATTTTTTCAACCAGCCCCAACGTCATGGTCGTGAATGCCAAGGTTCCGGCAAGGAACGTGGCGGAATTTCTCGAACTGGCGCGTTCACAGCCCGGCCAGCTCAATTATTCTTCAGCCGGCAGTGGCACCACCCAGCATCTGGCCGGTGAATTGCTGAAGACGCTGACCAAGACCAGTCTGACCCACATACCTTATAAGGGTAGCGCGCCCTCGTTGACGGCGCTGGTGGCCGCCGAGGTGCAGTTGAGCTTTGCCAATATTCCGGCCATTTCCTCACACGTAAAGGCGGGGCGACTGCGTGCGCTGGCACTGACCGGTGCCAAGCGCAGCGAACTCATGCCGGATGTTCCGACGATGAAGGAATCGGGTGTCAATATGGAAGTCGATGTCTGGTACGGAGTATTGGCTCCGGCAGCGACTCCGCGACCGATCGTCAACCGTCTGGCCGAGCAGATTGCCCGTGTCGCTCATGACCCGGAAATCAAGAAGCGGCTGATCGATCTGGGCGCGGAACCACTGGCTAACAAGCCTGAGGAGTTTGCCAGGATTCTGCGTGCTGAAGTCAGCACCTGGGCGGAGGTCGTCAAGGCATCGGGTGCCACGGCGGAGGATTAATCTCACTCAGGTATGGCGCGTGCTCATTCCAGCCAATCAATGAGCGCTTTTGTCTTGCGATCGAAAACCAGCATCACCACATCGTTGCGACAGACCACGGGCAGGAACGCAAATGTTTCCAGCGGTTCGGGGTGGCGCTGGCGAAACTTTTCCAGCGCTGCCTGAATGTCCGGGTCATTGCGGGCAATTTCAGTCACGCTCGATCCGTGGCCAAGGATCTCTTCCCAGTATTTAGGCGTCAATTCCTGGAAATAGTCGCCGCGGCTGACGATGAGCGGTCCATTATTATTCTGTTCACGCCGAAGTGCGTCGCGCTGCTCCGGATCTGCGGGCAATTGCAGGTAGACGAGCTTCAATTGCCGTATCGGAGTTGACTGGCTCAGCTGGCTCAGGCGGTCGATGTCCCGGGTACCGTGCTTTACCTGATGCCAGGTCACGGCAAAGAAATTTTGTTCAGCATAGACGATGAAGGCCGGTCGATGCTGCATCATCGTGGTGACGCCAAAGGCGAGGGCGCCCAGTTGTATGGTGGCAATGATGGTCAGGTCGCGCGCCAGTTCGGGCTTGCCGCGTCTGAAAACAATCAAGGTCAGCAAGGGACCCAACACCACGTCGACCGCCATGATCAGCTGGAACACCGTCCAACCGCCATCGTGCTGGAACCAGGGTTGCGGGTACCAGATCGACAGCATCAGGATGGCGACCACGCCGACAATGCCGGCGCTGAGGCCAAGATGAATCAGGAAGGCCCGCAGCTTTCCCGGTGACATGAAAGCGGGCATGGGCAATCCTGCGGCGGAATGTGTCGCTAGGCGACAGCAACCGGGATCTTGAACTCGCGGATTTTCTTTTTCCATTCGGCAGGACCGGTGTTATGCACCGACGTTCCCTGGGAGTCCACTGCGACTGTGACCGGCATATCCTTGACTTCGAACTCGTAAATCGCCTCCATGCCCAGATCGGCAAAGGCCAGCGTTTTCTGCTTGCGGATGGCCTTGGCAACCAGGTAAGCGGCTCCGCCCACCGCCATCAGATAGGCAGCCTTGTTCCTGCTGATCGCTTCGATGGCAACCGGACCGCGCTCAGCCTTGCCGATCATCGCGATCAATCCGGTTTTGGCCAGCATCATGTCTGTGAATTTGTCCATGCGCGTGGAAGTGGTGGGGCCGGCAGGGCCGACGACTTCATCGCGTACCGGATCAACCGGACCGACGTAGTAGATCACCCGGTTGGTAAAGTCCACCGGCAGCTTCTCGCCTTTTTCAAGCATGCCTTCAATGCGCTTGTGGGCGGCATCGCGGCCGGTCAGCATCTTGCCGTTGAGCAACAGGATCTCACCCGGCTTCCAGGCAGCCACCTCGGCCGGGGTCAGCGTATCAAGATTGACGCGCTTGGACGTCGGCGCAGCGGTCCAGCCAACCTTGGGCCAGTCTTCCAGTGAAGGCGGGTCGAACTCCGCGACGCCCGAGCCATCCAGCACAAAGTGCACGTGGCGTGTCGCGGCGCAGTTCGGAATCATGGCAATCGGTTTTGATGCGGCATGCGTCGGATAGTCCAGAATCTTGACGTCAAGCACCGTGGAAAGACCGCCCAGACCCTGCGCGCCGATGCCGAGTGCATTCACCTTGGTAAAGAGTTCGATGCGCAGTTCCTCGATCTTCGATTGTGGGCCGCGGGCGAGCAGTTCATGCATGTCCAGCGGCGCCATCAGGGACTCCTTGGCCATCAGTACGGCCTTCTCGGCGGTGCCACCCACGCCGATGCCCAGCATTCCTGGCGGGCACCAGCCGGCACCCATTGTGGGTACCGTCTTCAATACCCAGTCAATGATGGAATCCGACGGGTTGAGCATGGCCAGTTTCGATTTGTTTTCCGAGCCGCCGCCTTTTGCGGCAACGGTTACTTCCACCGTATTGCCAGGGACAACCTCGGTGTGGATCACTGCTGGGGTGTTGTCCTTGGTGTCCTTGCGCGTAAAGATCGGGTCGGACAGTATTGAGGCGCGCAGCGGATTGTCCGGGTGGGTATAGGCACGTCGCACACCGGCGTTGATGGCGTCGGCTATTGATCCGGAAAACCCCTCCCAGCGCACGTCCATGCCGATTTTCAGAAAGACATTGACGATACCGGTGTCCTGGCACAGTGGCCGACGGCCCTCGGCGCACATGCGCGAGTTGGTCAGGATCTGGGCGATGGCATCCTTGGCGGCGGGCGATTGCTCGCGCTCATAGGCGCGCGCCAGATGCTGGATGAAATCCTTCGGATGATAGTAGCTGATGTATTGCAAGGCATCAGCTACGCTCTGGGTCAGGTCTTCCTGTTTGATGACGGTCATGGTCTTCTCTTTTCAGTTTTCGGCGCTGCGAGCGCCGGGCAGATCAGGCTAATGTTCACTTCCGTGCTTTGCGGTCAGGCGTTCGGTCCACGCAATGGATAGGGCAGATAAGAGAAAGGCGCAGTGAATGATGGTCTGCCACATCAGGGTTTTTTCATCGTAGGCCGGCGCATTGATAAAGGTTTTCAGCAGATGAATGGAAGAGATGCCGATGATGGCGGTGGCCAGCTTGACCTTGAGCATGCCGGCGTTGACATGCGATAGCCACTCCGGCTCGTCAGGGTGCTGGTCAAGTTCAAGGCGCGATACAAAGGTTTCCCAGCCGCCGACAATAACCATGACCAGCAGATTCGAGATCATCACTACATCGATCAGACCCAGCACCACCAGCATGATCTCGGACTCGGTGGTGCCCTTGGTTGCGGTAATGCCGATGAGATGGATCAGTTCCACCCAGAACTGCCAGACATAGACTGCCTGGGCGACGATCAGGCCGATATACAGCGGCGCCTGCAACCAGCGGCTGGCAAAAATCCAGCGGGGTAGAGTGCGCAATTCAGGCGGTGTTTTTGGTTGATTCATTTTTGTCTGATGGGAGGATATCGGGAGCGGGAATTTTAGTCGATTTTCCGCGGGCGGCCCGTGACAGTATTCATGGTCTGCCGGCCGACCGGCAGCGATTGGCAGCTTTGCGTCGATTAGTACAGGAATTCCGCTCCACAAACCTGGATCAACTGGCCGCTCACATAGGACCCGCCGGCGGCCAGATACAGACAGGCTTCGCCCATGTCCTCACCGGTGCCGAAGCGGCGCATGGGGATTTGCAGGCGGCGCTGCTCCGAGACGCGTGCCCAGTCAGGGTATTGAGTGAGGTCACGCGTCGTGTCCATCAGCCCGGGCGCAACGGTATTGGCGGTGATTCCGAATGGACCAAACTCCAGTGCGATGGCCTTGGCCAGCGAGTGCATGCCGGCCTTGGCTGTCACGTTATGGGCGCGATTGGGCAGGGTGAAGAAGCCGTCGCGGCCGGAGATATGAATGATGCGGCCATGGCGTTGTTGCTTCATCAGCGGCAGTACGGAACGCGCCAAGTAGAAAGCCGAGTTCAGGCTGGCGTTCATGACCTTGTGCCAGTCATCAACGGTGATATCCAGGAATGGCTGATGCAGGCGCATGCCGACATTGGATACGGCGATATCCACTCGCCCGAATTTCGTCATGGTCTTGTCAACCAGGCCTTGTACTTCGTCCGGGTTGGTGACATCGGCCAGTATTGCCAGGGCCTGTACGCCTTCTTTTTCGGCTTCTGCGGCGACTGCCTCGATGGCGGCCTGATTGCGATGGCCGTTGACCACAACATTGGCGCCGGCACGGGCGAAGGTGAGGGCAATGCCGCGTCCGAGATTTTGTCCGGATCCGGTGATGATGGCGGTCTGGCCCTTGAGGGGCAGGCTGTTGATGGGCATGGGGATTCCTGTGTCGGGTGAAAAAGGTTTGAGAGCCGAGAAATATTTTTCGGACTGGTTTTTCGGACTGCTTTGCAGGCCGAAGTTTATCCGATAGCGCGAGCCGGAAGGAGGGGGCATAAAGCATGAATATACTTGTGGCAAGATGTCGTTCCAGAATCCACTCACATTCAATGTCGGAGCATCAGCATGACCCAATATTCAGTTAAGGCGGTTCAGATCGATCAGATTGGCGGGCCCGAGCAACTCAGGCTCGTCGATGTCATGGTGGGTGATCCGGGGCCGGGTGAAATCCGCATCCGCCATCACGCCATCGGCTTGAATTACATCGACGTTTATCAGCGCACCGGAATCTATGCACTGCCATTGCCGTTGCGACTGGGTATGGAGGGAGCCGGCGTGATCGAGGCGGTGGGCGAAGGCGTCACGCACTTGAAGGCGGGGGATCGCGCCGCCTATGCCAGTCTGCCGCCGGGAAGCTATAGCGAAGCGCGCGTGATGCCGGCCTGGTGCGTCTGCCGCCTGCCTGATGCCATTTCATTTGAGACGGGCGCTGCAATGATGCTCAAGGGACTCACCGCGCAGTACCTGCTAAAACGCACGCTGCCTCAAGCCGGCTTGCAGGCGGGTGACCATGTGCTGTTTCATGCCGCGGCCGGTGGCGTCGGGCTGATTGCCTGCCAATGGGCCAGGGCATTGGGATTGCAGTTGATTGGCACTGCCGGGTCCGACGCCAAATGTGCACTGGCACGCGAGCATGGCGCCGCTCACGTCATCAACTACTCTAATGAGGATTTCCTTGCTCGCGTCAAGGAAATTACCGGTGGCAAGGGGGTCAAGGTGGTGTATGACTCGGTTGGCAAGGACACCTGGGCGAAGTCGCTGGATTGTCTTGCTCCCTTCGGGTTAATGGCCAGCTTTGGCAATGCTTCGGGTGTGGTTCCGCCGTTTGCCCCTGGCATTCTGGGCGCCAAGGGGTCGTTGTACATGACCCGGCAGACCTTGTTCACGCATCTCTCTTCACGTGAAAATGTACAGGTCATGACTGATGACCTGTTCGATGTTGTCGGGAGTGGCAAGGTGAAGATCAGGATTGACCAGCGTTATCCCATGGCGCAGGTGCAGCAGGCGCATCGCGATCTGGAAGCGCGCAAGACGACCGGGAGTACCATACTTACGCCATAATTTGTTGGCGCGTTGTTCGCTTATTGTTCGTGCGGCTATCTATTTCGGATAAGAAGAAAATGGCCTCTCGAACCTGGTAATTTTTTGCACAGTCATCGCCAGACCCAAAGGAGATTTACAGATGTCCGCCACCATCGAATCGGTTTTGCAGGAGGACCGGCTGTTCCCACCTTCGCCGGAGTTCGTCAAGCAGGCCAATATCTCGGGCATGCCTGCCTATCAGGCGCTTTGCGACGAGGCTGACCGCGATTTCGAGGGGTTCTGGGCGCGACTCGCGCGCGAAAATATTCTTTGGCACAAGCCTTTCAGCAAGGTGCTGGATGAATCGAACGCACCTTTCTTCAGGTGGTTCTATGACGGCGAGACCAATGCGTCATATAACTGTCTCGATCGTCATCTGAAGACGCAGCCGGACAAGATTGCGCTGATTTTTGAAGCCGATGACGGCAAGATTACACAGATCTCGTACAAGGATCTGTATCACCGCGTGTGCACCTTTGCCAATGCGCTGAAGGCCAGGGGCGTTGGCAAGGGTGACCGCGTGCTGATCTACATGCCGATGTCGATTGAGGCCGTGGTCGCGATGCAGGCATGTGCACGGATTGCTGCAACCCATTCGGTGGTGTTTGGCGGTTTCTCCGCCAAGAGCCTGCATGAGCGCATCATCGATGCCGGCGCCATTGCAGTCATTACTGCGGATGGGCAGTTTCGCGGAGGGCGGGAAATTCCGCTCAAGCCCGCCGTCGATGAAGCACTGGCGATGGGCGGTTGCGACAGCATCCGGACGGTGGTCGTATACAAGCGCTCGGGTTCGGCGATACCGATGCAGTCGCCGCGGGATGCGTGGTGGCATGACGCCGAAAAGGGCCAACCAAACGAATGTGAGCCGACCTGGGTCAATGCGGAGCACCCGCTTTTCATTCTTTACACCTCGGGTTCGACGGGCAAACCCAAGGGAGTGCAACATTCCACCGCTGGCTATCTGTTGCATGCTCTCCTTACCATGAAGTGGACGTTCGACTACAAGCCGGACGATATTTTCTGGTGCACGGCAGATGTAGGCTGGGTTACCGGGCATACCTATATCGTCTATGGTCCATTGGCCGCGGGGGCGACTGAGGTGATTTTTGAAGGTGTGCCGACCTATCCGGATGCGGGCCGTTTCTGGAAGATGATTCAGGATCACAAGGTGAGCGTGTTCTATACCGCACCGACGGCTATTCGGTCGCTAATCAAGGCCGGGGGCGATCTGCCGAATAAATATGACCTCAAGTCGCTGCGCATCCTCGGGACAGTGGGGGAGCCAATCAATCCTGAGGCATGGATGTGGTATCACCGCACGGTGGGTGGCGAGCGTTGCCCCATTGTTGATACGTGGTGGCAGACCGAGACCGGAGGGCACCTGATTACACCACTGCCCGGCGTTACGGCGACAAAACCGGGATCATGCACGTTGCCGCTACCCGGCATCATGGCGGCCATTGTTGATGAGACGGGACAAGAGTTAGAGAAGGGCAAGGGGGGGATTCTGGTCATCAAACGACCCTGGCCTTCCATGATCCGCACCATCTGGGGCGACCCGGACCGATTCAAGAAGAGTTATTACCCTGACGACTTTCAGGGGAAGTATTACCTTGCAGGCGATGGCGCAAGCCGTGACAAGGATGGCTATTTCCGCATCATGGGTCGCATCGACGATGTGCTCAATGTCTCTGGTCACCGGTTGGGCACGATGGAGATTGAATCGGCGCTGGTTTCACATACTTCGCTGGTGGCTGAGGCAGCCGTCGTAGGGCGTCCCGATGATCTGACCGGAGAGGCGGTTTGCGCATTCGTGGTGCTCAAGGGAGCGCGACCTTACGGCGATGAAGCCAAAAAAGTGGCGCAGGAGTTGCGTGACTGGGTGGCCAAGGAAATTGGCCCGATTGCCAGGCCCAAGGACATCCGTTTTGGTGAAAACCTGCCGAAGACCCGCTCCGGCAAGATTATGCGACGCTTGCTTCGCTCCATCGCCAAAGGCGAGGCCATTACCCAGGACGTTTCCACTCTGGAAAACCCGGCGATTCTGGATCAGTTGAAGGAAACCAGCTAGGTCCGATACAAACGCGGAGTTGCCCATAGTTCGCGTCTGGTTTATGCTCCGCGGTTCCGTATGTCCGGGAACTGCGCTTTTTGGCCCCGATAGCACAAGTATTTGGCGGCTGACGGATGAGTTTCGGAGAGGTGGATGAGCGGTTTAAGTCACCACCCTGGAAAGGTGGCACAGGGGCAACTCTGTCGAGGGTTCGAATCCCTCCCTCTCCGCCAGAAATTCTGGATAGTTTTTCTTCCGGTTGAAGTGGTATATGTGCTTTTATATCAAATACTTGATGGGTATTTTTCAAGTATTTGAATGAATCTGCTGTTCAATGCCGTCCGCAGGTTCCCTCGAATTGGCCGACTTTTCTTACGATTGTTTGATTTTTGGGGTATCGGGGACGCGAACTTCCCCGTATCCTGCCGGTCTCAATTTGGCGATTGCCGGACAAAATGAATGCAGTGAGCGGTACATCTGGCCGCTTCAGGCAGGATCTTGTGGATAAGGAATCCTGCCTCTGACGCAAGTTCACGCTTGGCTTTATCCACGTCAAATTGACGAGAGTGGTACCGGAAACCCAAGCCTTGGAGTCGCAAGGCGGCTTATTTTTGAAGGAGTAATCAAGGTGCATGAAATCCTGAAGTATCTGAAAGCACACGGCGAACGTCTTGACTCGGATATCGCGAAAGCAACGGGAATTTCCCTGGAAAAAGTACGTCTGGGCGTTTCCGGCTTGGCTGCCAGCGGTGATGTCATTATGTGCAGGTTGACCCGGTTTGAGGGCGGCAAGGCGAGCGAAGGTTGGCTGTGCCGGGTTTCTGGCTATATCCCTCCTGCCAGTCCGGGCAGAAAGTCCAAGGCAGAAACCAAGGCCATGAACAAGGCGGATAACTAGGCTGGTTTTGTATGAAGATGGGCGGATTCACCGCCCATTGCATCGCAATTCCCTGGGCATCGCAATCCCTGGCGGGCGGCCGGTTTTTCTGCCGGTTGTTCTGAACGAGTGACTGGTTCGGCAAGCACAACGTGCTTACCCGCTTGGTAATCTGCCCCGAATGCCTCCGGTGCCCTTGCGTACCCGCCTGACGGGGCCTCCATCCAAGAAGCGCGAGCCAGGAATCGGCTATGAGGTTGTCAGTTCTCGATCAATCCACAGCGTCAAAGGGGCGCGGTCAGCAGGCCGCCATCAGGGAAACCCTCGCACTCGCCCGCCACTGCGATGCGTTGGGGTACAACCGATTCTGGGTATCCGAACATCACAATAGCGGCAGTATTGTCGGCTCGGCTCCTGAAATACTCATGGCAGCCATCGCTGCCACCACGCAGCGTATTCGCGTCGGTAGCGCGGGTGTCATGCTTCCGCATTATTCCGCATTGAAAGTGGCAGAGCAGTTTCGTGTGTTGGAAGGGATCGCGCCTGGGCGCATTGATCTTGGTATCGGGCGTGCACCGGGTTCCGACCAATTGACTGCCTATGCGTTGAATTCCAATCCAGGCAATGTGCTCGAAGAGTTTCCGCGTCAAATACGCGATCTGCAAGACTGGGTGTCCGGAACACCGCTTCCCGAAGGTCATCCGTTCCAGCGCATTGGCGCGCATCCGCAAGGTCCAACCAGCCCGCAAATGTGGATCCTTGGCAGCTCCGATTACGGCGCGCACCTCGCGGCGTATTTCGGTTTGCCTTATGCATTTGCCTACTTCTTCAGCGAGGGCAAGGGCGTTGAGCAGGCCTTGGATCTTTATCGGCGCAATTACCGTCCGAGTCCTCGTTATCCTGAGCCCATTGCAACGATTTGTGTTTGGGCGCTGGCTGCTGATTCAGAAGCGCAGGCAAGGCATCTGTTCAAGACGCGCGAGCACTGGCGCCTTGGTTTTGAGAAGGGGTTACGTGATCCACTGGTGAGTCCTGACGAGGCGGCTGCGAGCATCCGAACGCCGCAAGAGCAGGTCATTATCGGAAAGCTCAATAAGCGGGCCATTGTCGGGTCTTCCGGGCAAGTCTCAGCAAAATTGAGGGAGTTGGCCGAGCGCCTCAATCTGGACGAATTGGTGATCGTAACCTGGACCTACGAACCCGCTGCGCGTCATCGTTCATACGAACTGCTGGCGCAGGAGTTCGGACTGGACAGCCAAGCCTAGAGAATTACTGAACCAGGGGGCACGTCCCCATGCATATTCTCCATTTTGGTGGAAGCGCTGGGTATGCTTTCTCAAGACTCGAGATCCATTCAGGGTTTTCCTGGAAATTCCGAGAAATTCAATTCTGGAAGACTTTTTCCAGACAAAGAATTCACTGGCATCCGAAAGCGTATCGAACTTCCAGATTTGAGCGAGCAGCCTTTTTTATTCCCTGTAAAAAATCAAGAAAAGGATATTCGATGTCGAGCACAACATGCCTGGAAGGTGTGCGCGTAGTGGAACTCGCGCGTGTGCTGGCACTTCCGCTGGCCGGGCAGGCTCTGGGGGATTTCGGTGCCGAGGTCATCAAGATCGAGAGGACTGGAGAGGGCGATCAATCTCGCGCAAGCGGTGCCTATCTTCCTGGCGAGCCGGGGCCGGATCGCGACTCAAACCGAGCAGGCTATATGGCGGCCAACCGCAACAAAAAATCGGTGACCGTCGATTTTTCCATGAAGGAAGGCCAGGAAATCGTGCGCAGCCTTGTGGCGAAGTCCGATATTTTTCTGGAGAACTTCATTCCTGGAACGCTGGCCCAATACGGGCTGGATTATGAAAGTCTCAAGGCGGATAACCCTCGGCTCATCTATTGTTCTCTGACCGGATTTGGACAGACCGGGCCTCAGTCGAGGCAACCCGGATATGACGCAGTGTTTCAGGCCCAGAGCGGTATCATGGGCATTACCGGCATACCTGATGGCGAACCGGGAGCGGGGCCGATGAAGGTGGGCTATCAGGTCGCCGATTTCATGTCGGGGCTGTATGCGGCCATGGCCGTGGTCGTCGCCTTGCAGGAGCGAACCCGATCGGGGCTGGGTCAGCATATCGATCTGGCGCTGCTCGACGTTGCCATGGCCTCAATGGCGCTGAAAGCGCAGGATTATCTGGTGACGCGCAAGGTTGAGCCACGGCAGGGCAATATGCACCTGACCAACGCATGGTTGAGCACGCTGCTGGATTGCGCCGACCGGGCCATTATCGTTACCTGCAATACCGACGAGCACTTCAGGCGGTTTTGTGGAGCGCTCGGTGCGCCGCAACTGGCCGAAGATGCGCGTTACCGGATTGCGAGCGAGCGCAGGAAGAATATCCGCGAATTGCAACCGGCGCTGCAGGCACTGGTGGCATCGCGCGATTCGGGCGAGGTATTGTCCCTGTGCAAGGGCGCCAGTGTGCCGGCATCACCGGTCAATGATTTTGAACAGGCATTTGCTGAACCGCATGCGGTTCAGCGCGGTGTTACCGTCGAACTGCCGCACCCGCTGGCGGCCGACTTGCGCGTGCTGGCCAATCCCATCCGTTTTTCCCGCACGCCTGTCACTTACCAACTACCGCCACCGTTGCTCGGGCAGCATACCGAGGAAGTATTGGCCGGTATTCTTGGAATGGATGCTGAGCGTATTGCATCGCTCAAAACAAGAGGGGTTGTATAGGGAGGTGGAATCGAGTCAATCGTTGTCAGTCATTCACCGCTCGGTTAATATTTGCGGCGCATGACTGCACGTTGTCCGTCCCATGGGGTCATGATTTCCAGCCGTGCCGGTCGTCATCAATTTTCCAGAAAGTACAGCAATTTCCGGATATTTGTGTCCGATGGCAAGGGAGCGCGCAACCTGGACGAGCATTGGCAATAAGCAAATTCTGCCGTATTGAAGATGTCGGCAGCCAAATACAATAATTCGCAGAACAATTCCGGAGGAGTGGCAATGGCAACCGAAGCGCAAAAGATTCGTCAACAGATAAAGCATCCCATTATCGATGGTGATGGGCATTGGGTAGAGTCGATGCCGGTACTGATTGATTATGTGCGATCGGTGGCGGGCCCCAAGATGGCGGAACGGTATGCCAAGTTTTCCGAGGGGCATCGCAACTGGTATGAGGCCACCGATGATCAGCGCAAGCACCAACGGATGCGGCGCGCCGCCTGGTGGCTCAGTCCGAGCAACACGCGTGACCGCGCCACGATCATGATGCCGAGTCTGCTCAGAGAGCGCATGGATGAACTGGGCATTGATTTTGCCTTGATGTATCCGTCCATCGGCTTGAACATCCATCGCACACCGGGCGAAGACCTGCGCAAGGCCGTGGTGCGGGCGTACAACATCATGACCCGCGATTATTTTGCCGGCTACGAGGATCGTTTTGCTCCGGTTGGCGTCATCGCGCCGATTACGCCGGAGGAGGCGATCGCCGAGGCCAAATTCCTGAAGCAGGAGATGGGCATAAAAGCCATCATGCTCGTTGGGGCCTTTCCGAGAACCATCCCTTCCGCCAGCGATCAGGCCGCGCAGGAGGCTTCGTCGTATTACAAGAAGGTGCTGGCACCGTACTACATTGAAGCACTGGGCCTTGATAATCAGTATGACTACGATCCGCTGTGGCAGACCTTCGTTGACCTGAATATTGCAGTGACGGCGCATGGCGGCAGTCGCGACTGGCCGGATCGCATGTCGTGGAGCAACGATGTCTACAATCACATTGACCACTTTGCCAATGGCAACCATACCTTTGCCAAGGCGGTCTTTCTGGGGGGCGTCGTCAAGCGCTTCCCGACCTTGAATTTCGCATTTCTTGAGGGCGGGATGGGTTGGGGAACGTCATTGTGCTGTGATTTGCAAGGTCATTGGGAAAAGCGCAATTGGGCGGCGATGCAAAAGAATCTGCGCCCATCCAATCTGGATCTGCCCGAATTGCGCAAGTTGATCGAGCAATACGGCGGGCCGCGCATGAAAGAAAGAATTGACGATATTTTCAACAGCATTGAGTGGAACAAGCATGGCGCCGATCCGGTCTATCTGAGCGAGAGGGAGAAAGAGCATTACGATGACTTCAGTCACCTCGGCCCGATCAGCAGCAAACGGGAAATTGCCGAGTTGTACAGCCGTAATTTCTACTTCGGCTGCGAGGCGGATGACCCTACGACCATGTTTGCGTTCGATCCCAGGATGAAGGTAAGGCTCAAGGCAATATTCAGTTCAGACATCGGGCACTGGGATGTGCATCACATTGATGAGGTCGTGCCGGAGGTGTTCGAGTCGCTGGAGAAGGGACATCTGACCGATCAGGACTTCCGCGAATTCACTTTTTCGAACATTGTAAAACTGCATGGCGGGATGAATCCGGACTTCTTCAAGGGCAGTGTCGTCGAAGCACAGGTGAAGTCCGAACTGGACAGGCTTTCGGTAACGCCATCAAGTGCGAAGGCGGCCTGAGGTTCTCGCCGCACAGCAGCGCTGACGGAAATCGCCAGCCGATTGAAGCGGTAATCAGACGTGCTAAAAGCAACGTGCCATTTCAGCATCATCTGAAATGGCACGTTTGTTCAGGCCGATTGAGGGGCAATCCTTTCAATCGTGATAAACGTTACGGAATTACTGAACAAGGGGGTGACGCCCCCTTGTCTATCCCCCGCTTAAGAGTAAACACTGTGCACGCTTTCTCCAGTGTTCAGACTTGTTCAGTGTTTACTTATGTCTTTGCGTATTTGCCAGTCAATTGCTGGCTTGGGCCTGGCAATCCCTTCTGGGCGCGTTCAAGCCGGGTTTCCCTGGCCCAGGTGCGCTTGAGTTCATCACGGCAATTGACGTGCAGGCGCCCCAGTCCGTCCACCTCCAGTTCGATCTTGTCGCCATCGTGGAAGCTGCTGAGACCGCGATGGTTGGTGCCCATGGCCAGAATATCTCCCGGATGCAGGGTGTGAATTGAGGTCACCCATTCGATGCACTTGGGAATATTGTGGGCCATGTCACTGGTGTTGTAGTTCTGCTTCAGGCCGCCATTGACCCACAGTCGTACTTGCAAGTTGTGAGGATCGGAAATTTCATCGGCAGTCACCAGATAAGGGCCGATGGGGCCGAAAGTCTCGCGTGACTTCATTTGAAAGAAGGTATTGTTGGAGGGCAGAAGCCCGCGTGCCGAACCATCAATGAAATTGACGTAGCCAAAAATATAGTCCATGGCCTGAGCGGCCTTGACATTGCTGGCGCGCTTGCCAATCACGACGGCGATTTCCGCCTCACCTTCAAAGCTGATGGCCGGGATGTCCGTGAACACCATGGTATCGCCGTCGCCGATGATGGAACTGGGTGATTTGTGAAACGCGTTGATTGGCGAGGGTTCCGACTTGGTGCCATCTTCCATGTAGTTGACGGCCATGCAGTCAATATTGATGGGCCTGGGCAGTGGCGGGCGAATCTTGACGCTCGATAGCGGAACACCAGTGCCAGCGGCTGCGGCTGCCTCCAGTTTCGTGCGGTAATCGGAAAATTTTTCGATCAGGCCATTGATGAGATCGTGGGGGCCCAGGCGCGGGATATCGCTGACTGCCTGGGTTACGTCGACGACATTGTCTCCCTTGACTACGCCGAGCTTGTAATCATCGAAAAATAGAATCTTCATTACTTCCCTCCGGGTTTTTGATGTTATTTGCAGGCAGCCGAGCAGGCCGTCTCGCAGCCGTAAAAATTACGGCCGTATGATGCCACGATGAGCATTTGTGCGCACGCTGTGTGCCACTCTTACTGCATGGGGTGCTGGCGCCGGAACCAGCGATTCGGCAAGCCCAAGGTTGCGCGCCGCCTCGCAGAGGATGATGGTCGCAATTGGGACTAGCTGGCAGGTTTCAAGTTCAAATTGGCTTCACGCACCAGTTTCTCGGCCTGGTTGACGAAGCGCACCAGTTCTTTCTGAAAATTCTCCGGCGTGGTGCGCACGATCATTGAGCCATCGGCCTCCAATGGGCGTTGAACTTCGGGCAGGGCCAGGATATCGTTGATCTGCCTGTTCAATGCGGCCACCACGGATTTGGGTATCCCCGCGGGGCCGACCACGCCGAAAAACGACATGTATTCAAAGTCGGGTCGGTACTCTGTCATGGTCGGAACGTCAGGCAGGTTGGGCAGGCGCCTGGGGCTGGTGACTGCCAGCAGCTTGAGCGTGCCTTTCTGGGCATGGGGTACGGCCGACACCGTTGTGCCGAAGGCGATGTGGGTGCGCCCGGCGATCAGATCGATGTAGGCCGGGCCGATGCCCTTGTAGGGTATATGGGCAATATCCAGGCCGCCAAATTCGTGCTTCAAATACTCCGCGGCAAGAAAAGCGCTGCCTCCGAGCCCGGATGACGCGTAGTTGAGTTTGCCCGGATTGTTCCTGGCGTAGGCCACCAGTTCCGGTACGGTATTCGCGGGTAGCGACTTGGTGGCGGCGAGAACAAAGGCCTGCGTGGTGAACTGGGCGATCGGATCCAGCGCCTGCAGCAGGTTCTTGGGGATCATGTGCACAACCGCTGCGCCAACATAGGTGCTGCCTGAAACGACGTTCATGGTGTAACCATCGGCCAGCGATTTCGCCACATCATCCAGCGCCAGGGCGCTGCCCATGACGGAAACCTTGTTTTCCACGATGAACGTGTGTTTCCAGGCATCGCCCAAGTGCTTGAATACCAGGCGCCCCAGGATGTCGGTGCCGCCGCCGGCGGATGCGCCAATAATGACCTTGACCGGTTTGGCTGGATAATTGTTCGGGAGACCGCTCGGCTTCTGGGCATTTGCCGGCGCAGAGCATGCCAAAGACAGTGTTATCAAGAGGTAAGTGGCGACGATTTTGAAGTTCCGCATGATCATCCTCCTCAGGCTTGAAAGTTATTTGAGTTATAGTTGTATGAGTGAGCTCGGTGGTAACGCCGTTTAACGCTAGACGCATTTTTGGTGCTTGTCCATAGGCGGACGCGGCGCTGTTGTGGTGAGAAGGCGTAAATACAAAGTTCAATGATGCGGACAAGATCATGACACCTCGCGGCAATCGACTTGCCTGTTCGTTCAAGACAATTGACGGTTGTATTGGCTCGTTTTCGGCGTATCCCGGCGAGGCTCCCCGTTCCATCGCTTCGGTGGAGCCGGTGAAATGGGATCATCAGCCAATCAGGGAAGTGCTGCAGGCCTCATTCAGCATCATCGGCGACATGGGTATGACCGGTTCCATGCTGGTTCTCAATCAGTATCAGTGGCGTGCAGTGGTAACCGCCAAGCTTGAGGATCCGTTCTATGCGGCCATGCTCTGGGGCGGGAATCCATTGAAAGTGGTTGAGGACGCCGCGCTGATGGCCAAACGCGCCACGCGCTAGGTCAGTGCCGGAAGGGGTGCCACTGGCCGCCCCGTTTCAAATCAATCCGTTACGCTCGAATCCAGCCTGCACTGGGATTTGCGCTCTTTCGCGGGTATCATGGCGCATCTTTTCAGGGCCCCCATTACTAGGGGTAATACTCAGAATGGCAACAAAATCTAGGGGTTACAACGCAGAGGATATTGAAATCCTCGAAGACCTGTCGCCGATCCTGCACCGGCCCGGCATGTACACCGATCCGATCAATCCAAACCACGCGCTGGTTGAAGTCATCGATAACGCGTCGGACGAGGGGCTGGCGGGGTTTGCCAAGAATGTGGCCGTTATTCTTTACGAAGATGGGTCGGCTTCGGTGGAAGACGATGGTCGCGGCATTCCTGTCGATATTCATCCAAAGAAGAAGATTCCCGCAGTGCAGGTGATCTTCACCACGCTGCATTCGGGCGGAAAGTTCCGCAAGACGGACAAGGAGTCGGTCTATCGGATTGCCGGTGGGTTGCACGGTGTGGGGGTATGCGTGCCCAACGCCTTGTCCACCCGCCTGGAAGTGGAGGTGAAGCGCGAAGGCGGATTGCATCGCCTGGTGTTCCACAATAACGGTCAGGTCAAGGAAGCGCTCAGGAAGGTCAAGGCGGTCGCGGCGCGCGAGACCGGCACCACCATCCGGTTCTGGCCCGATCCCAAATATTTTGATTCAGCGAAGATCGTGACATCGGACATCGCCGCCCTGTTGCGCGCCAAGGCGATGTTGTTGCCTGGAGTTCGCTTCACCCTGGGTGTAGAGAAAGCCGGGCGGATCGAAACCCAGACCTGGCATTTTCCGGAAGGGATCAAGGGTTATTTCCAGGGAGCTATTGAAGGTCTTGGCACGGTGGCCGACACCTTCTTTGGCGAACGCTATATCAGCGCGCAGTCGGAGTCCGACAGCTTTTCCGAGGGCGAAGGCGCGTTATGGGCGCTGGCCTGGACCGTCGAGGGCGAGGTGGTTGCCGAGTCCTATGTGAACATGATTCCGACCCGGCAGGGCGGCACTCACGTCGCGGGCCTGCGCGAAGGGGTTTACGCGGCCATACGCAACTTCATCGAACATCATGAAATGGGGCAGCGCGGGCTGAAGATCGTGCCCGAGGATGTGTGGTCGCGCGTTTCCTATGTGCTGGCGGTAAAGATGCTGGATCCGCAATTCAAGGGGCAGGTGAAGAACGAGTTGATCTATCGCGATGCCGTGAAGTTGGTCGGCCAGATGGTTCGCGATCCTTTCGAGCTTTGGTTGTCGCAACACGTCGACGAGGGCAAGCGCATCGCCGAGCTGTGCATTCGTCAGGCGCTGGCACGCACGCGCGCGGCGCAGAAGGTGGAGCGGCGCAAAAGCACCGGTGTGGCGGTGCTGCCGGGGAAACTCACCGATTGCGCCTCCGATGACCCGGAGCGCAATGAATTGTTCATCGTTGAGGGCGACTCGGCCGGCGGTTCGGCCAAGCAGGCGCGCGACAAGGAATTTCAGGCAGTGTTGCCGCTCAAAGGCAAGCCCAAGAACACCTGGCAGGATCAGCCCGAAAGCCTGTATGCCAACAAGGAAATCGAGGCGATTGCGCTGGCAATCGGCGTGGATCCGCATCGCAAGGGTGCCACCGACAGTACTGGCGACCTGTCCGGCTTGCGTTATCACAAGATCGTGATTCTGGCCGACGCTGACGTCGATGGTTCGCACATACAGGTGTTGTTGCTGACGCTGTTTTTCAAGCACTTTCCCAAATTGATCGATGCCGGCCGCGTTTATGTGGCGCAGCCCCCCTTGTTCCGCATTGACGTTCCCGGCGCCGGCAAGGGCCGGCCGGCGCGCAAGCTTTATGCACTGGACAAGGGTGAACTCGACGCGATCGAGGCCAAACTCGCCGACGAAGGCGTCAAGAATGACAGCTGGACCGTGAGTCGCTTCAAGGGTCTGGGCGAGATGAGTCCCGAGCAACTCTGGGAGACCACGCTGAATCCGGATACGCGTCGCATGTTGCCGGTGCAGGTGGAAGCCGATGGTCTGGAGACCGATGCCGGCGTGTTCGAGATGATGATGGCGAAGGAAAATGCCTCACAACGGCGCGAATGGATGGAGACCTACGGTAATTTGGTGGATGCCGACATCAGTTGATGATTGATTTCATTTTTGGTGATTTCTGCACTGTTTATAAGTACTTTCAAAACAATTGATATCAGAATAAAACCGCACTCATGGGCAATCAGAACGATCTTTTTGAAGGTGTGGCAGCAGCGCCGGTGCAGCAAGCCGATGCTGGCGGTGAGCCGGCAGTAGTCGCCGCCATGGCAGATACGCCTGCTGCGGCAGGCGGCGCAGGCGGTGCAGGGGGCGCGGAGCCGCCCTCGCGCTTTGCTCCAATCTCCGGTGAGTACGGCGATGTGTTGCCGCTGGGGCGTTATGCATCGACGCAGTATCTGCAATATGCCATTGCAACAGTCAAGGATCGTGCCCTGCCGCGCGTGGCCGATGGTCAGAAGCCGGTGCAGTCGCGCATTCTGTACGCCATGTGGGAAATGGGGGGCAAGGCAGGCACGCCGCGCAAGAAGTCGGCGCGCGTTGTTGGTGACGTGCTCGGCAAATTCCACCCGCACGGAGACGCCTCGGTGTACGACGCGCTGGTGCGCATTGCGCAGAACTTCACGTTGCGTTACCCGCTGGTCGATGGTGAAGGCAATTTCGGTTCGCGCGACGGCGATGATCCTGCAGCCATGCGCTACACGGAAGCACGCCTGACCAAGTTTGCCGATGTGCTGCTGGCAGAACTGGACAGCGGGACTGTCGATTTTGCGCCGAACTACGACGGCAGCCTGCAGGAGCCACAGGTGTTGCCGGCGCGGCTGCCGGTGGCCCTGCTGAATGGCGCATCGGGCATCGCAGTGGGGATGGCTACCGAAATCCCGAGCCACAACCTGACTGAAGTGGCGAACGCCGCCATTGCGCTCATCCGTGACCCGGAATTGAGCATGGCCGGAATCATGAAGTCCATCAAGGGACCGGATTTTCCCGGCGGCGGGCAGATCATTACGCCGCGTGCCGAGATGCGCGAGGCCTATACCAATGGCCGTGGTTCGGTGCGGGTGCGTGCGCGCTGGACCATCGAGCGACTGGCGCGGGGGCAGTGGCAGATGGTGGTGTACGAGTTGCCACCCGGCACCTCCTCGCGCAAGGTGCTCGAGGAAATTGATGCCATCACCAATCCGCAACCCAAGTCGGGCAAGAAGTCATTGTCGGTAGAGCAGCAGCGCGAGAAGCAGTTGCTGTTGTCCATGCTGGAGAAGGCGCGCGACGAATCCGATCGTACGCATCCGGTGCGACTGGTGTTCGAGCCACGCTCGTCGCGCCAGGGAGTCGATGAGTTTGTCAATCTGCTGCTGGCCAAGACCAGCATGGAAACAAACTCTTCCATCAACCTGGTCATGGTCGGACTGGATGGGCGTCCCACCGGAAAAAACCTGAAGGATGTGCTGACGGAATGGCTGGAATTCCGCTTCAACACCGTGACCCGCCGCACCCGCTTTCGTCTGGAGAAGGTGCTCGATCGCATCCATGTGCTCGAAGGCCGGCTGCTGGTGCTGCTCAACGTGGACAAGGTCATCAGGATCATCCGTGCCGCTGACGACCCCAAGGCCGACCTGATCAAGGCCTTCAAGCTGACCGAGCGCCAGGCCGAGGACATTCTGGAAATACGTCTGCGCCAATTGGCCAAGCTCGAGCACATCAAGGTCGAGCAGGAACTGGCTGAGTTGCGCACGGAAGAGAAGCAGCTGGACAAGATCCTGTCCAGCCGCAAGGTGCTGGAAGATCTGGTTATCAGCGAGATTGAGGCCGATATCAAGACCTTTGGCGACAAGCGCCGTACCGTCATCGAAGAGTCGGAAAAAGCAGTGGTTGAAACGCCGGTGGTTGATGAGCCATTGACGGTCATTTTCTCCCGCAACGGCTGGATCCGCTCGCGTCAGGGTTGGGAGGTGGAGGCTTCGACACTGTCGTTCAAGGAAGGCGACGGCTTGCTGGTCCTGATCAAGTGCCGCACTGTCGATCCGGTGATCTTCCTCGACTCGATGGGGCGGGCTTATACCGTACAGGCGGGCGAACTGCCGCCGGGCCGCGGTGATGGCGCACCCTCATCCTCTTTGGTCGAAGTCCAGAGCGGCGGCAAGATCATGTATTGCGTGGGTGGCAAACCGGAGACCCGAGTGCTGGTGGCCTCAACTGGCGGCTACGGTTTTCTGACCTCCATCGCCGACATGGTGTCCAACCGCAAGGCTGGACGCGAATTCATGAGCCTGGGCGAAGGAGAAACGCCGTTGCCACCGGCGGTCTACGACGATGCCGACAAGGGAAAGAGCGGCTTGCGTGTCGCCGCGGCGGCGGAGCGCAGCAGGCTGCTGATATTCGATATTGCCGAGATGAAGGCCATGACACGTGGCCGCGGCGTGATTGTGATGGGCCTGGAGACGCACGAAAAACTCTGCGCAGTGGCGGTTTTCTCCGGCAATGCGCTGACGGTCAACGGCACGGCGCGGGGCGGCAAGCCCAAAGTGGTGCAGCTCTCGGGAGCGAAACTGGCCCATCATGTCGGCCATCGTGCCCGCATGGGACGCGTGCTGCCTGATTCCATGACGCCGTTGAGCATTGAAACCGAAACGACCAAAACTTGAAGTTGCCTGTTTGTCCGCATCGATAGCCTGATAAAATCAAGGCAGGCAGGAATTGATCGTGTTTCTTGTCTATCGTCCATGGCGGGCCTCCCCGCATTGCGGCGTAGTTAATCTGGTCAGGTCCGGAAGGAAGCAGCCACAGCTACTCACTGCAAGTGCCGGGGGTAAGGCTCGCCACCCCATTCGTAGCAGCGCCGCTGCGCGGTGCAAACCTGATATCCCTTCCCCATCTCCTGCCCATTGCGGGAGATGGGGTGGGTATGAGTGTTAAAATCGCGGCATGAGTTATCAGGTTCTTGCCCGTAAATGGCGCCCACGGGCTTTCGAAACCCTGGTGGGGCAGGAGCACGCCGTCAAGGCGCTGACGCATGCCCTTGAAACCGGTCGTCTGCATCATGCCTATCTGTTTACCGGCACCCGTGGCGTGGGTAAAACCACCATCGCCCGTATCCTTGCCAAGTCGCTTAATTGTGTTACCGGCATCACCGCCAAGCCTTGTGGTGTGTGTGCGGCCTGCACCGAAATCGACAGTGGACGCTATGTCGACTACATCGAGATGGACGCCGCCTCGTATCGGGGCGTGGACGAAATGGTGGGTCTGCTTGAGCGCGCAGCTTATGCGCCTTCATCGGGCCGCTACAAGGTCTACATGATCGATGAAGTTCACCAGCTCTCCAATCACGCCTTCAATGCCATGTTGAAGACGCTGGAGGAGCCGCCTGCGCACATCATGTTCATTCTGGCGACCACAGATCCGCAGAAAGTGCCGGTGACGGTGCTGTCGCGCTGCCTGCAGTTCAACCTCAAGCAGTTGCCGGTTCCGGAGATCGCCGGCCAGTTGGGGCGAATCCTGAAAGAAGAACAACTGGCCAGCGAGGAGGGCGCATTGCGCCTCATCGCCCAGGGGGCGAGGGGTAGCATGCGCGATGCCTTGTCTTTGCTTGACCAGGCCATTGCGTATTCGGGGGGCAGCGTCAGCGAGATGGCGGTACGCGCCATGCTGGGCACCATTGACGACTCCTTCCTCTATGCAATTCTCGATGCCCTGGTTGCCGTCGACGGCGCGGCGATGATTGCCGTGGCCGATGATATGGAGTCACGCAATGTATCGTTTGACGGGGCGTTGCAGGAGCTGGCATCACTGCTGCATCTGATCGCATTGGTGCAGGCGGCGCCTGCAGCATTGTCCGAATCATCCAAGCGCAGCGCCGATGCCGGGCGCATCACCAAGCTGGCTTCGAGCCTGCGCGCCGAAGATGTGCAGCTCTATTATCAGATTGCGATTCACGGACGCCAGGACCTGCCCATGGCCCCTGATGAATATGCCGGCTTCACGATGACGCTGATGCGCATGCTGGCGTTTGTTCCAGTCGACCCGAATGAGCCATCGGCAGGCAGCGCTCAGTCAGGCGGAGCAAGGCCAGCGAGCCGGCCAGTCAGTGCTGCGCCAGTCCGTGCCGGACACGCGCCTGCATCTGCACCGGCATCTGCCGCCACACCTGCGGCCGCAAGGCCTGTTGCAGCGCCGGCAGTTGCCGCCCCCAGGCGTTCCGAGCCTGCGCCTGCCGCAGCCCCTGCCAAGGCTTCATTTGACGGTGACTGGCCGGCGCTGGCAAAACGGCTTGAAGTGGGCGGCATTGCCCAGCAACTGGCACGCCAAAGTGAACTGGTGCGTTTTGACGGCAAGTGCATGGAACTGGCAATCGAATCATCGGCCAAGCATCTTGCCCAGCCTGGCTATCAGGACAAGTTGCAAACGGCCTTGTCTGGTTATTTTGGCGTGGACATCAAAGTGGTTGTCAGTGTCGGTGAAATCAAGGGTGACACCGCCCAGGAGAGGGCGGTGGCAGCGATCAAACAGGATAAGTTTGTGGTCGAAATGATGCAGCAGTTCGATGCGACCATCATTGAGACGTCAATCAATCCGGAACATAAGCGGAGAGAAGCATGATTAATAAAGGGCAGTTGGCCGGCATGATGAAGCAGGCACAGCAGATGCAGGACAACATGCGCAAGATGCAGGATCAACTCGGTTCGGTTGAGGTCGAAGGCCAGGCCGGTGCCGGCCTGGTGAAGGTGGTGATGACCTGCAAGCATGATGTGAAGCGCATCAGCATTGACCCCTCCCTGCTGGGTGACGACAAGGACATGCTGGAAGATCTCGTCGCTGCTGCGGTCAATGATGCCGTGCGCAAGGTCGAGTCCACTGTCCAGGAAAAGATGTCCGGCTTTACCTCGGGTCTGGGTTTGCCGCCGGGCATGAAGCTGCCATTCTGACCAGGGCCTGAGCAGGTTACAGCAGTTTTGAAATCTCCCTCAACGCTGGAAGACCTGATCAGTGCCTTGCGTTGCCTGCCGGGCGTAGGGCCCAAGTCGGCGCAGCGTATGGCTTATCATCTGCTGCAATATGATCGTGCCGGCGCCGAACGACTGGGATTGGCAATGGGGCGCGCACTGCAGTCGATTCGTCGTTGCGCCCGTTGCAATACCTTTACCGAGGCTGAATTGTGTCAGCTGTGCTCCTCAGCCAAACGCGATGCGTCGCAACTGTGCGTTGTGGAGGCACCGGCGGATCAGTTGATGATGGAGCAGACGCTCGCCTACAGCGGCCTTTATTTTGTATTGATGGGGCGGTTGTCACCGCTGGATGGAATCGGGCCGCGTGAGATCGGCCTGGACGTGTTGCAGCGGCGCGTCAGCGACGGACTGGTCAAAGAGGTTATCGTTGCCACCAATTTCACCAATGAAGGTGAGGCCACTGCGCACTACATCGGCGAAATGCTGAAAGCACGTGGAATACGCGTGAGCCGCATTGCACGCGGCATTCCGGTTGGCGGTGAACTGGAGTATGTCGACAGTGGCACACTGGCGCAGGCGCTGATAGAGCGCCGCTCCGTGTAGCGGAGACGATGAAGGCGCCGACGACAACCATCAAGGGGCGTGGCGCGGCGGATAACCCCGGTGTGCGCTTTGAGGCCTTCACACGCGAGCGCGAGATACTCGATCCGTTCCTGGAAGAGCCTTCGCGGCCGGCACGCACGGTCATTACCTTGCAGTTGGCCAAGTCCATCATCTCGCGCAATACGTCACCCGACGTGCCGTTCTCGCAGTCAATCAATCCCTATCAGGGATGTGAACACGGGTGCGTCTATTGCTATGCGCGACCCAGCCACGCTTATCTCGGACTGTCGCCTGGACTTGATTTTGAGACGCGTATTTTCGGCAAGCAGAATGCCGCGGCATTGCTGAGGAAGGAACTGTCGCATCCGGGTTACCAATGCGAATTGATCGCGCTGGGTGCCAATACCGACCCGTATCAACCGGCAGAGCGAGTGCATCGGATCACACGCGGCATTCTCGAGGTGCTCGCCGAGTTTCGTCATCCCGTTGGGATTGTGACCAAATCGTCTCTGGTCGAACGTGACATGGACATTCTCATGGCCATGGCCCGCGATCGGCTGGTGCATGTGTTCGTGTCAGTGACTTCGCTTGATCCCATTTTGTCCGGAAAGCTGGAGCCGCGGGCGGTTGCACCCTATCGTCGCATCGAGACCATCAAGCGACTGGCCGATGCCGGAATACCCTGTGGCGTGCTGATGGCGCCGGTGATTCCATTTATCAATGACAGTGATGTGGAACCGGTTCTGGAGGTCGCGGCGGAGGCGGGTGCCAGCATGGCCGGTTACGTCATCCTGCGTCTGCCGCATGAAGTCAAAACACTGTTTCGTGACTGGCTGGCGCGCCACTATCCCATGCGCGCCGACCGCGTCATGGCGCGTATCCATGATTTGCGTGATGGACGTGACAATGATCCGGCGTTCGTCAGCCGCATGAAAGGAACGGGGGAATTTGCCGCGCTGATACGTCGTCGTTTTGAACTGGCGTGTGCCAGGCTGCAACTCGATCGCGGTGAACGATTCAAGCTGGATACCTCTCTATTTCGTGTTGCGGAACAACCCCGGCAACTTGGACTGTTCTAGCCTGCATCGCAGGCGTACCTTCTTTGCCGAAAAGCAAAAGAGTATTGGCGCTTTTCCCCCATTGTCGCTATAATCATTTCTCTAGTTAGACGTCGGGCGCGGGGTGGAGCAGTCTGGCAGCTCGTCGGGCTCATAACCCGAAGGTCGTAGGTTCAAATCCTGCCCCCGCAACCAAACAAATCAACGGCTTACCTTCTGGTAGGCCGTTTTTGTTTGTGGATGCCTGCGATCATGTAGGCGCTGTAGGCTTTTCCGGTCAACGCCTCGACTAGAAAATCAACAGCCCACACACTGGTATCCGGCCTAATTCAATTTCTGCTTCCTCGTACATCCTGTCCAAAGGTTTGGAGATATCTGGGCCCAATGTACAGGGCAGGGGAGTAGTTCTAGCGGTTAAACTTAATAGGCAGGTTAGCCAAGGATTTGCCCGCGACGCTCAAAAACTGAACAAATGTCCAGTATGCGAGTTACCGTCATCTGCCTGCGAGACAAAGGCCGGCCCATCCCGAACTGGCGCGTTTGCAAGATTCCGAGCGTGACCGGCGATCTGGTCGTCGAGGACAAGTACCACCCCACGATTCATCGGACAGTTCGGGGGGCGCGGCTGATTACAGACTCACGCGACATCCCCTGCCTGATTCCAGAACTTGTAGTCGCTCAACTCCTCAGGATCCGCGAAAACGGCCTGGCTATTGGCGGCTTCGAGGAGATATTCGATATTCACTACGCGCAGACCTGGCTGGCCACCACGACTGGATGACCGAGGGGGCCGCTATTAGTGACGGCCCATGCGACTATGTCATCCTAGTGGGTACCACAACGGGAAGCACTCCGGGATAAGATGGTCACAACGATTTGGCGTTGCAAACCCAAGGTAGGAAGAAACGACCTCTGTCCATGTGGTA